>JAYVXB010000477.1:0-14929 GCA_043785585.1 Deltaproteobacteria bacterium | reverse complement strand
CGAACGCCGCGTCCGCGTACGGCTGCTTCGTCGCGGCGAACGCATTGCGAACATCCGTCTTCGCAACGTCGCCCCACGTCGCGTCGACACGCGAGGCTCCGCCGCGGCACATCGCCCGATCCCGCGCGCCCGCACGCTCGAACGCGAAGACGCCGATCGCAGCGACTACGACGACGACGACCCCGATGCCCGCGCCGCGACGCCACGCGCGGTGCGGATCGGTCGTGAGCGCGCGAAGCAGCGCGTCGATCGTCGGAAAGCGCGCTGCCGGATCGCGCGACAGCGCGCGAACGATCGCCCGCTGAATCCAACGCGGAACGGGCGAGCCACGCGGCGGCGCCTTCGGTGCAACGAGCTCGGGCGCTTTGGCGGACGCGACGGTCACCGTCATCGTCGCAACGTCGGAGCCGACGGGCGCGTCTTCGGGCGTCGCGAACGGTCGCTCGCCGAAGAGCGCTTCATAGAGCGTGACCGCGAAGCTGAACTGATCCGCACGCTCGTCGATCGCGCCGCGTCGCATTTGCTCGGGCGCCATGTACGCCGGCGTGCCGACGATTTGATCCGCGTGCGTGAGCGTGAGCGACGGGAGCGACGCGCTCGACGATGGCCCGCTGTCCGGCAGCTGACCCGACGACGGCGGCGCGTCGCTCGTCGTCATCGCGGGGATGCTCGCGCCCGTCCCCGTCACGTCGAACGGAAGCGACGGACGCGACGACGGCTCCGTGCCGTCGAGCACGCTCGCGAGGCGCGCGAGACCGAAGTCGAGGACGCGCACGCGACCGTCGTTGCCGATGAGGACGTTGTCCGGCTTGAAGTCGCGATGCACGAGCCCCGCCGCGTGCGCCGCCGCGAGCCCTCGCCCCGCATCGAGCAACACCGCGAGCACGTCGCGCCAGGCGCGCTTCTCGCGCGACCACGACCTTAGCGTCTGTCCCTCGACGTACTCCATCGCGACGAACGCTTGCCCGCGTACCGCATCGACGTCGTAGACCGGCACGACGTTCGGGTGCGAAAGCTTCGCGAGCGCCTGCGCCTCGCGCTGCAACCGGAGCGCGCCGTCGGGACCGACCGTGCGCGTCCGCATCAGCTTGAGCGCGACCTTGCGATCGAGGTTCGGATCGTACGCGAGGTAGACGACGCTCATCCCGCCGGCGCCGAGCTTTCGCACGAGCTCGTAACGACCAAGGCGCGCTCCCGGCGGGAGAGTCGCCTCCTCGTCCGCGTCGTCGATCATTGCGGCGCGCTCATCGCCTCCAATATACGCCGGAGATCGACGGGCATCATGAAGTAGACGGGGTAGGTGCCGAACCGGACGGCCGTGCGGCTCGCGATTGGAGCGCGCTCGCCGAGCGCGAGGCGTCGGTCGCCGACGAAGGTGCCGTTGTGCGAGCGGTTGTCGCGGAGGATCCAGCCGCTGGCCTCGCGCTCGAAGACGGCGTGCGACTTCGAGACACTGGCGTCTCGCAAGATGACGTCGCACGTCGACGCGCGACCGACGAAGACGAACGCTTCGTACGGGTTGCGATCGGTCTTTTCGAGCGGGACGACGCGGAGCGACGCCGACGCGAGGGCGAGCTCGACGGTCGCCAGCTCGGGCGCCGCCGTGCGTGTCGCCGTCCGGAACTCTCCGCGCGGCTTCGTCGGATCGCAGAAGTCGACGAGGAGGAGCGGCGTCTCCGGATCGTGATCGGCGTACGCGAGCAGCTCGTCGAGGGCGAGAGGATCGCTCAAGCGTCGGACTCCACCGGGGCATTGTAGCGCGGCGCCGGTATGCTTGCTCTCGCATGGTCCGCGTCGCCGCGATGGAGCTCCCCGCCCGCTGGGGCGATCCGCGCGCCGCGCTCGACGACATGGATGCGCTGCTGACGCGCGGGCCGGCGTGCGATCTCGCGCTCGTACCGGAAGCCGCGCTGACCGGCTACCTGTCGGCGACGGGCGACGCGGATCTCCGCCCGTTCGCCGAAGCGATCGACGGACCGACAACTCTTGCCCTCGGCGATCTCGCGCGCAAGCACCGCACGTGCATAGCGGGGCCGCTCATCCTTCGCGACGGCGCGCGCTACTACAACGCCCTCGTCGTCGTCGATGCCACTGGGCGTTCGATCGCGTGCTACCGCAAGCGCCATCCGTGGTTCCCCGAGACGTGGGCGACGCCGGGCGAAGATCCGCTGCCGAGCTTCGCCGTCGCGGGCGCGCGCTTCACGGCGTGCATCTGCTTCGACGTGCACTTCGTCGCGGCCGAGTCGAGCGACGCGCTCCGCGCCGCGGACGTGCTCCTCTTTCCGAGCGCCTGGGTCGAAGAGGGCGACGACTCGCGCGAGAGCATCCTCGTCGCGATGGCGCGCGACGTCGGCATCGCGACCGTGAACGCGAACTGGGGACCGGGCGAGCCGCGCGCGCCCGGACAGGGCGGCTCGATGATCGTGGCGCGCGACGGCGAGATCCTCGCGCGCGCGACGAGCGCGCCTGGCGTGGCGACGCGCATCGACGCTGCGGTCGCGCCGCGGCGCTGAAGCTCGTGGACGATGGTGGTGAGCTGCGACGAAGACGGCGCGTCGCCCGGAGCGACGACGCTCGCCGACCGTCGTATAGTTTCACTCGTGCGCGTCGCCGGCTTCCTCGCAACGGGCGCGCTCGCGCTTTTGAGCGCCGCGAGCTGCAGCCACGCGAACAAAGCCGTCACGACACACGCGCCGTATTGGAACGTCAGCGGCGGCTTCCTTCGCGACGCCGACGGACGCGCGGTGATCATGCGCGGCGCGAACGTCGGGAACAAAGCGAAGCCGTACTTCGACTTTCACCAACCGGCCGATTTTCACCGAATGCGCGACGCATGGGGATTGAACGCCGCGCGCTTCCTCGTGCTGTGGGCGGGCGTCGAGCCGGCCTGCGGCCAATACGACGACGCGTACATCGAAGGGATCGCGCAACGCATCGAGTGGGCGCGCGACGCGAACCTGTTGGTCGTGCTCGACATGCATCAAGACGTGTACGGCGAAGGCTTCAGCAACGGCGGCGGCGACGGCGCGCCGCTCTGGTCGTGCGACGCCTCGCACTACGCCGCGTTCAAGCCGGCCGACCAATGGTTTTTCAACGCCCTCTCGCCGGACGTCATCGCCTGCGTCGATCATCTCTACGCGACGCCGGATCTCCGCGCCCACTACGCCGAAGCGTGGCGGCGCGTCGCGCGACGGCTCGCGCAGTACGACAACGTCGTCGGCTTCGATCCGATGAACGAGCCGCCTTGGGGCTCCGCGCCGTTCTCCGGATTCGAAGAGTCGACGCTCGCACCGTTCTACGTCGAGATGACGCGCGCCGTGCGCGAGGTGGCGCCGCACTTCGTCGCGTTCCTCGAGCCGAGCGCGAGCCGCAACATCGGCGTCGCGACCGGGCTCACCAAGTTTCCGTTCGCCGACGTCGTCTACGCGCCGCACTCGTACGACACAGACGCGGAGCGCGGCAACGGCTTCGATCCCGGGGGCCGACCGCGCCTCATCGCGAACATCTCCGCGCTCGCCGACGAAGCAAAGGGCCTCGACGCGGCGCTGTGGGTCGGCGAATACGGCGGCCACGGAAACGGAATCGTCGAGTACATGACGGCGCAGTACGACGGCATCGGCGCCGTGGCCGGGAGCTCGATGTACTGGTCGTACAGCAAGGGCGGCGGATATTCGCTGCTCGACGCCGACGGCAGCGAGCGCCAACCGCTCGTCGACACGCTCGTTCGTCCCTACCCCGAGCGCGTGGCCGGCGATCCCATCCGGTACGCCTTCGACCCATCCACATCGACCTTCACGCTCACATACAAGCCCGACGCATCGATCGCCGCGCCGACGATCCTCTCCGTCCCGTCACGCGTCTACCCGAACGGCTACACGATCGACTGCGGCGGCTGCACGGCGGAAAAGATCACCGGAGGCGTACGGATCACGAACACCCCCGCCGGGAGCCCCGCGACGATCACGATCCGCCCTTGACACGTACGGCCAAATGGCAGAACACGCGATCTCGTCAAAAGATGACAACGCGAGGACGCCGCACGCCCCATTGATACGGCAATGGTTGTGAGCCCTCTCGTTTCGACGCAAGTCCGCTTCGCCGACCGCGGGGCCTTCGCCGGCGATCTCAAGGCCCGCGCCGACGCCTACTTCGAAGGACCCGACGGCCGCGCGTCGCGAGACCGCCGCGATCTCGTCGGGATGTACCTGAAGTCGCTTGCCATCCTCGTCTGGTTCGTCAGCTCGTGGGCGCTGCTCGTCTTCGCCGCGACCACGTGGTGGCAAGCGCTCCTCGCCGCCGTCTCGCTCGGGCTCTCGATCGCCGGCGTCGGCATGTCGGTGCAACACGACGCCAACCACGGCGCGTTCTCGAAGCACGTGTGGATCAACCGCGTCTTCGGCTCGACGCTCGACGTGATGGGCGTCAACTCGTTCATCTGGCGCCACAAGCACAACACGTTTCATCACACGTTCACGAACATCCAGGGCGTCGACTTCGACATGGACTTCGGGATCCTCGCGCGCCTCTCGCCCGAGCAGCGCCTGCGTCCGTGGCACCGCTGGCAGCACCTGTACATGTGGTTCTTCTACGGGTTCCTCCTGCCCAAGTGGGTCTTCTACGACGACTTCATCGTCCTTCGCAGCCGCCTCATCGGCGTCCACAAGCTGCCGCACGTCGGGCGCGCGACGAAGGTCTCGTTCTATGCGTGGAAGATCTTCTTCGTCGGGTGGTCGATCGTCATCCCCGCGATGTTTCATCCGCTCTGGCAGGTGGCGATCTTCCACTTCGTCGCCGCGTGGACGCTCGGCGCGACGCTCGGGACGGTGTTCCAGCTCGCGCACTGCCTCGAGGAGGCCACGTTCCCGCCGCCGCCACCGAGCGGCGAGCGGATGAAGACCGAGTGGGCCGAGCACCAGATGGAGACGACCGTCGACTTCGCGCCGAAGAGCGCGCTCGTCACGTGGTTCGTCGGCGGCCTCAACTTCCAGGTCGAGCACCACCTCTTTCCGAAGGTGTGTCACCTGCACTACCCCGCGCTCGCGGAGATCGTCGCCGACGTCTCGCGCAAGCACGGCATCCAACATCGCCGGCACCTCACGCTCGGCGGCGCCATCGCGTCGCACTTCGTTCACCTGCGCACGTTGGGTGCCGCGGCGTGATTCGAGTACCCTCCATGCGGAGGGAACGACATGCGATTTGACCTGATGACGTTTGCAGCGGCGATGACGGTCGTCGCGATCGCCGGCGACGCACGCGCGGAGGTGCCGTGGGTCGAGCGGCCTCTGTCGCTCAAGACGATGCACGCGCAGATCCAGGCGGGCGTCGGCTTCGGGCAATACACGGCGATCGACGGACAGAAATTCGGCACGGGATCCAACCTCGAAGCGGCGCTCGGCCTCCCCTTCCTCGGCGAGCTCAGCGTGCGCACCGGGTTGCGCTTCGGCGACGCGGGGAAGTTCGCGAACGCCGACTACTACGCGCGCCTCTTCGATCACGAGACGGCGAACGTCGGCCACGACGCGTGGGCCAACCCGGAGATTCGCTTGCGCGGCACCATCGTCGATCTCGAGGTGTTCGCGATCGGCCTCGAGTCGCGCTTCGTCGCGCCGCTGGCGACCGGCAGCAACTTCTCGATCGCGCCGGGCGTCCCGATCATGATCCGCGTCCCCAAGCTCGCGCGCATCGACACCGGCGTCTTCGTCCCGATCGCGTTCAACGATCCGACCGAATACACGATCAGCATTCCGGCGCAGCTCTGGATCCAGGTGAAAGACTTCTTCTTCGGACCGATGACCGGCATTCGGTTCAACCGCGTCACGACGACCAGCGTCGACTTGGCCGGCGTCAAATCGAACAGCAGCACGACCCGCACCGACATCCCCGCGGGCATCGGCGGCGGCTACACGCTCGGCGGGATGCTCGACATCAAGGCGCAGCTCTACATGCTCCGCATCAACGGCAGCGACTGGAGCAAGACGATCGGCGGCGGTATCGGCGTGGGTCTCCTGATTCCGTGAGATGTGCGCCCGAGGCGCCGCATTCGTACACGGAGCCGACCCGAAAGCGTAAGGGGACGCGCGCGCCGAGCGTTGATACCCTGGAATCTGGGAAACCATTTCGGTTCTGCGCCGTCTATCGAGTCTGGGAAAGGGCGTGATGGAGAGCACCGAGGAAGTCGCGCCGCCGATTCGTGAAGGCGACATGCTCGCGGGGAAGTACCGCGTGGAGCAGGTCCTCGGCGTGGGTGGGATGGGCGTCGTCGTCGCGGCGATGCACCTCGAGCTCGAGCAGCGCGTCGCGGTGAAGTTCCTCCTGCCTGCGGCGCTCGCCAACGTCGCGATCGTCGCGCGGTTCGCACGCGAGGCGCGCGCTGCGGTTCGCTTGAAGAGCGAGCACGTCGCGCGCGTCATCGACGTCGGCAAGCTCGCCGACGGCGCGCCGTACATGGTGATGGAGTACCTCGACGGCGTCGACCTCGGGACGCTGCTCGAGCAGAAGGGCGCGCTCGCGCCGGCGGTGGCCGTCGGGCACGTGCTCCAAGCGTGCGAAGCCGTCGCCGAAGCGCACGCGCTCGGGATCGTGCATCGCGATCTCAAGCCACGGAATCTGTTTCTCACGAAGCGCGTCGACGGGCGCCCGCTCGTCAAGGTGCTCGACTTCGGGATCTCGAAGGTCACCGACGCCTCCGGGTCTTCCGAGAAGAGCTTGTCGCTGACGCGCACGACCGAGGTCATGGGCTCGCCGATGTACATGTCGCCCGAGCAGCTTCGCTCCGCGCGCGACGTCGACGAGCGCACGGACATCTGGGCGCTCGGCGTGATCCTGTACGAGCTTCTCACCGGCGAAGTGCCGTTCCAGGCCGAGACCGTGACGGCGCTGTGCGCGATGGTGTTGCAAGACGTGCCGCGCAATCCGACGGCCGTCCGTCCCGAGGTTCCGCAGAAGCTCGCCGACGTCGTCGCGCGGTGCCTCGCGAAGGCGCCGATCGATCGCTACCAGACGGTGGCGCAGCTCGCCGAGGATCTCGAAGAGTTCGCGCCGCCGGAGTCGCGCGGCGCTGCGGCACGGATCAAGAACGTCGCCGTCGAGTCGCACCCGCGAAGCCTGACCGGTCCGCAGCAGCCGATGATGGGGCCCGTGTCGTCGCGCGTGTCGGTGTCGGGCGGGACGTCGGTGTCGTGGGGCGAGACGCAGCTCGCGAGCGCGCAGACGAAGCGGAGCTCGAGGACGGTGTGGATCGCAGCGGGGGCGGCGGCGATTCTCCTCACCGTCGGTGGGCTCGTCGCGTTCGTCGTTCACACGTCGGGCGGTGCGAGCGCCGCGCGACCCGATCCCAGCGCGTCGACCTCGACCTCGATCCCGACCGCGTCCGCGTCCGCGTCCGCGACCGCGACCGCGACCGCGACCGTCACGGCAGCGACGACAACGTCCGCGTCCGCGAGCGCAAGCTCCGTCGCCGTCACCAAACCTCCGAAGCCCGGCACGACGGGCACCGGCAACCTCCCGATCGGCGCATCCCCGATCGCGAGCGCCGCCACGCCCGCGACCACCACGCGCACGTCTCCACCGCCCGTCGGGTCCGGCCGGCCGAAGGATGACATGCCGAACGAGCGACACTGATACGGTGAGGTTCGCATGCGGATCACGCGCGCAGCCTTTCCACTTCTCGGCGTTCTTCTCTTCGCGGGTCCGGCGTTCGCCGACACCGCGTCGGATCAAGCCGCGGCCGAGGCGCTCTTCTCCGAAGGGCGCCGCCTCGTCGGCGAAGGCAAGTACGCCGAGGCGTGCCCGAAGTTCGCCGAGAGCCAGCGGCTCGATCCCGCGCCTGGAACGCTCGTCAACCTCGGCGGTTGCTACGAGAAGAACGGACAGACCGCGAGCGCGTGGGCGACGTTCAAGCTCGCGGCGTCGCTCGCCGCGCAGAAGGGGCGCACGGACTACGAGACGACCGCGCGCCAACACGTGTCGTCGCTCGAGCCGCTCTTGTCGACGATCACGATCGTCGTGCCGGCCGACGTCGTCGTGGCGGGGCTCGTCGTCACGCGCGACGGCTCGTCGGTCGGCAACGCGGAGTGGGGGCTCGCGATCCCGGTCGATCCCGGCACGCACGCGATCGAAGCGTCGGCGCCGAAGAAGAAGAAATGGTCTTCGAACGCGAAGGTCGAGGGGAACGCGGCGAAGGTGCAAGTCTCGATTCCTGCGCTCGAAGACGATGACACGGGGATCAGCGGCGGTGGCGGGCCGTCGGGCGGCGGTGGATCGCGACGCACGATCGGCCTCGTCGTCGGCGGCGCGGGGCTCGTCGCGATCGGCGTCGGATCATTCTTCGGGCTGCACGCGAAATCGAAACAGGACGAGGCGCTCACGCACTGCCGCACCGACACGCTGTGCACCGCGGACGGCGTGCAGCTCGGGAGCGACGCGAAGAGCGCGGCGACGCTGTCGACGATCATGTTCGGTGTCGGTCTCGCGGCGGTGGCGACGGGGATCGTTCTCTACGTGACGGCGCCATCGTCGGGCGCGTCGTCGCCGTCGACGGTCGCCGTGCGCGTGTCGCCGGGGCCGCGCTCGATGACGATGACGTTGGGGGCGACGTGGTGAGGCGCCGCGCGCTCGGCACGGCGCTCCTCGCGTCGGTGGCGTCGCTCGCGTCGTTCGCGGGATGCAGCAACGTGCTCGGTCTCAAGGACCTCGAGCTGGATCCCGAGAGCGCGGCCGACGGCGGCTCGGGCGACGACGGATCGCGCGACGCAAGCACCGGCGACGGCGGGACGGACGCACCTCCGGGCGACGGACCGCACGTCGACGGTCCCGCGAACGACGGCACGATCGGCGACGCGCCGTTGACCGACGGAACCGTCGCCGACACGAACATGTCGGACACGTCGATGCGCGACTCGGGCGTCGGCTGCGAAGGCGGGCAGACGACGTGCAACAGCGCGTGCGTCGACACGATCTCGAACCCGCTCCACTGCGGCGGCTGCAACCACGACTGCCTCGGCGGCTCGTGCACCGGCAGCGTTTGCCAAGCGGTGCGCGTCGCGTCCGGCCAAGCGGCGCCTTGGGATCTCGTCGTGGACGGCGCGTCGCTCTACTTCACGAACGGCAGCGGCGGCACCGTCATGAAGTGCGCGACGTCCGGCTGCGGCACGGCACCGACGACCCTCGCGTCGGGGCAGGTCGCGCCGGAGCGAATCACGTTCGACGCGACGTACGTCTACTGGACCGACTATGGCACCGGCGGCGCGAACGGCGCGGTTCGCCGCGTGAAGAAGGACGCGACGGGCTTGTTCACGCTCTCGGGCGCGCAAACGCAGCCCGAGGGGATCGCGGTCGACGCATCGTTCGTCTACTGGGCGACGCGACCGACGACCGGCGCGATCCACAACGTCCCGCTCGCCGGCGGGAGCACGACCAACACGACCGCGCACACGTCGCCGACCGCCGTCTCCTGGGACGGCACGGCGCTCTTCTTCGGCGACGAAGGCGGCGCGCTCGCACGATGCACGCCCACCGCGGGCGCGTGCGCGTCGACGACGCCGCTCTTCAGCGCGGGCGCGGGCGGCATCTTCGGCGTCGGCGTCGACGCGACGCGCGTCTACTTCGCGACGCTCGCCGCCAACGGAAGCGTGTACAGCGCAACCAAGTCGAACGGCTCGAATCTGCAGACGCTGGCGGGCGCGCAGGCGTGGCCGGTGCGACTCGCGACCGACGGCGTCGACGTGGTGTGGTCGACCCGCGGCGTCTCGCAAGGCGCGTCAGCCGATGGGTTCATCATGCGCTGCGCGGTGGGTGGATGCGCCGGCAATCCGGTGACGGTGGCGTCGAGCGTGGGCGATCCGCACGGCGTCGCGATCGACGCCGCGGCGATCTACTGGGCAAACACGAACGACGGATCGATCTGGAAAGTCGCCCGGTAGGCGCGTCACCGCGGCCGGCCAGACGAGACGCTCGCAGCGCTCGTCGCTAGAGCGAGACGCGCGCGCGGACCTGCTTGCGGACTTTCTTGATGAAGGTCTGCGTGCAGCTCCCGTGCGTCCCTTCGTGATCGATGATCTCTTGGATCAGCTTGGCCTTCACGGCGGTCGTCACCGACGCGCACGCTTGCACTTCGTTCCCGAGCTGTCCGCCTTCGAAGGTGACCGGCCACTTCGTCTTCTCGACCACCTTCGCGACGTTCGTCGGTCCATGATGCGACGCCTTCGTCTTCGTCACGTCGCGAAAACCGGTGTCTTCGAAGCGTCGTCCAGTGCCGTGGCAGCTCGGGCAGGTCGCCAGCGATCCGAAGGAGTTACCGATCTTGCGGTCTCCGCCGCACGTACCGCAAGCTTGTTCTTCCATGAGGGAACCGTACGCGGTTAATGGCATCGGCGCTGGTTCCAACACGTAGCCGACTTCCCTCGCCCTCCCTTGACGCGTGACACGTTCGTTGTCATGTATCACGACGTGACACGGTTCTCGTCACGACGGAGGCAATCATGATGACCCGAGACATCCGCGTGGGGCGCTGGCTGCAACTTCGAGGGCGCGCGAAAATGTGGTGGGCGCGGCTCATCGGCAACGATGAGCTCGAAGCGCGCGGCAACGCCGACGTCGTCGCCGGCGCGCTCCAAGAGTCGTACGGCGTCGCGGTGAAGCAGGGCGTCCGCGAGGTCACGCGCGGGATCGACGTGCTCGCCAACGCAGCGAAGCGCACCGTGCGCGCGATCGAATCGTCGCGCTAGACTCCGCGCGTGCTCGAAATCCATCCGCGCGCATCCTCGAAGTAGCGATGCCGTACACGCTCACCATCCGCAAGTACGTGCTCTGCGTGAGCTGGCGCGGCTTCAAGCCTTCGGAGCTCGACGAGATCGTCGTGCACGCGGCCGAGCGCAAACGCGCGACGTCGATGCCGGCCGTGTACCTGTCGCGCATTCCCGCCGACACGCGCGTCTTCACCGACGAGGAGCTTCGCGTGCTCCTCGATTTCTTGGTGAAGATGCTGCCGAGCTGCGCGAGCATCCACCACGTCATCGAAGGCCACGGCTTCATCAAGAGCGCCCGACGATCCATCGTCACGAAGCTCGCGCTCGCGACGCGGAACCCGCGCAGCTTCCACACGCATGCGTCGATGGCCGATGCGACGGCGGCGATCACGAAGGCGTACGGCATCGACCTCCAGGGGCTCGACGCCGGCGGCGCCACGCCGTCGTCCGGCGAGGAGCGCGCCTCCGCGGCGTTCCGCGCGGCGCACCAGATCGCGACACGCAAAGCACCGCCGCCGAAGCGCTAGCGCGACGGGTGACGATCGCGAATCGGCGTGCGACGCTGCCGGTCATGCCGATCCTCGATCACGTCACCCTCGTCGTCAGCGACTACGCACGCTCGAAAGCGTTCTACCAAAAGGCGCTCGCGCCGCTCGGGATCGAAGTCGTCATGGAGTTCGGCCAGGCGTGCGGCTTCGGTCGCGACAAGAAGCCCGATTTTTGGATCGGGATGGGGCCCACGTCGTTCCAGAAAGCGGATCAACTTCAGATCATCACGCCGACGCACATCGCGTTCGCCGCGCGGAGCCGCGCAGAGGTCGTCGCGTTCTACAACGCGGCGCTCGAAGCGGGTGGCAAGGACTTCGGCGCGCCCGGCGTTCGCGCGCACTACCACCCGAAATACTACGGCGCGTTCGTCCTCGATCCGGACGGGCACGACATCGAGGCCGTCATCCACGGCGGCGATTGACGAACGACTACGGCAGGCAGGTCCCGCCCATCGAGAAGATCGGCGGCGTCATCGGATTCCCGCCCTGCCCCTCGACCCATGCGATGCGCAGCTGCGCGAACGATGCGGCCGGCGGTCCGTTGAACGTCACGCCGACGGAGCCGACGAGCGTCGTCGGCCAGCCCGATCCACCGTCCATCGCAGCGGTCGACGAGCGCATGCGACCGAGCGCGTCGATCCACAGAATCGTGACGCCTGGGGTGCCGTCGTTGAGCGGACGGCTGGACGCGAGGAACTGATCGCCCGACGGCGGGCCAAAGGTCTGAAACGCCGCCGCGCCTTTGTTGAACGTGAGCTGCGCGAGGGCCAGCTCGGGACCGCTCACCTTCAACGGATCGAACGTGTCGAGATCCTTCATCTTGAGCTGACCTACGTGAAAAATCGGAAGCTGCGTCTGCTGGTTGAGGTCGGCCTGCAGGTACGCGATGTCGACCATGCCCGGCATGCTGCTCGTCTGGAACGCGAACGGCGCGTAGAAACCCGACGGCGGCGCGAGCTGGCGCGTCGAGACGCGGCTCATGTCGCCGATGTTCAACTTGTAGAGCGGCATCGGGCCCGTGGGCGGTCCGTTGTTCCCCGGCGGGAAGAGCAGCAGCCACGCGTTCGTCGCGTCGTGCGCGATCGCGTAGGGGATCGGCTGATTGGGGGGGAGGTTCGTGTCGATGACCTTCGGGTGCGCCGGCGCGCCGTGGACGTGCGCCCCCGCCACCGTGAAGAGCATCGGGCTCGTCGCGTAGGTGATCGCGACGAGGTAGTCGTTCGAAGGCGCGTCGATCACTTCGATCGCGCCGCCGAGCGTCTGGCCCGAGAGCCCGGTGGGAAGGACGCCGCCGCTTCCATCGATCAGCGTCATCGCGCCACCGGGCGCAACGGCCCCGTCGTCGAATCGGACGAGCTGAATCATCGCTTGCCCGCCCTGGTCCGTCGTCGCCGACAGGATCGCCGTGCCCGGAGTGGACTGCCCGCCCGCGGCGAAGCGCGAGACCGACAGAATCCACGTGTTGCCGTTGATGGGGCCGAGCTTGAGCGTCTTGAAATGGACGGGCTGTGACTCGTTGCCGTTGAAGTCGGCGTAGAGGAGCGTCTGGTACCCCGGCACGATGATGCGGTAGTCGCGCGAAGGCAGCTGGTAGACGAGGAGCCGAGGGCTGTCGCCGATGTCCGCGCCGCCGTCGATGTCCGCGTACGAGAACGAGACCTTCGGTGGCGTGATCGCGCAGCTCAGCGGCTTGAGAGGAGGGGGCGCGTCGGCCGATCCGTCGCCGCCTCCGCCGTCTCCGGTGATCGCGCCGTCTCCGGTGATCGCGCCGTCGCCCGTGCCGCCGTCGCCGGTCGCCGCACCGTTCACCGTGAAGTCACCAAGCACCGCCGTGCACGCTAGCGCGCTGACCGCCGTGCCCGCCGCGAAGTACACCAAGAACGATCGCCGCATGATCCGGTCAGCGTATCACGGGTCGCGACAGCGGCTTCGATGCGGCAACGTCGTTCGGTTAGCCTCGGGGGATGACCCTCACCCCGACCGACGTCGACGCGCACGTCGCGCGCATCGCCCACGATGGCTACACGATCGTCGAAGACGCCATCGACACCGCGATGCTCGACGAGCTCCGCGCCGATCTCGAGCGCATCGAGCGCGACGCGCGCGTCACGCCCGGGCAGAACATCTTCGAAGGCTTCAAGACGGTTCGCATCTACAACCTGCTCGCGCGCGGGAAGATCTACGAGGCCGTTCCGGTGCACGAGAACGTGCTTCCGATCGTCGAGCGCGTGCTCGATCGCGGGTGCCTCGTTTCGTCGCTGTCGTCGATCGCGATCGACGCAGGCGAGGTCGCGCAGCCGCTGCACGCCGACGATCAGCTCATCCCGCTTCCGCGCCCGCACGTGCCACTCGTGTGCAACACGATGTGGGCCATCACCGATTTCACGGCGGAGAACGGCGCGACGCGGATCGATCCGGGAACGCACGTGCGCGATCGCGCGCCCGACCTCGGCGAGAGCCCGCCGACGCTGATCGCCGCCGAGATGAAGCGCGGCAGCGTGCTCGTCTACAACGGCAGCCTCTGGCACGGCGGCGGAGCGAACACGACGAACGTGCGTCGCATCGGCGTGGCGATGAACTACTGCGCGGGGTGGATGCGCCAACAAGAGAACCAACAGCTCGGCATTCCACTCGACGTCGCGCGCGGCTTCTCGACGCGGCTGCGGACGCTGTGCGGCTTCGGTCTCTACCGCAGGCTCCTCGGTCACATCGACAAGTGCAGCCCCGTCGATCTGCTCGATGGCACGGGCCCGCGGCCGGTCGTCGGCGTGATCGGCTGATCGCGCGCGTCTACATCGCCTGGTATTCGAACGTCTTCACGATCTCGATGACGCCCGCGTGGCTCTTCGGAAACGGCGCGCGCCTCAGCGCGGTGCGCACGCAGTCGATCGCTTGCGGATCGCTCTCGCTCTCTTTGCCGGTGACACCGATGAGCGTCCCCTCTTGATCGACGCCGATCTTGAGGACGAGCTTCGCCCACTTGTCCTTCTTGCGTAGGCGGTAGGCGTCGACGCACTTTCCGATCTTCTTTTGGCGCGTGTCGACGGCCGCATCCATCATCGACACGGCCTCCTTCGGATCTTTCGCGAACGGTCTCTCGACCGGGCCGGTCGGCTCGGCTTCTTCCTCGATCGCCGCGTCGGGCGCGCCGGCGTCGATCATCGCCATCGTCTGCGGCGGTGCCTTTGCTCCGGCGCATGCGCCGAGCCCGAACGCGAGCGACACGCCGAGCGCCGCCGTCGCGAGCACACCGCGGAGAAATGTCCCGAGCCCCGCGACGACCTGCGCCGGGATTTCGTGACCGCCGCGAAACGGTGCCCACGTCATCGGCAGGCCCGCGTCGTTGAGCGCGGTTCGCAGTCGTTCGGCTTGCGCGAACGGAAGGAGGCGGTCCTCGCGGCCGTGGCTCTCGAACACTGGGAGACCTTTGCGGTGCGGCATGAGCGGGCGCCATTCGTCTTCGGCGACGAACGTCCCGGAGAGCATGACGAGCCCCGCGAGCGGACGCGACGTGCGGAGCGCGACGTCGCACGAGAGCATTGCCCCTTGCGAGAAGCCGCCGAGCACGACCTTGGACGGATGCAGCGTGCGATCGAGATCATCGAGCATCGCGACGACGCTCGCGTGCGCTTCGGA
>JAYVXB010000476.1:0-14962 GCA_043785585.1 Deltaproteobacteria bacterium | reverse complement strand
TCTTCTCGCCGAGCTCGTCGGCGACGCGCGTCGCCGCCATGCGCGCCGCGAGCCGCCGCGGCTCGAGCACGACGATCTCCCCTGCGATCCCCGCGTCGAGCAGCGCGCGAGGTACGCGCGTCGTCTTCCCCGCACCCGGCGGCGCTTCGAGCACGAGGCGCGGACGCGCCGCGAGCGACGCGACGATGTCGGGGAGCAGCGGATCGATCGGGAGGGCGAGCATGGACAGGCGGCGTGCGGCAGTCTATGCGAGACCGCGATGCAGCAGCGCGCCCGTGCACGCGCCTGGGCATTGGTTTCATCGCGGAAGGTCGGAAGGATCGACCAATCAAACCTTCCGATGTTCCGATCTTCCTGTTCAAAACTCAGGGTGGTGATCGCGAGCCTGCGTGAGGGCGGCAACGCCGAACAGGAACGTCACTCGTCGCGGAGGATCATCTCCCGCGCCTGCTCCCACGGGATCGTCTTCGCTGTCCCGTCGTCGATGGCGTCAATGCGACGCTCGATCTCTCCATCGACGTCGTCGACGTCGTCCGGGAGTGTTCGAGCGAGCTCAGGCGGCATGCGCGAATCATGCGTGGGCGCGCCCGCCTTGTCGAGCGAGGGCGAGCATTGGACAGGCGGCGTGCGGCAGTCTATGCGAGACCGCGATGCAGCAGCGCGCCAGCGTTCCGATCGCTCCGATGACGACGCTCGGGCTCGGCGGGCGCGCGGCGCGATTCGTCGAAGCGGCGATCGAAGACGACGTCGCGCTCGTCGTGCGCGACGCCGAAGCGCACGGCGATCCGCTCTTCGTCCTCGGCGGCGGAAGCAACGTCGTCGTTGGCGATGACGGGTTCGCGGGGCTCGTCGTCAAGATGGCGACGCGAGGCCTGCGCGTCGAACGCGACGGCGAGCGCGTGATCGTCGACGTCGCTGCGGGCGAAGAGTGGGACGCGTTCGTCGCGCGCGCGGTCGACGAAAGATGGAGCGGGCTCGAGGGGATGTCCGGCATTCCGGGCCTCGTCGGCGCGACGCCGATGCAGAACGTCGGCGCGTACGGCGAAGAGGTCGCCGACACGATCGTCCGCGTGCGCGCGTTCGATCGGCACGCCGGCGGGTTCGTCGACATCGCCGGCCGCGACTGCGGCTTCGCCTACCGCACGAGCAAATTCAAGATGAGCGATCGCTGGATCATCGTGCGCGTCGCGTTTGCGCTCCGCGCCGACGCCGGCGAATCAGGCGTGCGCTACGCCGAGCTCGCGAACGCTCTCCAGGTTCGCGAAGGGGGCACCGCGTCCGCGCGAACGATCCGCGACACAGTGCTTCGCCTCCGTCGCGCGAAAGGGATGGTCGTCGACGCGGCCGATCCCGACTCGGTGAGCGCGGGATCGTTCTTCGTGAACCCGGTCGTCGACGACGCGGGCCTGCGTGACGTCGAACGCCGCGTGCGCGAAGGCGGCCTCGCTCGCGAAGGCGAAACGATGCCGCGCTTCGCGATGCCGAGCGGCGCATGGAAGCTGTCCGCCGGTTGGATGATCGAACGCGCAGGCTTCCCGAAAGGATTCGGCGACGGCGCGGTCGGCGTCTCGCGCAAGCACGCGCTCGCGCTCGTTCATCGCGGCGGCGGGACCACGCGCGAGTTGCTCGAGCTCGCGCGCGCGATTCGCGACGCGGTCCACGCGCGCTTCGGCCTCGTCCTCGTCCCGGAGCCCGTGCTCGTCGGCTGCACGCTCTGACCAGAGCACCTGTCCATCGATGGGAACGGATCGCCACTCGCTCGGGACCACGTGCTCGCGTCGGCGGGTCCCCCCGCAGGGCCGACACGGCGCTGCGCGCCGACGACTCGGTACACAGGGCGGGTCCTCCCGCCGCCGCGCCGCACGTGGTCCCGAGCGAGCGGCTCTTCTACCGGATTTCCGGAGCGAAGCAGCGAGCTCTTCTCTGTAGACTGGACGCGGCGTCCGTGGCCTTTGGGAGCGGTGTTCGGGGGCACTGGAGACCGTGTCCACATTGGTCGAACGCAGCGTCCTGCCGACCTCGAAGGCTTGGTCCGTGGACCGCTACATGATGCACAGGCGCGCCCTAGCACTGCGTCCCACAACATGCTTCATGATGCCCACATAAACTGTACATCATGGGCTTTTGCGTGGGACATTACGTCCACATGAAGACGCGAACGATCGACACGTTCGGAGCCGCGTTCGCCGCGGCGCGCGCGCAGCTCGGTGGCTCGAAGACGGCCGTCGGACGAACCATTGGCGTGAGCGCGAAGACCGTCACGCGGTGGGAGCGCGGGCAGTTCATGCCCGGCTTCCGCGAGCGGCCGCGGATCATCGAAGCGCTCGCCGGCGCCGCGCCCGAGCTGCTCCACGTGCTTCGGGTGACGCTCGACGTGCCGCAACCGGTCGCCTCGGTCGTACCGGCGTCGCCGGCCGTTCTCGGAAGCGACGCGATCGCACGCCTCGCGGTCGACGCCGCGCTCCTCGCGATGGCGGAGACGTTGCCCGGCGTCGCGATCCCGACGCTGCGCGGCGCGCTCTACGCCGCGGTCGAGCGCATGCGCGGCGCGGGCGTCGACGTCGTGCGTGCGGCGGAGGCGTTGCGGCCGGCGTAGCGAGCGACGGTCGCTTCCCCTTTCGGCGCCGCTACGTCGCGCGCCTCTTCCGAATCATCCCCTCCTGCGCCGTCGACGCGACGAGCCTCCCGTCCTGCGTGAACACGCGACCGCGCACGAGCCCGCGCCCGGCGCGCGCGATCGGACTGTCCATCGCGTGGAGCAGCCACTGGTCCGCGCGAAACGGCGCGTGGAACCACATGACGTGATCGAGGCTCGCGATCTGCACCGCGTTTCCGAAGAACGTGATCCCGTGCGGGAAGAGCGCCGTCGCGAGAAAGCCGTGATCCGACGCGTACGCCAGGAGCGCGTTGTGGATCGGCTGCGCGTCGGGGAGCGGCGCGATCGTGCGAAGCCACACGTGGCGCGACGCGGGCATCGGCGACGGCGAGAACGGATGATCGATCGACTCGACCGGCCGCGTCTCGAACGGCTGCTGCTTTCCGAACAGATCGTGAAACGCTTTCGGCAAGAGCTCGCCCGCGGCGGCGATGCGCTCTTGCTCCGTCGGCACCGACTCGGGCGGAAGGACGTCGGGCATCGTGTCTTGGTGCTCGAAGCTCTCTTCCGCCTTTTGGAACGAGACGGCCATGTTGAAGATGGCGTGGCCCGATTGGATCGCGACGACCCTTCGCGTCGTGAACGAGCCGCCGTCGCGAATGCGATCGACGTCGTAGACGATCGGCTTCGACACGTCGCCCGGTCGCAGAAAATACGCGTGGAGCGAGTGCGCGCCGCGATCCGCCGGCACCGTCTGCGTCGCCGCCGACAGCGCTTGCCCGAGCACTTGCCCGCCGAAGACGGTGCCCCAACCGAGGTCCTGGCTCTGCCCGCGAAAGAGGTTCTCTTCGAGCTTCTCGAGGGCGATGAGCTTGACGAGATCGTCGAGGACGGTGGGCATCGTCGAGGGATGATAGCCGAACGCCTGCGCCGCACTCATGCGGCGACGTCCGCCGCAGCGACGAGGCGCTGCAACGCGAGGCGATGCTCGACCTCTTCGTTCAGCTCGCGATCCTCGTCGCTCGTCGCTTCGAGCGGCGGCACGGTCGCGTCCGCGCGATCCGCGGGCGAGTACGTCAGAAACGCACGCACCGTCTCGACGAAGATCCCCGTCATGGGATCCTCGGCCTGCACGTTGACGAGCACCGTCATCGCGCGCTCGGTCGCGTGGACGACCGCGGACCGGACGTGCACGAAGCAGTTGGCCGGAACCGGGCGAATGAAGTTGAGCCCGTGCAGATCCGACAGCCGAACCGCGCCGCCGCCGACGTGCGCGCGCGCGGAGAGGCTCGCGGTGTTCTCCAGCCAGCGCATGAGGGTCCCGCCGTAGAGCGTCCCGTGAAAGTTGAGGTGGCCGCTGCGCGCGAGCTCGATCGAGTGCATGTACGAGGCGACGCGACGGCGCGGCTTGCGCGCGTCCGGCTCCCACGGCATGCGGAACGACGGCAGCGCCTTCAGCAGCTCGCGGATCGCGAAGGGGCGATCGGTGTCCGACACCGCGGCGAGCGACGACACGGTCGGGAGCTGCCCCGCTTCGAGCTTCTTCCGGAACTCGCGTCGGATCTGTCCTTCACGAAATCGCGCGACCTCCGCGGGCGTCTCCGGCGAGAGCTGCGGCACGCGCGACGGGCGCTCGTCGGGTCCGAGCGCGACGAACGTCATGTAGCCGTCGAAGCGACGCGGATCGCGATCGCGCGCGAAGCCCGCCGTCATCGAGACGCAGATGCCGAGGCTCTTCTCGCTCGTGAAGCCGACCGTCGCGGTCATCGTCACGCGCTCGCCGACGTGGATCGGCTGGCGGAGCTCCATCGCGTCGACCGACACCGTCACGACCGGCCGGCGCGAGTGGCGCGTCGCCGCGAGAACGCCGACGACGTCCATCCACTCGAGCACCGTCCCCGCGCGAAGCTCGCCGCGCTCGTCCGCGATGCTCGGCGCGACCCACTGATCGAGGTGCACCTCGCGACTGACGGCCTGCGGGGGCGGCACGAACGTATGCTGCGTTGCGTTATTCATCCGGAGAGCATGCGTCGGCTTCTCGACGGCGCAAGCTCAGCCACGCGTTGAATCGCGCTGATTACGTAGTGGTTTCAGGGAGGTGTCGACGATGTCGCGGCGAGCTGCTTCTCGCGCCAACCCGCGCCGAACACGTCCGCGCTGAGCTTCGTGAGCGCCGCGGTCGGCTGGCCTTCCTTGGCCGCCAAGTCGATGTACTGCGCCATCTGCATCTGGGTCTGCGCGCGAACTTTGGTGAAGTGCGTCTTGAAGAACGTCGCGACGTCGAGCGGCGCGAGCCAACGGATGATGCCGAGGAGAAGCCGCACGGTCCACGGCCGGAGCAAGCCGAAGAGGAACGGACGCGCGATGTGGAGATGCGCCGCCGCCGCGGCGATCGCCTCACGCGTCGCGGCGACCGAGTTGGCGAGGTGCTCGCTGTACGCGAGCTCGTCGTACGACCACCCCGCGCCTTCGAGCCCGACGATGTGCGGCATCAGCACGGCCGATCCGAACGCGCCGGCCTCCTTCACGTTGCCACGCGCGGCGGGGCACTTGCCGCGCTTCAGCGCCGCGATGACTGCGTCGCGCCGCGCGTCGGGACCGCTGAACGTCGTCGGCGACAACGGCGGAAACCAAAACGCGACGCCCGGCGCGATGTCTTTCGGCTCGCCCTCCATCGGTGCGAACCAGCTCATCATCGAGATGAGGCCGGAGACGCAGCGGTCCGCAGGGAGACCGAGGCGCTCGGCGACGTTGATGCCCGCGGGGAACATGACGAGCGTCGCGTCGCCCGTCGCGCTCACGACGTCGTCGATCCACGGCTTGACGAGCGCGGTCGTCGGCACGCACACCCAGACTTGATCGAACGTCTCGTTCTCCACGTCGTCGAGCGACGTGAAGATTCGCTCGGGACGAAGTCGCACCGGCTCGTACGTCCCCTTCGTGCGAAGCGGGTAGAGCGTGAATCCGTCATCGTGCTCGCCGGCGTGCTTCGGGCGAACCAAGAACGAGACCTTCGCGCCGCCGATCGCGAGGTAGTGCGCGTACACCTGGCCGACCGCGCCGGCACCGACGATGAGAATGTTCATGAGGAGCGCGCGAGCATCTCAGATGTCGAGACGACCCGCGACCCGATCAGCGCGCGCATCCGAGAGCGCTTCGACGCGCGCGCGCGAGGTCGGCGCTCACGCTCTTCGGTTTCGCGGCTCCCCAGCGGTCGAGGACGATCTGGTACTCGGCGCACGCCCCCGCGACATCGTGCGTCTTCTCGAGCGCCTGAGCGAAGTGCAGATGAGCGTGGGTGTGCTCGAGCGGCGCGGGGAGCGCGCTGCACGTCGCGGCGGCGGCGCGCAGAAGCGGAACGGCGTCCGCGGAGCGCCCTGCGAGGAGCACGGCGTTGCCGACGACGCCGAGCCACTCGCGGTGAAACTGGTTGAGGTGCGGTCGCGGGAGCGGCTGCGGCGCCACGGCCATCGCAGCGATGCCTTCCGCCTCCGTCGCCGCGGGGACGGCATATCCGAGGACCCACGACTGCGCGCGAAGCTGAGCGTCGACCGCGTCCCACTGCGGGAGCCAGTCCGCGAGTGCGCGCTTGCGCTCCGCTTCCGTGCGCGCGCCGCCGTGCAGGGCCACGGCCATCATCTGAGGAACCGGCGACCACGCGCCGGCGGATTGCCACGACGCGCGCGCCTTCAAGTACTGATCGGCGAGCCGCGTGGCCTCGCTCGCCTTCCCCATCTCGGCGTAGAGCAAGACGAGCGGCACGATCGTGCTCTCGTGATCGTCCTCGCGCGCCGACGACTCGACGCCCGCGGCCGCCTCGCGTTCGAGCCGCTCCGCGGTCACGAAGTCGCCCGACAAGATCGCCAGATGCGCCTCGTCGTCCACGCGGTACGTCGCGCGATCGCTCTCCGACGCGGCGGCCCACTTGCGAGCGAGCGCGTCGCGCACGGCGGCGATCGGTGCGCCGTTCGCGAGGAGCACGCGCGCGACGAGATCGTGCGTGCGCGGCGACGGGCTCACGAGCTCGACGACACGCGCGTCGCGATCCATCTCCGCGCAGCGACCGAGCTCCTCGTACACGAGCGCGCGCACCGTCAGGCACGCGGTCGACGACGGCGCCACCGCGATGCAACGATCGAGCGACGCGAGCGTGCTCGGAAAATCCGACGCGCTCAGATGCGCGTTCGCCTTGCGCCAGAGAGCGAGCGCAAACTCCGGATCGAGCGCGATCGCGCCTTCGAGACGCGCCGCGACCCTCGTGGCGTCACGCTCGCGCGTCGCCGCGAGGTATTGGATCTCCGCATCGAGCGGGAAGCGCGTCGCAAGCTCTTCGAGGCGCCGCGTGACCTCCTTCTCGTCGGGAGGGATCGCGAGGAACGACGGTTCGAGCGCGCCGAGCAGCGCTTGATCGCGCGGCGTGAGGAGCGCGTGAAGCTCGCGCGCCTTCGCGAAGTGCGGGCGATCGTCCGACTCGGACAGACCGCGTCCGTGCGTGATGAGTCGAAGGTGCGCCGCCGCGAGCGACGGATCGAGCGTCGTCGCGCGAACGAGCTCCTTCACGCCGGGCACGATCGAGCCGTCGTGGATCGCGTGCACGCCCGCGACGTACGCCGCCTTCGCTTCGGCGATGTCGGACGACGGCGTGGGCAGATCGGTGAGCCGTGTCGGCGCGAGCGCGGGCGAAAGCCCCGCGGACGCGATCGGCATCGCCGATGACGCCGCGCGCGACGAGCTGCCGAGCAGCGCGGCGCCGAGCCCGACGGCGACGACCGCGACGACGGCGGCCATCCAACGCGACGACGGCCGATGCGGTGCTAGCGCGGCGGCGGCATCGTTCATCGACGGAAATCGTTCGTCGCGATCTTTGGAGAGCGCTCGCAGCACGGCGCGCGCGACGGGGCCCGGGCAGACCGCGAAGAGCGGCTCGGGCGCGGCGGGCTCGTGGAGCACCGAGACGACGAACGAGAGGCTCACCGCTTCGCCCGACCAAGGCGGGTGCCCGGTGAGAAGCTCGTACGCGAGCACGCCCCACGCGAACTGATCGATCCTCGCGTCGAGATGCTCCCCCTTCATCTGCTCGGGCGCCATGTAGCGCGGCGTACCCGGGAGCGTCATCTCGACCTCGTCGCGGAGCTGAGGCTCGGTCCGCGCGATGCCGAAGTCGAGCACCTTGATGACGCCGTCGCGACGGAGCATCACGTTTTCCGGCTTGATGTCGCGATGGATGAGCCCGCGCGCGTGGGCGGCCGCGAGCGCCCCCGCGATCGCGACGAGCCACTGCACGCGCGTCTCGGCGGAGACGTCGGGGTCGCCGATGCGTGCGCGCAGCGTGCTTCCTTCGACGAGCTCCATCGCGATGTACGGCACGCCGTCGACCTCGCCGACGTCGTGGATCGCGATCGCGTTCACGTGCTCGATCGCCGCGGCCGCGCGCGCTTCGCCAAGAAGGTGCGCGCTACCTTGCTCGTGGGAGTCGGACGCATCGAGCCGCAGGAGCTTCAGCGCGACGAGTCGCTGGAGCTTGCCGTCGCGCGCGCGGTACACGCGCCCCATTCCTCCCTGACCGAGCAACCCCTCGATCGTGTAGCGGTCGAACGCGTCGCCCGGCTTCAAGTCCATCGTCGCGATCGATCATACGCCGCGCGCTCGGTCCGTCGCGAGTCCCTGCTCTGCTACGCTCCACTCATGCTTCGGCGCGGCCGCATGACGAACCGCGCGGTCGGCCGCGTCCTCCGCGCGATCGTCGCGGCGCTGGTTCTCGCGCTCGTCCAGACTCCAGCGACGGCGACGCAGCGCTCGGTCGACGCGATCGTTTTGGTCGCGCGAGCAAGCGCGAGCCCGGCGACACGCGCTCGCGCCGATCGGGCGCCTCGTGTCGCACGACGCGCGCACGCGCGCGCGCACGCGCGCGCGCACGCCCACGCCCACGCTCACGCGCACGCCCACGCCCACGCTCACGCGCACGCCCACGCCCACGCGCACGCGCCCCTCCGCCGCCAACACCACCCGCTCTACCTCCTCGACTGCGCCCTCCTTCGCTGAGGCCTCGGCGCGTCCGCGCCGCCGCCACCTCAACGACAACGGAGGACTCCATGCCGTGGCCAATGAGCCGCGCGCCCGCGATCCGCGCGGCGCGACGGTGGTTTCATCGTGCGCTCTACATCGGATGGCGCGTCGTACGCGTCATCGTCATGGCCGGTGCCGCGATGGGACCGGCCCCGCCGCCCCCGCCACTACCCAAGCCGCCGCCGATCGAAGCGCGCGCGGACGACGGCGATCCGAGCGACGAAGAGCGGTAGCGGCGCGGACGTGCGACCGAGGGTGGCAGCGTTGCGCGCGCGGCGTGCGCCGAGTACCTCTTGGCCATGACCGACGTCAATCGCCGCTGGCTCCTCGCAGAGCGCCCGACGGGGCTCGTCGAGGACAAGAACTTCCGCTTCGTCGAGGAGCCCGTCCCGGAGATCGCCGACGGCGAGGTCCTCGTGCGCGTGCTCTACCTCTCTTGCGATCCGACGCAGCGCGGGTGGATCGCGCGCGACAGCTACATGCCCGCGGTGCGCATCGGCGACGTCGTCCGCAGCGGCGGCGTCGGCCGCGTCGTCGCGACGAAGAGCGCAGGCTACGCCGTCGGCGATCTCGTGAGCGGTCTCGTCGGTTGGCAGAACTACGCGGTGCTCCCCGCGGGCGGAATGTTCCCTCCGTCGAAGGTCCCGCCGGGCGTCGCGATCCCCGTCGCGATGAGCGCGCTCGGGCTCACCGGGCTCACCGCGTACTTCGGCTTGCTCGAAATCGGCAGGCCGAACGCCGGGGAGACCGTCGTCGTCTCGGGCGCGGCGGGCGCGACGGGATCCGTCGTCGGGCAGATCGCGCGCATCAAGGGCTGCCGCGCGATCGGCATCGCGGGCGGGAAAGAGAAGTGCGAGTGGCTGACGCGCGAGGCGCGCTTCGACGCCGCAATCGACTACAAGTCCGAGGACGTCGCGGCGCGCCTGCGCGAGATCTGCCCGAAAGGGATCGACGTCTTCTTCGACAACGTCGGCGGCGAGCAGCTCGACATCGCGCTCGCGCAGCTCGCGATGCGCGGGCGGATCGTCATCTGCGGCGCGATCGCGCAGTACAACGACGCGACGCTCCCGCCGGGGCCGAAGAACTATCTGAACCTCCTCGTGAAGCGCGGACGCATGGAGGGGTTCCTCGTCAGCGACCACATGAGCCGTGCGGCCGAGGCGGTGCGCGATTTGTCGACGTGGCTCGGCGAAGGGAAGCTCGTCGATCGCGTCGACGTGCAAGAAGGGCTCGAGAACGCGCCGCGCACGTTGCGCCGCCTCTTCACGGGCGAGAACCGCGGGAAGCAGCTGTTGAAGATCGCCGACTGAAGCGCGCGCGATCGACGCGTTCACGTCGAGCGCGCGACGGCGCCGACGCGGCACACGATCACGTCGGCCGGCGCGAACGTGCGAAACGGCAGCTCGGCGCCGCCGACGCCGCGGCTCACGACGAGCGTGCGTCCGTCGATGTCGAAGCGTCCGTGCGCGTGGCGACGGCCGAGCGGACCGGGGACGATGATCGGCACGCCGAACGGGAGCGCGATGTGACCGCCGTGCGTGTGACCGCAGAGCGCGAGGTCGAAGGGGTGGGCGTGCGCGTGCGAGAGGCCGTCGGGCGAGTGCATCAAGAGGATGCGCGTCGGCGCGTCGCACGCGAACGCAGCGTCCGCGTCGGGCGAGCCGGTCCACGGCTCGTCGAGCCCGACGATCGCCACGTGATCGAACGGCGGCGCGAGCGTCACCGATTCGTTGACGAGCACGCGGACGCCGGCGTGCTCGAGAGCTCGCGCGATGCGGCGATCGTCGGCCCAGAGATCGTGGTTCCCCATGACCGCGAACTTGCCGAGCGGCGGCGAGAGGCGCGCGAGATGCGGCGCGAGCGCGTCGATGTGCTGGGCGTCGAAGAGCACGAAGTCGCCGCCGAGGAGCACGACGTCGGGCGAAGCCGCCGCGAGCGCGTCGCACGCCGCCGCGAGCTGCCGCTCGTGCGTCGTCGGTCCCGCGTGGAAATCCGACGCGAAGGCGATCGTCATCGGAGGTGCCGACGCGCGCCACGTCGCGCACGTCACGTCGTGGTGGACTACGCGCACGCCGCGTTGCCACCCGAGCGCATGCGCGACGTGCGCCGGCCACGCGCCGGCGAACGCGCGCGCGAGCAATCCCTCCGACACGCCGCGGAGGCGCGTATAGCTCGTCCCGCGTCCACGAAGCGCCATGCGAGTGGGAACGCGCCGCGGGCGCCGCGCATATCGACGATGTCATTTGCGCCGAAACCCTCCGGCGTCGCGCCGCAGGCGGCGCACGTGGCACGTCGAGAAGTCATGGTCTTCTCCTCTTCGTTCAGGGAACGGCAGGCGACGACGAACTTTAGGGCTACGATGCCCAAAGCGAATGATCGACGACCGCGCCAAGACCATGGAGGTGCCCGCGATCGTCGATGCCGCTGCGGGGGACTCGGGCGACACGGAGCCACCCACCGAACGGTTCCCGTCGGTCGTCCCCGACGGCTACGCCGACGCACTCACCGAGAAGGCGCTCGCCGTCGCGACCCCCAGCGCGCGCGATCGCGCGACGCTCACGGTGATCGCCGGGGTCAACGCCGGGCAGGTGTTCACGCTCGAACAGCCGGAGCTGACCGTCGGACGCGGCGTCGAGGCGGGTGTGATGCTCGATGATCCGGCGCTGAGCCGCATGCATGCGCGCTTCGGATGCGGCGACGACGGTCTCCATTTCGTCGTCGACCTGGAGTCGACGAACGGCACCTTTCACGCCGGCCGTCGCGTCGAGCGCGCGGTGCTCGCGTCGGGCGATCGGGTGCAGCTCGGTCCGCACGTCATTCTGCGCTTCGCGATCACCGACGAAGCCGAGGCGACGCTGCAGCGTCAACTCTACGAATCGTCGACGCGCGACGGGCTCACCGTCATCTACAACCGAAAGTACTTCGTCGAGCGGCTCAAATCCGAGCTCGCCTACGCGCAGCGCCATCGCACCTCGCTCGCGGTGTTGATGCTCGACGTCGACCGCTTCAAACAGATCAACGACAGCCACGGTCACCTCGCGGGCGACGCCGTGCTTCGCGCGATCGCCGATCGGGTGTCACGCGCGGTCCGCCGCGAGGACGTTTTCGCGCGATACGGCGGCGAAGAGTTTGCGGTGCTCGCGCGCTCGGGCACCGCGGTCGATGCCGTGTGTCTCGCCGAGCGGTTGAGGTCTGCGATCGAGCAGCTGCGCGTCGAAGCCGCGAGCGCGCAGATCACGGTCACGGTCAGCATCGGTGTCGGTTGCCTCGACGAGCTCGCGCCCGGCGCGGGCGACGGCGAGCTCATCGCGCTCGCCGACACGCGGCTCTACCGAGCAAAGGGTGCCGGTCGGAACCGCGTCTGCTCGGAGTGACCTCGACCGTCGAGGACACGATGCGCGAGCCATGCGCGACCGAGATTGCGAGACATCACTTCGCGGACCCGCCGATCTCGCATCGCGGTCCGCTCGCGATCATTTTCGCGTGGCAACGATCGGTCGGAACGTCGCCATCGGCGCACTTCGCGTCGCGCGCGCAGTAGCAGGTGCCGGCGGACACGCAGCACGTCTCGGCTCGGGGCGCGCTGCACGACTCGACCGCGCGCTCGCCCGCGCAGACGTCGACGCCCGACTTGCACAGGCAGAAGCTTCCGTCGCTCGATGCGACACAACCGACGGCAGGGCAAAGCGCGTCGGTCTCGCGTTGCGCGCCGCCCGCGTCGCTCCATGCGCGCGACGCGGCGAAGCTGACAGCGACGGCGGCGGCGATCGCGACAAGGGTGACGAGGCGGGCGGCGCGAGCGAGGGTCTTCATGAGCGTCGTGAAGAGCAAGCGACGGACCGCGGCGCGCGGCGCCATTCGACTAGGAAATGCGCTTCTTTCGCGCGACGACGGCCGTCACGCGACGACGGCCGTCGTCACCTTCATCCGTCTACGGATGCTGGTTCAACCCGCCTCGAGCTCGAGCGCGCCGTCGTAAATCGCGTCGACAGCGATGGCAGCGCCGTTCGCGAGCGTGATCGTATCGCCCGCGCCAAGATCGCGGTATCGCCACGAGTCGCCCTCGCGTTCGTAGTGCTCGACGCGCACCGCGGTCTGCGCGACGAGGAGGTAGTCGGTCAGGGACGCGAGATGTTGATACGCCTCCCACTTCTCGCCGCGGTCATAGGCCTCGGTGCCGCGCGAGAGTACTTCGACGATGATCGCCGGATTGGCGAGGACGTCGCTCGTCCCCGGTTCCATTTGTGCGCCGCCGCACGCGGCGACCGCGTCGGCGTAGACGTATTGCTTCCCCGCCGGCGCCGCGATTCGCTGATCGGACGAGAACACGTGACAGCCTTTGCCGCGGACGACCGCGCGGAGCTCGGCTCCCGCCGCGTTCGAGAGAAAGTTGTGGCGCGGGCTACCGCCGGCCATCGCGAAGACCTCGCCGCGATGGTACTCGTGCTTGTCGGGCTGTTCGCGCTCCCACGCGAGATACGCGGCAGGGCTCATTTTCTGCGTCGACGCGGCCTCGCCCATCGCGACGAGCGTAGCGCAGCGGGATGCGCTCAGCCACAGGCGCGCGTCCACGAACGCGTCGGCTACGCCGAGCGCGAGCGCGCATCTCCCGCAGACGCAAAGCGATCCTCTTCCTCGTCGAGCCGCGCCTTCGTCTCCTGAAGTCGCTTCCACGCGATCGCGGGTGCCTCGCCGGCCGGCGTGCCCTCGACGCGCGGCGGCAGCGCTCCACTCAGCTCGACGAAGTGCTCCGTCGTCAGCTCGATCGCGCGCGCGTCACGCGACACGGCGCGATCGCGCGCGCGACGCGTCGCCCACTCGAGCTCACGCACGTTCCCCGGCCAGTCGTACGTGCTCGACGCGAGCGCCTTGCGCAGATCGAGCGCGAGCGTCCACGACCGCGAACGGTCCGCCTGCCGCAACCTCTCTTCCGCGAGCGCCGCGACATCGCCACGTCGTTCGCGCAGCGGCGGCACGCTCGACGTCACGCCGGCGAGCCGATAGTAGAGGTCCTCACGAAAGCGCCCGTCGCGCACCGCGCCGCGAAGATCACCGTTCGTCGCGGCGAAGATGCGCACGTCCGCCCCCGCAAAACGCTACGCGCAGGCGATCCCGTCGTTGCGACGCTCGACCGACCGATGCACCGTCATGCCCGAGTCCGTCTGGCTCTTCACGCAGTCGACGCTCTTCTATCTCTGGACGCAGGTCCTCCTCGGCGAAGCGCTCGAAGGAACCGGCGACAAACCCGGCGCCTGCACGGCGTACGGCGTCGTGATGGAGCGATGGAAGAACGCGAAGCCGCGCTCCGTCGTGCTCGAGCGATCGCGCGCGCGCACCAAGGCCCTCGGCTGCACGAAGTGATCGCTCACCCCTCGACGAGATCCCTCAACCGCGCGAGCGCCGCGTCCCATCGCTCGGAGACGGGGGTACGCTCTTCGTCGATGAGGCTGGTCGCTCTCCTCGTGTCGATCGCCTCGGCGTCGCTCGCCCTTCATTGCGGCGGCCCTCACGACGCGCCCGCGCCGCCCACTCCCGTTGGGCCCGCGATCGCCGATCTCGCCGGCTTCGTCGAGTCGGTGGCCAACCTCCTCTACATCGAGCCGCGCCAGGCGGGCTACTCGTACGACGTGCTCGCGGCGCGCGCGCCGAGCTCGTCGCAAGATTGCGGGCCTGGCATCTTCAACGAGTACGTCGACGCCGCGGACGTGCTGCTCGGCGTCTTCGCGTTCCTCGACGCGCACCCCGAGATGCGCGGGCCCGTTTACTGGGTGGGCGAGAGCTACGCGGGTGTGCGCGTGACGTGGATCCTCGCGTACCTGCGCGGGCGGTTCGATCTCGCGTCGTACGCGGACGCGACGCTGGCGCAGCGGATCGCGGCGTCACCTCGCGCGGCGTCGATGCGCGCGGGGCAGATCCTGCTCGAGCCGTGGCTCGCGGGCGGCGCGCAGTCGACGGCGATCGACGCCGTGTGCGCGGACCCCGGTGAGCTCGCAGCCGTGTCCGCGAGCATCGGCGTCGCGTGCGCAGGCACCGACGCGTGCGCGTGCGCGCGCGCCAACGATCGCAGCCTCTACAACTTCACGTACACGGTCGAGCGCCAGACGATGCGCGAGGACGAGGCGTCCGCCGCGCACGTGATTCCGGGCGGACACGTTCACCGAGGCGGACGAGCTCGGCGAAGCGCTCACGACCGCGCTCGATTGGGCGGGCGAGCAGTCGAGCAGCGGCACGCTCATCGCGCAGGCGCGCGCATCCATCGCGCTCGGTCGCCTCGCCGATCGCCTGCCCGAAGGAGCGCAG
>JAYVXB010000475.1:0-15004 GCA_043785585.1 Deltaproteobacteria bacterium | reverse complement strand
GCTTCTCGTTCGAGCACTGGCGCGCATCGACAGGCGGCTGCGACGTCGCGTTGTACTTTCCTGCGAGCTGCAAGGCGCTCGTCCTGCCGCCCACCGGCTCGGGCGTCGTGACCACCGGCCCCGGTCCCATCAACGCGAGCAACGACGAGCTCGGCATCGTCGGTGGCTTCCGCATCGAGCTCCCGGTCCAGGCGTTCTACCTCGCGCTCGACGGCGAGCTCGGTGTCGCGACGTCGTTGGCGTCGGGCGCGCCCGGCACGCTCGTGCAGCTTCGCACCGCGCTCGTCTTCGGGCTCCGGCACCGACGGAGCGGCGACGTCACGATCGAGCCGTCGTTCCGCCCGCGTCCGCCGCGCGGCTCGACGCAGTGAGCGGGTGCATCGAGATCCGTAGTCGAGATCTGTCGATGAGACGGCGTTTCGAGCCGTTTGTGCTAACCGTGAGCGTCATGCGCGCCTTCCTGTTTTCTCTTCTCGGTGTGGCGGTCGCGGTCGGATGCAGCGGCTCGAATCCGAGCAGCGGTTTCGGTAGCGGCGGCGACGACAGCGGCGTCACCGGCGACGACGGCGGCGTCTTCAACGGCGATGGCAGCTTCACCAGCGGCGACGGCGGCACGACCGGTCAGAATTGCAGCGAGGCGGCCAAGCTCGTCTACGTGCTCTCGTCCGACAACGATCTCTACAGTTTCTCGCCACCGTCGAAGATGTTCAAGAAGATCGGCCGCCTCACGTGCCAGACGGCGATGACGCCGAACTCGATGGCCGTCGATCGCAACGCGACCGCGTGGGTCAACTACGCCGAGGCGGATCCGATCACCGGCAAGGACACCGGCGGCAACGTCTTCAAGGTGAGCACCGCCAACGCGAGCTGCCAGCCGACGAGCATCCAACTGAAGACGAACTGGTACAGACTCGGGATGGGCTTCTCGACGGACACCGCGATGGGGACCGCGGAGACGCTCTACGTCGCCGCGACCGGCACCGTCGGCGGGAGCAACAGCCCCGGGCTCGGCAAGATCGATCTCGGCGCGCAGAAGCTCAACACGATCGGCCCGTTCACCGGCGCGCTCGCCGGGCAGAGCGCCGAGCTCACCGGAACGGGCGACGCGCGCCTCTTCGGGTTCTTCACGACGATGCCGGTGCAGGTCGCCGAGCTGAACAAAGCGAGCGGCGCCGTCACGAGCACGAAGGCGCTGAACGGCGTCGAGACGCCGTCGTTCTGGGCGTTCTCGTTCTGGGGCGGCGACTTCTATCTCTACACCGCGCCCGACGCGATGCTGAACCCGAACCGCACCTCGAACGTCACGCGCTACCGCCCGTCGGACGGATCGATCGACACCGCGTACATGTCGAACATCGGCTTCCGCATCGTCGGCGCCGGCGTCTCGACATGCGCGCCGATTACCCCGCCCCGCTGAGAGATTTTTAACCGCCAAGGCGCAAAGGCGCCAAGGGTTTGGTCAAAAGATCTTGGCGTCTTGGCGCCTTGGCGGTCCTCTCGAGAGCCCCGACGCGGACGTGGTCCGTCACCAATCGTGCTGGACGTTCTTCGCGTCGAGCAGCCACCACGCGCCGTGGTGCGAGAGGACGCGGACCTGTTGGTAGCGGTCGCCCCATAGATCCTCGCGCGGATCGATCAGCTCTTCGCCGGCGACGACTTTGATGAGCACGAGATCGAAGTACTTCGCGAACGCTGCGTCCGGTCGGTACGACTCGGGGCGCCACTCGAAGTCTTGCGGCGTCGGGGGCGGCATCGTGTCCATGCGGTAGTGGACCGGGAGGCTCATCGTTCGCTTGAACGAGAACGCATCCTCGCCGCCGTTTCGCGCGACGTAATACGACGGCGTGTGGAGCAGCGTGACCTGTTGGAACGACGCGATGCGCGGGGCGTGGACGAGACCGACGACGCGGCGATCCTTTGGACCGTCGGCGATCACCGCGTCGAGATCCGCGAGCTCGTCCCCGGCCTTCCCCATCGACGTGAAGAAATTCCCCGCCGCCGCGCAGCCGACCGACACGTACGCGATCCGAACGTACGTCTCGAGCTTCGGCCACGCGCGCGGCGCCCACAAGATCGCGGTGAGCACGACGAGGAACGAGATGCGCTCGTAGACGAAGTTGGTCGCCCAGAAGACGTGCGGGATGACGATGTACGCGAACGCCGACGCGACGAACATCCACGAGAGCGCGCGGTGACGCTCGTCTTCGCGATCGCGGAGCAGCGCGCCACCGAGGAGGAGCATCAGCGCGACGCTCAGCACCTTGCCGTCCATTTGATCGGCGCGCATGCCGCAGGCGTAGTCGAGAAAGTAGCGCACCTTCACGAGCGCGAAGTTGTCGTTCCCTTCGTACGATCCGTACTCGAAGTTCTTGTACGCGCCGTGCTGCTGCCGCCAATAGACGAACGCCGAGTAGAGGATCGCCGGCACGAGCGGCGCGCCGCGCTTCAGCGCCCGGAGCAAGCGCGCGGGGAGCGGCTCGTCCTCGGTTTGCACGCCGACGACGATGACGACGAGCATCAGCATGTACGCGAGCGCGCTCCCGAGGAGATGCGTGTACGCGCCGAGCGTCGCGAGGCCCGCGGTGATCGCGACGCGCCTCCACACCGCGCGCGGCTCTTCTTTCGCCGGTGCCGCGGTGAGCAGGCGCGCCAACACCACGAGCTGGATCGAGACGCCGAGCCCGAAGTTCACGAAGCCCCACGCGATCGAGTACCCGGCGATCACCGTGAAGACGAGGAACGCGCGCGCGCGCGGGCGGCCGGTCGCGCGCAAGAGGGCGAGCGAGGCGTACGCGACGAGGAAGAAGTAGAGACCGAGGACGATCTTGCCGGCGGAGTCGATCGGGATGACGACGTTGAGCGCGGCGACGACGACGTGGAAGAGGGAGTTGTAGCTGGCGAGGTTGGTCTCGTAGAGGGCCTGCTCGGGCGAGCCGCTCGTGAGCATGCGGCGGAGCGTCGACGCGAGCGCGAGGTGCTGCGGGTAGTCGACGAACGGGAGCGACTGCGTCCGCCACAGCGAGCCGACGAAGAGCGCGACGACGAACCAGTAGATCCCCGAGAACGTCTTGCCACCCGCGTCCCACCACGGCGCCGCGCGCGACTCGGCGTCGTCGGCGGCCGCGTCGAGCGGCGAGTCGTCGTCCTTCGCGGGCATGAACGCCCGCTTTTACCCTTCTGCGTCGACCGTGAGAAGTGCAGTTTCTGGCGGCGTCGGTATGCTGCCGCGCGTGAAAGCCTTTCTCCGCGCTCGCGCCGCCATTGTTTCGCTCGCCTCGCTCGCCTCGCTCGCATCGCTCGCCTCGCTCGCCACCGCGCCGCTCGCGTGCGGTCCGCCCGCCGATGCCGCCGCTCCGACCGGTTCGACCGCGTCCGCGATCGCGAGCTCCACAGCGTCTCCGATCGCCGACGCTCCGGACCACGAGGCCGTTCCGCTCGTGCGCCTCCCGGTCGACGCGCGCCCGACCGCGCAGTCGATCGACCTGAAGATCGTCGCGAGCGACGAGCGCTTCTCCGGCACGACGGAGATCTCGGTACAGCTCGACAAGGCGCGCCGCGTTCTCTGGCTCCACGGGCGCGGGCTCCACGTCACGCGCGCGACGATCACGCCCGAGGGCGGCGCCGCCGTGGACGCGACGTGGGAACAGCGCCACGACAGCGGCATCGCGTCGCTCACGCTGGCGCGCGCGATCCCCGCCGGACGCGCGAAGGTCCGCATCGAATACGACGCGCCGCTGTCGACGTCGCTGAAGGGGCTCTACCGCGCGAAGCAGGCGGGCGAGGCGTACGCGTTCACGCAGTTCGAAGCGATCGCCGCGCGCACCGCGTTCCCTTGCTTCGACGAGCCGAGCTTCAAGATCCCGTTCACGCTGGCGATCGTCGTGCCGAACGCGCACGTCGCCGTCGCGAACACGAAGGAAGCCGCGCCGCCGACGGTCGAGGGCGCGACGAAGCGCTTCACCTTCGCGCCGACGCTCCCGATCCCGAGCTACCTCGTCGCATTCGCGACGGGCCCGCTCGACATCGTGCCGGTCGCCGACGTCGCGCCCAACGCCGTTCGCAAGCGCCCGCTCGCGCTCCGCGGCGTCTCCGCGAAAGGGCGCGGCCCCGAGATGGCGTACGCGCTCTCGCACACCGGCGAGATCCTCACGAAGCTCGAGGAGTACTTCGGCATCGAGTACCCGTACGACAAGCTCGACATCCTCGCCGTGCCCGACAAGGAGGGCGCGATGGAGAACCCCGGCGCCGTCACGTTCCGCGAGTGGCTCGTGCTGATGAACGCCCAGGCGCCGATCGGCCAGCGGCGCGCGTTCGCCGGCGTGATGGCGCACGAGCTCGCGCACATGTGGTTCGGCGATCTCGTCACGATGGCGTGGTGGGACGACACGTGGCTCAACGAATCGTTCGCGACGTGGATGGGGCACAAGGCGGCGGACCTCTGGGATCCGAAGCTCAAGATGGATGTGTCGCTGCTCGGCGGCGTGCAGGGGGCGATGGGCGCCGATTCGCTCGTCAGCGCGCGCGCGATTCGGCAGCCGATCGCGTCGACGCACGACATCGAGAACGCGTTCGACACCATCACGTACCAAAAAGGCGGCGGCGTGCTCGCCATGTTCGAGCGTTGGCTCGGACCCGACGTCGTCCGCAAGGGCGTGCACGATTACCTCGAAGCGCATCGCTTCGCGTCGGCGAACGCCGACGATTTCCTCGGCGCGCTCTCGACGTCGGCAGGCAAGGACGTGAAGGCGCCGTTCAAGACGTTCCTCGATCAGGCGGGCGTGCCGTTCGTCGAGGTCGAGGTGAAGTGCGGCGGCGGCGACACCAAGCTGCACGCGAAGCAGTCACGCTTCTTCCCGATCGGATCGACGGGCGACGCGACGCAGACGTGGCAGATCCCGATTTGCGCGCGCTTCAAGGTCGGCAAAGAGACGAAGGAGGCGTGCGGGCTCCTCGCGGATCGTGAAGGCGACATCTCGCTCGGCACGACCGCGTGCCCCGACTGGGTCTTCCCGAACGCGAGCGCCGCCGGGTACTTCCGGTTCTCGCTCGCGCCGGCCGATCTCGCGAAGCTCCGCACGTCGGGGCTCGCGGATCTCACGACGCGCGAGCGGATCGCCTTCGGCAACAGCATGCGCGCCGCGTACAGCCGCGCGACCGTTTCGTTCGCCGACGGGCTCGCTGCGACCGCTCCGCTCGCGAACGACGCCAGCCCGCAGGTCGCGGGCGAACCGATGCATTTCGTGTCGGCGGCGCGCGAGTGGTTCTGGGCGGACGCCGCGCTCCGTGGCAACGCCGAAGCGTATGGGCGAGCGCTCTACGCGAAGGCGTACCGTCGTCTCGGCTTTTCGCCCGCGAAGGGCGAGGACGACGACACGATGCGACTTCGCCAGTCGGTCATCTCGTTCCTCGCGTTCACCGCGCGCGATCCGGGCGTGCGCGCCGAGGCCAAGAGGCGCGGTCTCGCGTTCCTCGGCACCGACGGCAACGTTCGTCGCGACGCGGTCGACGCGAACCTATCGGCGATCGCGGTGTCGGTCGTCGGCGAAGAGGCGGACGCAAAGCTCTTCGACGCGATGGTCGCGCAGCTCGGCGCGACGAAGGACGAGGAGCTCCGCGGAAAGCTCCTCTGGGCGATCGGCTCGGCGCGCGACGCGACGCTCGCGGCACGCGCGCGCGAGATGGCGCTCGATCCGGCGCTCCGCGTGAACGAGGTGATGACGACGCTGCGGGCGCAGCTGGACTCGCCGCTGATGCGTGACGTGGCGTGGCAGTGGATCACGTCGCACTACGACGCGCTCGTCGCGCGGATCTCGTCGCACCACGGCGGCGCGCGGCTCATCGGCGCGGCGGGGTATTTCTGCGACGAAGCGCGCGCGACGGAGGTCGAGGCGTTCTTCGCGAAGAAGGTCGGCGGCATCGAGGGCGGACCGCGTGTGCTCGCGGCGACGCTCGAATCGATTCGACTTTGCGTCGCGAGGCGCAAGGCGCACGAGGAGAGCGCGCGCGCTGTGTTCGCGAAGAAGAGGTGACGGATGCACCTGGTCGCGGTCGTCCCTCGACCGCGCCACCGGCGCGCGGAGGGAGCGGCGTGCACTCCGCGCCGCGAGGTGGAGGCGGCGGGCGTCATCGTCGAGCGGCCCGGCGCCATGTCACCCGCACGGGCTACTTGGCGCTCGCAGGATCCGTGTTAGTGCACTTCGATGATCGCTCTCCTGCGGCCTCGCGCCAGCATGTTCGTGCTTCTCTTCGCGGCCTCGTCGGCCATCACCGCGTGCGGTGACGACGCGCCCGCGAACGCTGGTGACGGTGACGGCGGCAACGTTGCGGACGGCGGGGCCAGCCGCGATGGCGGAGGCGCCGGCGACGACAGCGGTGGAAGCGGCGACGACGGCGGGATGATGCCGCCGCCGCCTGTCGCGATCACGAGCTGCGTCGCATCCGGCAAAGGCAAGGACTACCAAGTCGGCTCCGGCGCAGGACAGATCGCATCACTCGATCTCGTGCCCTGGGAGAGTCTCGCGCCGGGCGACACCGTTCGCATTTTCTACCGAGCCGCGCCGTACGTCGGAAAGTTCATGATCTCCGCCAAGGGGACCGACGCCGCGCCCGTCCGCGTCTGCGGCGTCAAAGGCCCGAACGGCGAACGCCCGATCATCGACGGCAACGGCGCGACCACGCGCGCGGCGCTGCTCCCGGTCTACGGAAACAAAGTCTCCGATCAGGACATTCACCAAGCGCGATCGGTCCTCCTCATCAAGCACAACGGCAGCGGCTCGTTCACCGACTTCCCGTCGCACATCCAAGTCGACGGTCTCGCGATCCGCCGCGCGCACCCGAGCTACACGTTCAAGGACGCGGCCGGCGCCACACACAACTACGACTCGTTCGGAGCGTGCGTCTGGGTCGAACGCGGTCACGACATCACGATCGCCGACAACGACATCACCGACTGCACGCAGGCGATCTTCAGCCGCTCGACCGACGACGGTGACTTCGCGGTGACGAAGAACCTGCGCATCGTCGGCAACTCGATGTCGAACAACGGGATCGCCGGCGACGATCACACGCATACCTCGTACATCCAGAGCGTCGGCGTCGTCGTCGAGTTCAATCACTACGGCGCGCTCCGACCGGGCGCCAACGGCAACTCGATGAAGGACAGGTCCGTCGGATCGGTCATCCGCTTCAATCGGATCGACGATGGCGCGCACGCGATCGATCTCGTCGAGGCCGAGGACTACCCGATGACGGCGACCGCGAACCCGGCCTACCGGGCGGCGTTCGTCTACGGCAACCAGATCAACAAGAGCGGCAACCTCGGCAGCTTCATCCACTACGGCGGCGATCACTACGGGAGCATGGCGGGAGCTTCGTGGGGCGAGCCGATCTTCCGCAAGGGGACGCTCTACTTCTTCAGCAACACCGTCTATGCGACGGGCAGCGGCGCGGCGATCTTCCAGGTGTCGACGACCGAAGAGCACGTCGAGGTGTTCAACAACGTCTTCGTGTTCGCGCCGAGCGTCGGGACGAAGAACCTGCGGACGACGTCGGACGTCGGCGCGCCGTGGGTCAGCGGCGGCATCGTCAACCTCGGGCGCAACTGGGCGTCGAGCGGCTGGGCGGACTCGGACTCGGGGCATCCGGTGCCGGGGCAGCTCGGCGGGGCGTCGAACATGCTGAGTGGCGCGACGCCGCCGATCGATCTCGTGACGTTCCTGCCGGTGGCGGGGAGCGCGATCGTCGACGCGGCGATGGCGGGACCGGCGGCGGCGAGCGGATACAAGGTCGACTTTCAGCTCGACGCGAAGCTCAAGGCGACTCCGCGAACTGTGAAAGGCGCAGCGAGCGATCTCGGCGCGGTCGAGCTGTAGTCGCGTCGAAGGCGACGCTCACGCTGGCGCGACGATCGTGTCGCGGTTCGGCGCGTCGCCGACGACGAAGCTTCGGTAGCAGTAGCCGCTCGGATCGACGATCCCCGCGCTGTCGCCATGCATGAACGCCGATGCGGGGCCGGTCGATCGTTCCCACGTCGCGAGGCGCGCTTCGATCGCGTCGTCGGCTTGGCAGAAGAGCGTGTGATCGAAGCTCGCGGTCGGGTGCACCTGACCGTCGTGAACGTGCACGGTCGGAAAGAAGAGGGCGCGCGGATCGCGGCGCGGGAAGTCGAACGCCATCGGGTGCATCGTCTTCGCGCCCGCGCCGCGCGTGAGCCCCTTCAGCTTGAAGACGGCGAAGCCGAAGTCGCGGTAGCCCGGCAGCGCGTCCCACGTCTGCGACGGGAGACGGAAGCGCGGATCGAGGCGATCGAAGTCGGCCATCGTCGGGACGAACGATGCTTCGAACGCGCCGACGTCGTGGACGATGAGCATCTTCGGCACCGACGCGGGCCTCTCGCGCGGCGGCCCCGCGAACGCGAACGCGAAGAGCATCGGGAAGCCGCTCCGCATGTCGTCGAAGAAGCGCGGGTAGCCCTCGAGGTCGATGAAGCGCACGGCGTCGTCGGGCGACGAGGGGGGCACGGGGAGCGGCAACACCATCGCGAGATCGCCGCGCGCCGCGAGCGTCATCCCGTAGACGAGGAGCTGCCGTCCGCCCGCCGTCCCGCGCGCGAAGATGTTGGTCCCGGAGACGATCTCGACCGGTTGCGAGAAGCAGCACATGCGCCCGATCCTACCGCCGTTTCGGCGTCGCTGCGCCCGTCCGCGCACCTATGCCCCGGAGCGCGAATGATCCATCGATCTGCGGCCTGCGAGCCGCACGCCGCGCTTGCCGCCGAGGCGGCGCGACGAGGCCACCGGTTCGAAAGCGTTGCGATCTTCGACGAATCGCCGCCGATCGCGCTAGGCTCCCGCCCGCTGACCCTGCGCATTCGTTCGGGAACAGTCTTCGCATCTCCCGCGCGCACTATGGAAAGCTCCAGGGACAGCGATAGTCCGCCGAAGCTCTCGTTCACGGCGCGGACAGGGGAGGCGAAGCTGCCGAAGAAGATCGATTTCTTCACGCTGCCACGTCCGGTGCAGGATCGTTTCCTGGCGTCGGCGCAGCGGACCGCGCAGCCGGTGCCGATCCTCTTCGTCGAGGCGCCGCGCACGATGGCGTACGTGTGGCTCGCGGGTGCGGCGGTGTTCGTCGTCGCGGCGATCGTCGTGACGCGGCTCGGCTTCGGCGACTGGGCGAGCAACCTCGCGCACCAGAAGGCGCCGTTCGTCGCCATCTACGCGGCGCTCTTCGCGGCCGCGGGGCTCGCCGTGGTTCGCGCGGTGTGGCTCTACGCGCGTCACAAGACGTTTCCGTTCGCGCCGGGCACGTACGTCTTCCCGTCGAGCATCATCGACGCGCAGACGCCGCAGCTCCGCGTCTTTCCGATGCGCGAGCTCCTCGGCGTCGAACGCCACGCCACGCCGGTGTCGACCTTCCATTTCACGTTCTCGGGCGGCGAAAAGCTCGCGCTGAAGGTCCCGGATCTCGACCACGCCGAGAAAGTCGAAAAGTCGCTCGCCGTCGCGCGCGAGAAGCTCCAGCACGCGCTCGAAGAGGAAGGCCCGAGCTCGATGGCGGGGATCGATCCGCTCTTCGGCGGCTCGGTGCAGTCGCCGCTCGGTCCGACCGAGTCGCTCACGCGCTACGTGCCGACGTGGGCTCGCCTCGGATGGACGATCGCGGTCGCGGTCGGGCTCGTCATCGCGCCGATCGTGTGGCTGACGCGCAACTCGTCGAGCGACGAGAAGATGTTCGCGGAGGCGCAGAAGGCGCAGACCGTCGCGGCGTACAAAGGCTACCTCGCGCAGGGCGGTCCGCACTCGGGCGAGGTCGGGTCGACGCTCTTGCCGCGCGCCGAGCTCAAAGAGGCCGAGAAGATCGGCACCGTGGACGTCCTCTCCGAGTTCGCGAAGTCGCATCGCGGATCGAAGATCGATTCCGAGATCCAAGCGTCGCTCAAGAAGGCGATGCTCGCCGAGCTCGAGAGGGCGAAAGGCGAGGGGACGCTGACGGCGCTCAAGGCGTTCGCCACGCGCTACCCCGAGAACCGCGTCGGCAACGAGCTCCGCGCGGCGATGCACGCGCTCTACGCGAACGCGCTCGAGGCCTACAAAGCGAAAGCGACCGACAAGGACACCGCGGTGGCGGTCGCGCTCGTCCAGCGCATGCTCGCGTTCGCCGAAAAGAGCGGCGCCCCCGACGTCGAAGTGCGCTTCCACCTGCGTCCGTCGAAGTCGCTCGCGCTCGCGGATACGCAGGCCGAAAAGAGCAAGTACTTCAACGGCAAGGAGTCGCTCCCTTCGCACTACTTCGAGCAGGCTCGGTTGGCGTCGCGCGAGGGCGATCTCGCCAAGGCGTTCATCGACAAGATCGCCGAGACGTTCCCGGCCGACATCCTCGCCGCGAAGGTCGGCGATCGCATCGACGGCGACACGATGCCAACCTTCAAGGTTCCCACGATCGTCGTCGAGTACGGCATCGAGTGGTCGCGCACCCAGACCGTGAGCGTCAAACCGCGCGGCGTCTTCGTCGGCGTGAACCTGCAGTTCGACGTCACGTACAACGTCCCGGACGGCGGCAAGTCGCTGAAGGTCCAGCACACGTCGTGGCGCATGCCCGACGTCTGGAAGATGGGCGACGGCGCCGGCGAGCCGAAGGGCGCGCGCGAAGCCAAGGTCTACGACGGGATGAGCGACACGAGCTTCGATCAGGTCGAACGCAAATCCCTCGAAGCCCTGTTCAAGCTGCCGCCGCTCGCCAAGAAGTGAGGATTTAACCGCCAAGGCGCAAAGACGCCAAGAGTTTTGGGGGTTGATCCAAATCCCCCTTGGCGTCTCCGCGTCTTGGCGGTCAAAAGAAATTGGGCCATGCGCGTTCGTACGTTCGACGATCGCGCCATGGAAGATCGTCGACGAAAGCGGAGCCGTACGCCCGAAGAGGCGTTGCAGCTCCTTATGGAAGCGCTTCTCGATAGAAGTGAGGTGCGCGCGGTCGCGCTCATCGAGGAGAGTGGGCGGATCGTCGCGGGGACGGGGTATCCGCGCGATCTCGTGGGGCTCGCGCTGATCGCGAAGCCGCTCGCGCGCGGCGAGCCGTGCCTCGACGTCGAAGAGGTGACGCGCGGGACCGACGTGCTGACGCGCGGGTTTCAGGCGGGCGGGCGCACCGTGTACCTCGCGGCGCTCGGGACGCGCGTGCGGCACATGACGGACGCGGTTCGCGGCGTCGAGCGGATCCTCTCGGCTGCCTGAAACTTCACCATTCACTGGCTCTTCTCGTAAGAGCAGGGAATGGCAAATTCGGCGACCGTGCAGGGGGGCGTCGCCTCGGCAATCCCGGGCGGCGCGAAGACGAAGAGAACGGACGGCGCGAAGGTGGCGACCGTCGTCGCTCGTCCGACGGCGACGCCGCGGCGGATTTCTTCGCGCGCGATCGCGATCGCGCTCGGTGTCAGCGTGGTGGGCGCGGGCGTCGCCACGTGGGCGCTGTGGCCCGGCGCGGCGAGCGGTCCGAAGGTCGCGGCGATCGACGATCTCGCGAGCGCGTGCACGACGAAGAAGGATGCCGCCGCGTGCATGTCGCTCGGAGAGCGCGCGTGGATCGCGCCCGAAGGCGCGCGCGATCTCGCGGCGGCCGAGCGCGGGTTTCAATCGGCGTGCGACGCGGGCGAGCCGCGCGGATGCGTACGGCTCGCGCACCTCTACGAAGACGCGACGACGCTCTCGGCGAAGCTCGGCAGCGCTCCGGAGCTGCGGCGACGCGCGGCCGCGGTCTACGAGAAGGCGTGCGAAGCCCAGGATGGGTACGCATGCCTCGCCCTCGGAGCGCTGACGATCACCGGCAAGGGCGTGCAGAAGAGCACGCCGCGCAGCCTCCAGCTCTACACGCAGGCGCGGCCTCCGCTCGAAGCGCTGTGCGCGGGCGCGGCGACGCCTCCTGCGACGAAGCTCCGCGCGTGCGGCGCGCTCTCGCTGATGATGCACCGCGGTCTCGGCGGATCGAAGGACACCGCGAAGGGGCTCGAGCTGCTCGAGGAGGCGTGCAACCTCGGCGACGTCGCATCGTGCATGCTCGCGGGGACGCTCTACGCGGACGGCGCCGGTGCGCGCGAGATCGCGGCGGCGGATCCTCCGCGCGCGCCTGCGCCGTTCAAGAAGGCGTGTGAGCTCGGTGAGCCGCGCGGCTGCCACGCGCTCGCGAAGCTGCTCCACGCGGGCGGCGGCGCAGCGACGCACGCCGTCGAGGTGCTCGCGCTCGAGACCAAAGCGTGCGAGTCCGGCGTCGCCGCGGCCTGCTTCGAGGTCGCGCAGATGACGTTCTCCGGCGAGGCGGGCGCCGCGGATCCGAAGAAGGCGCGCGAGTGGTTCGCGCGCGAGGTCGCGCTTCGCCAGACGCAGTGCGACGCGGGCCTCGGCGAGGAGTGCGTCGAGCTCTCGGCGAACTACCGGAGCCGCGGGCAGGGGGTGCCGATCGATCCCGTGCGCGCGAAGGATCTCGACGACAAGGCGATGCAGGCGTGGACGTCGGGCTGCGACGCCGGCGTCTGGAGCGAGTGCCTCGCGCTGCGGACGCGGCTCGAGAAAGAGCCGATGCCGGACCTCAAGCGAGTCCGCGCTCTCCGCGAGCGCGAGTGCGCGCTCGGCTACGAGCACTCGTGCCGGCGCATGGGCGTCGCGTACGCCTTCCCGCGCCCCTGAAATTCCGCTGCAAACGAAGTGGAAGAGCCCAGCCCCGAGCTGAGCTATCCTTTGTGCAATGCCGAGATTTGCAGTGCTCGCGCTCGGTCTCGGCCTCGCGGCGTGTGCCGTCGGTACGACAGAGGTCGTCGGCGGTGGAAGCGGCGATGACGGCGGCACGTCCGACGACGCGAGCACGACGCACTCCGACTCGGGCCGCAACGACGCCGGGTCGACCGGCAACGACGCAGGAATGGATCTGGACGGTGGCACCACGCCCGACGGAGGCGGCACCGACAGCGGCGGCATCGACGGCGGCGGCACGACGATCCCGTGCAACAGCCCGAACGCGTGCGCGTCGGCGTCGGCAATCGGCACGCTCTCCGGCGACACGTCGAGCCCCGACGTGACGTCGAGCGGCACCACGTCGAAGTGGCTCACGCTGATCGCCACCGAGAACGACAGCAGCCCGCTCGCGACGCCGATGAAGCTCAGCGTCACCTTGACGTCGCCCGGAACCGAGAACTTCGATCTCTACGTTTACCTCGGCGGTAGCCCGGGAGCGGTCGAGTGCTCGACGATCAAGCAGTCGTCGACGAACGGGACGGGCCAGACCGACACCGTTTCGATCCAGTGGGGCGAGTCGGGGACGTTCGCGAACAACTCGGACGACACACGAACGATCACGATCGAGGTCCGCGCGGCGTCGACGCCGTGTGATTCGACCGCGACTTGGTCCTTGACTGCGCATGGGCACTGAAATCGCTTTTGGCTGGAGGTGTTCGTCATGAGAAGGTCCTTGGCTTCGACGCTCGTCGCGTTCTTCGTGGTCGCCATGGCCGTGGCGAGCTGCGCGAATGGCACCTCGCAGACGTCGTCGGGCGGTGACGACACGGGCGACGCGGGCGGCTCGGTCGACGCGAGCGCGTCCGATGCGACGAGCGACGCGATGGGCGGCGACTGCCCGACGCTCTGCACCGGCACGACGCCGTTCTGCGATCGCGCGACGCGGAAGTGCGTCGCGTGCCTTCCGACGAACGACATGTGCCCGGCGACGACGTACTGCCAGAAGGACGCGAGCGGCACGTACCAGTGCGCGCCGGGGTGCAAGACGACCGCGGACTGTACGCAGACGAGCGACGGTGGAGCCGCGCTCGCGTGCTGCGGAAACAAGTGCGTCGACACGACATCGAGCGCGCAAAACTGCGGGACGTGCGGGCACTCGTGCAGCACCGACGGGGGCGGCACCGGCTCGTGCTGCAGCTCGGTGTGCGTCGACACGTCGTCGAACGCGAACAACTGCTCCGCGTGCGGAAAGAAGTGCACGGCGTCGCACGCGGTGAACGCGACGTGCGCGATGGCGACGTGCGGCTTCGACACCTGCTACCCGGGGTACGGCGACTGCGACAGCGACAAGACGAACGGCTGTGAGACGCCGACGAGCGCCGATCCGCAGCGCTGCGGTGGCTGTACGAGCGTCTGCTCGACCAACCACGTCCCCACGCCGACGTGCAACGCCAGCCTCTGCGACGGGACCTGCGCCGCTGGCTACGCCGACTGCAACGCGAACAAGCTGACCGACGGATGCGAGACCGGCACGCAGAGCGACGCGCAAAACTGCGGCGGGTGCGGCGCGATTTGCTCGAACAGCCACATCATGACGCCTGTGTGCACGATCGGGGCGTGCACCGGCGCGTGCAACGCGGGCTACGCCGACTGCAACGCCGACAAGCGCGTCGACGGGTGCGAGGTCGCCACCGCGACCGACGCGGCCAACTGTGGTGGGTGCGGCATCGTCTGCTCCAGTGCGAACATCACGACGCCGACGTGCGGCGCGAGCGTCTGCAACGGAGCGTGCAACGCCGGCTTCGGCGATTGCAACGCGAACAAGCAGATCGACGGGTGCGAACGCGCGCTGACGACTCTCACGGACTGCGGCGCGTGTGGGATCCCGTGCGCGCCAGTCAACGCTTCGGCCGCGACGTGCGCGACGACGACCTGCAACTACGGCGCGTGCAACGCGGGGTTCCTCGACTGCGATTCGAACCGCGCCAACGGCTGCGAGGTCAACAAGAACACCGACAACAACAACTGCGGCGCTTGCGGCACCCGCTGCACCGGCTCGCTGACCTGCTTCAACGGCATCTGCTCGTCGAGCAAGGTGCTCGTCGCGGCCGCGGAGCAGGACACCGCGCTCGCGGCGCTGCAAACGCAACTCGTCGCGACGGGGGCGTTCTCGGCCGTCGACGTCATCAACACGCAGACTTCGACGCCGACCGTCGCGCAGATGCAGGCGTACTCGGTCGTCCTCTCGTGGACGGACTACGGCGGCGGACAGAACGAGGCGG
>JAYVXB010000474.1:0-4849 GCA_043785585.1 Deltaproteobacteria bacterium | reverse complement strand
TGGATCGCGACATGGGCCCGTTCGCTCGCCGACAGGACATCGCCGGCGTCGACGTTCTTCGGGCGCCAACGGCGGCCAATACTCCAGCCGGTCGCGTTGAAGGAGTGACCGTCATGTTTCGCGCCGTCCCGGGGATGAGCGCGGAGTGGCTCCAGCGCGCCGTCGACTGCCACATCGCGAGAAACGTCGCGCTCGGGCACAACGTCCCCGAGATGAAGTACTGCCCACTTGTCCCGAATGGCGTCTCGGCCAAAGTGACGCAAACCCCCGGCGGCTTCGCCGTCGCGATCACGTCGAGCGACACGGATGCCGTTCCGGACGTCGTGCAACGCGGACAGGCGCTTCTCCGACGAGACTGACGCAGCGCTGGCGCTAAGCGGCTATGGGCAGAGCGTGCGCTTTGGCGCACGGTCTGCACTCGTCGATGGACTGGAGCGAGATGCGCGCAGTTGTCGTGAGCGGCAGAAGTGCGTAATCGCGAATGCTCATCGCGCCCGTGGCGTGTGTTCCCAAACGAAGTTGCACTCGCTCGCTCCGTCGGCGATTCGCCGGCCCACACCGCCGCGATGAAAGAGCACCTCGTCCGGCAAGTACGAGTTGAAGCCGGCGTTGTCGATCTGACAGACGATGGGCGTCAGCTCGGGCGCGCCGAGCGAGGTCGTGAGCTCGTGGTAGAGGCAGCGCGTGACTTTGACCTCGAAGCGGCGCTCGGTGCGTTCGACCACTTCGAGAGTGTTCCAGCGCGTCGGGCCGGTCTTGTTCACGGCGAGCTCTCGATCGCAGAGGTTCTCGAACGTGCGCGGCTCGTCGACGGACGAGTACGCGAGGTTCCAGAATGCCACTCCACCCGTGAGGAGCGCGACGCGCATGATTTCGAGCGCTCTTGGTTTCCCGATCCGCTTCGAGAGGTTCAGGTAGACCCAGATCGGCATCGCCGCCAGCTCGACGAGCTCGTCAGGGAAACGCGGATCGATGCTCTTCTTGAACCGTCCGAGGGTGGCGCGGCAGCGCAGCAGGAAGAGCAGCGGATGGCGGAGCTCCTTGCCGATGAGGTGGAGCAAGATGGGTTTCGTGACCGCCTGAACGTCGAAGTCGCTGCATGCGGCAGCGCGCGAGGTCTCGGGAACGCGGATGGGCTCGACGAGGTTCATGATCGGGATCGATTGCAAGCACCGCACCCGCGCGACCGCGACAGCAGACGACGTGCGCATGCGCTGCGGCGACACGCACCTCTTGCGGGGCGAGCGACGCACGCAGGGGTGACGCGGGCCTGTTTCTCGCCACCAGCTCGTCGTCACCAACAAGGCCCCGCTTTTGCTCGGATGTGGCGACATGATCCGCCGTCTTCTCGCTGTCGTCGTCGTCGCGCTCTCGGTAGCCGCTCCGTCCGCCGCATCTGCGATGGCGGATCCTGCTCAACCGCCTACCATTCATTGGAGCCGAGACAAGAAAGAGCCGCGCTGGGTCGACGGTTACACGGTCGTCGACACGCCGCCGGACGCCGTCTGGACGGCGCTGCAGCGCGTGCCGTCGTGGCCGACGATGTTCTCGGACATCAAGACGATGAAGGTCAAACGCCAGGAGGGCAGCTCATGGCGCCTCGAGATGAGCACGCAGACGTTCGATTGCGGCTCGCAACGACTACGTCGTCCTCTTCCAAGGCGAACGCTCCGTCAGCATTCGGATCAACGCGCCAGGCGTCGACGCGGTCGCGTACGTGCGCGTGCGTCCGGGTCCGAAGCCAGAGCAGTCGTTCATCCACTACGATCTGTATGTCGATGCCACGGGCGTCGTGGGCTGGCTCGTCTCGGAGAAGGCGTTGCGCCGGAAGCAGGAGAGCATGGCGGTTCGGTATCTGAACGATCTGCATCGCGTCTTCACGCCAACACGTCCGAAGCCGTGACACGCACGCGCCCCCTGCTCGCCCACCCTTTGCGCTAGCCTGCACGCGCATGGATATCTCTCGTTCGGACGCTCTCGTCTTCTTCGGCTCGACGGGAGACCTCGCCTTCAAACAGATCTTCCCCGCGCTTCAATCGCTCGTTCGCCACGGCCGCCTGGACATGCCCATCGTCGCGGTCGGAAGGAAGGACATCGGCATCGACAAGCTCCGCGCGCGCGCCAAAGAGAGTCTGGCAGCGAGCGGCGGCGTGGACGCCTCTGCATTCGAAAAACTCTCCACCCAGCTCCGCTACGTCGTGGTGGATTACGACGCCCCGACGACCTTCGCCCGCATTCGCGAGGCCGTGGGCGAGGCGAAGCATCCTCTCCACTACGTCGCGCTCCCGCCCGAAGTGTTCGAAAAGGTCGCCACCAATCTGGCGAAGGCCGGTCTCTCCGTCGGAGCGCGCATCGTCCTCGAGAAGCCATTTGGGCACGACGCGGCGTCCGCCAAGGCCCTGAGCACCGCGCTCCATGCGTCCTTCCCGGAGGAGGCGATCTTTCGCATCGATCATTTCCTCGGCAAGGAGCCAGTCGAGAACATCGTCTACTTCCGCGCAGCGAATCCAATCATCGAGGCCTGCTTGCACCGCGAGCACGTCGACAGCGTGCAGATCACGATGGCGGAGAGCTTTGGCGTCAAGGGCCGCGCGAAGTTCTACGACGCGGTTGGAGCCGTCCGAGACGTGGTCCAAAACCACATGCTCGAGCTCGTCGCTTGTCTCGCCATGGAGTTGCCGTCGGCGAAGGGACACGCCGCGCTGCGCGAGGAGCGAAGTCGTTTGCTGATGCAGGTGCGCGCGCTCTCGACGACAGACATCGTCCGCGGGCAAGTGCGCGGATACAAGGACGAGGAGGGCGTCGCCAAGGATTCGACGACCGAGACCTTCGCGGCTCTTCGCTTCACCATCGATTCGCCGCGGTGGAGCGGCGTGCCCTTTTTCGTCCGCGTGGGAAAATCGCTCCCCGTCACGGTCACGGAAGCGACGATCCGGTGGAAAGGCGTCCGTCGACAGGTGTTGGAGGAGCAGTCGCCCCCGCCGCCGAACCAGGCGCGCTTCCGCATCGGGCCGGACGCCGCGATCGCGGTACGAGTGAACGTGAAGAAAGACGGAGAGGCTATGATCGGCGAAGCGCGCGAGCTCGCTCTGCCGCGCGCCGCCGCGGCCAACACGATGAAGGCCTACGAGCGCCTCCTCGGCGACGCGATCGACGGCGACGCAACGCTGTTCGCGCGAAAGGACGCGGTGGAGGAATCGTGGCGCGTCGTCGACCCGGTGCTGGGCAATGCCACGCCGGTGTGCGTCTACGAGCCCGCCTCGTGGGGACCTGCCGAGGCCGCGCGGATCAGCCCCGAAGGAGGATGGTCTGATCCGAGCTGAGCGGGGCGAGAGATCCAAAGCTGCCGGTCGGGGTTGGTCCTTCGCTTGCTACATGTACAGAGAGAGAGGCTCACCGGGAGCGCATTCTCTCAAGTACCCGCAAAGGAGGCATTCCATGGCTTCGAGCAACAGCAGCACGAGCGTCGTCGCGATCTTTGCAATGATGATCATGGTTCTGATCGCCGGCTTCGTCGCGTACCGCATGGACGTGTTCGGCGGCGGCGGCGGCAACGATGGAATGCATCGAGGTCCCCGCTGACGGCGGAGTGAGGACCTACAAGTCCAGCCGCGCCACGCCGATCCGGTTGTCTGCCATGCCGTAGTAGACGTCGAAGCGACCGGGCAATCCGAGGTCATCGCGGCGGTCAATCGCGCTCGGAAAGACGACGTTGGGCACAATACCCTCGCGCTCCTCGGGCAGGTCCGGTGTCAAAACGGGTTCGGGCGAGCGATAGCGGACGAGATGAGGAAGCTTCTCATCCAACAAGAGGAGGCCCGCGGAGTACATCAGCTTGCTCACCGAATTCGGTCCGCGCGGCGCTTCGCATACCCCGTGATAGAGAAAAAGCCATCCATCGGGCGTCAGAATCGGCGGTGTGCCGCCGCCGATCTTCAGCCGTTCCCAGGGGGCGACCGGAGTGGCCAGGCGCCGGTGCGAATCGAAGTGACACAAGTGACGGCACACCCGACTGTCGCAGCATCCTTTGACCAGAGAGTTGAAGGATATCCAGATGCTCTCCCGAAGAATGTCCAGCTGGCCGGGAACGCCGCGGTGGAGCTTTTCGTCCGGGCGCGTGCCCGGGAAGAGCGGCCGATGGATGAGCGCCATGGAAGAATGACCATCGGGATTGGAGATGGCGACCGGGAAGCACAATGCGTCCTTGTTGGCGACGTCATTGAAATCCACACCCTCGTACGGTCGGAAGGTCGCCAGCCCGAGCCGCTCCCAATGAAACAGGTCTTCCGACGCGGCGATCGCAATGCGCGGCCCTCTGGCTGAGAGCGCAGTATAGGTCATCACGTAACGCTGCAGTGGCTCGATGAAGGTGACGCGCGGATCCTCGCAGCCGCCGCCGCCGGGGGTTAGCTCGTAATCTTCCTGGGGCTCGAGCGCGATACCAAGTCTCTCGACGCCCACTGGGTCTCCGGATTCGTCGAAGCGCACGCGCGCGACGCCGATTCGCGAGTAGTTGCCGCGCGCCACCAAACGGGGAAAGAGATAGATCTGTCCGTCGCGGCCGCGCGCCGATGCCGGATTCAATACGCCTCCCACCTCCATCGGGTTGCCCGGCTCGGGCTCCATCACCACGCCGATACGCTGCAACCTGTAGGGGCGATTCGCGTTCGTTCGTTCATTCATTCAATGGCCGCCTCTATGGCATTCGTCACGGCTGAAGCGGCCGAAGACGGCTGCGTGCTCGAACCCCGAGCCCCACCATTCGCTCTCGTCGACCATCATCAAGTCGGCACCGCGATAAAGGACTCTGCCGGAGGTGGGGTTGGACGGGTCGTTCGGTTGCCGCCCC
>JAYVXB010000473.1:0-4855 GCA_043785585.1 Deltaproteobacteria bacterium | reverse complement strand
GCGCATGAGACTCGCTCCGCTTTCTTTCTTCGTATTCGTCGCCCTCGTCCTCGCGTCCGCCTGCTCGAGCAGCTCGGCGCATCCCACGATCCGCGCAGGCGACTACGACATGAGCTGCACGGCGCCCGCCGACTGCGCGCTCGTCGACGTGGGCGATGTGTGCAGCTGCATGGCGTGCGGAAGCGACGCCATCAGCAAGCGCGACTCCGCCAAGTACGAAGCCGACAAGACCGCGCTCCAGAAACAGTGCTCTGCCGGTGGAACGTTCGCCTCGTGCCCGAATGCCTGCTTCGATTGGGAGCTGACGTGCGTCGCCGGCAAGTGCGGCGCGTGTAGCACCCCCGGGTGCTCGGGCGTGCGCGACGGGGGCACGAACGACGCGGCGCACGACTGACGTTCCGCGCCGTCGCGCATGGCGGCGGTGTGACGATCGCTGGGAACGTTCGTTCTCGCCGTTCCTACTGCTGTGCCAGGTACTCATCGCGGTTGCGACGAGGTCGCGTGTGTACTCCAGGATACGCGCACCGCGACACTCGAGTCCTCCACGCTTGGCTCAATCGGGGCACGTCCATCCGAACGACTCGCCCGCGTCGGCGGTGCGCGCTGCGCAGTAGCAGTGGAGTGCTCCGCCCGACATTCCACTTTGCATCGTCGAGGTAACATCGCAATCGATGGGATACCTTTGTCCCACCGGGAGCGGGTTGCTCGACTCCATCGGCCCGCACCCGCGCTCTGTTGTCACTGGCGCGCAGTGGTAGATGGAATGATCCGGAATGTCCTCCTGATGCCGCCCGCACGCGGCGGCGAACGTCGCTAGCGCCAGCGCCCCAATCGCAAGTGACTCTTTGAGAAATGAGGAAAGCTTGCATGAGTCCATGCGGCACCGTCAGCACGGGCCGTGCCACCTCTACGCGCCGGCGCACCCGCCGGACCCGCCTGGCTCGGCGCGATCCCCCTTGCACCACTTACCCGCTGACGCACGCGCACTCGCACGAGGCGCGGAAGCATTCGTACGAGCTCGTAGCGGCGGCGCTGGCGGGAATGTGATGACCCGCGACGCCTCGTTGACAGCGAGATTGCGTGACGCCGCGATACTCGTCCCTCGATGATCACGATTCGCCGCGCCCACTTCGTCGGCTCTCCCGTGATTCTCGGCCCGGTGCGGCTCGTGCTGTCGATGCCGGACAATCAGCCGCACCGTGCCGACGTCGCGAAGATGCAAGTCCGCCGGAGCGCCCGACGCCGTGCTCCTCCAGCACGACGGTGTTCTATCGCGTGCTCGCCGACTGACGCCTTCGGGCGCGACTTCGTAGTTGCGCCCGCGTCGATCAAGGGGCGACGAATGCGCCCGTCGACGGATACCAATAGATGTGCCCGTGTTGGAACTGGGTGTAGCTTCCACTTCCATATGTCGGCGAGTACGTCGGCGTCACGTCGGTGATCGGGTATCCCAACGCGGGATTCGTCTCCCATCCGAGCGACGCCCACTTGTCGCGAATCGGCCCGTGGATTTCGTGCGCTCCGGTGCTCGGCGTCCAGTAGATCGATCCGCCGCCGTCGAAGTGATTGTAACGACCGATTCCGTCCGGTGTCGTGCTCTCGTCCGTCGTGGGGTATCCGAAGTATCGCTCCCATCCTAGGACGGACCACTTGTCGCGAATCGATCCATGAATCTCATGGGCACCCGTCTTCGGCGTCCAGTAGATCGATCCCCACTGGAAGTGGTTGTAGCGACCGTATTGATCCGGCGTCGCCGTCTCGTCGGTCGTCGGGTATCCGAAGAAGCCCTCCCACCCGAGCGCCGCCCACTTCGCGCGGATGCTGCCGCGGATCGAGTGCGCGCAGGTCGAGGACGTCCAGTAGAGGCTGTTGGTGCCCCACGGAAAGGTGCCCGCCGCGCCGTCGAAGTGCTGATAATGGCCGACTCCGTCCGGCGCGACCCATTCGCCGGTCGTAGGGTGGCCAATCGACGCGTCCGCTCCGCCGTAGACGGCGAACTTTTGCGCGATCGTGTAACAGGGTGTCATGGGTGGCGGTGACGCGAGCCCATAGACCATGAGCTCATTGCCGAACGTCGGGCGGTATACGCGTCCTCCCGCGACCATCGGCGGATTGAACTTCGCGAACGCCACGTCGTCGTCGTCGCGCCACAGCTCCGCCAGCGTGAGTGCGTCGTAGGCGACGAGCCGTCCGGGCTGCACTTCCCACATCGTGTCGACCTTCGGATACGACGCCCAGACGATCCCGTTTGCACCTCCGTTTGCGGAGATCGAGATGGCGGCGCCGGGCATCCCGTTCGGCGTCGGCTCGCCGGTCGAGCGCATGGCGGGCTGGACTTCCCAGCGGCTCGCGTCACCGTTGAAGGACGACGAGTACTCGACCGTGCCCGTCGACGGATGGTAGGCGAACGCTTTGAGGTATTCCTTCTCCGGCATCCCGTAGAGGTAACCCGTATCGGTGAGCCCATTTGGACGCCAATAAATCAAAGCGCCGTGCATGTTCGGACCGGCCACTTCAAATGCGTCGTAGTCCGACACCGGAATGAAGCACTTTGGATCGAAGTTGCATGCCCAATAATTCCCCGTGAGGCTCTGCGACGTATCGCGCCCCCACCAGTTCGAATGCCATTGATTGTAGAATGCCTGGAAGTTCTGGCGGAGCGCGAGCGTCTTTGGATCCAGGGGGATCTGATCCAAGAGGAACATCTCGCCGCTCTTGCCGCCGCCGATGACGCGGCCGCCCGGGAGGACGAGGACGCCACCCGAGCCGAGGTCGACGTCGCCGTTGTTCATGCGATCGGAGTTCGCCGGATGGAAGCTCGCGGCATCGCCGTCGAGCGTGTTCCACCAGTGCGTCGGCTGCGGCGTGAGACGGACGATCGAATTTCCGTGGAAACCGTGCGCCGGGTCGACCGTTCCATTGCCGGTTGCGAAATAGATGCTTCCGCTGTCGTCGGCCGCGAGGCCGTTGCCCGACTGCCAAATACCGCCGGCCCCGCGCGTGCCCGGCGTCGAGATCCAAGCGCCGACGCGCGAGAGTGACGAGTCGTAGGCGAGCACCCATCCGTGGTAGTCGCCATCATCGCAAATGCGCGTTCCGAAGCCGAGATAAACGGCGCCATTGACGAGGAGAATGCCCGGCCTTTGCCGTTGCACGTTCGCGTCGAAGGTGATCCCCGCGACGGACGCCGCAATGCGCTGCGGCGGCACCAGGTCGTCGAGCGTCGACAGCGACAGCTTGTGGATCCAATAGCCGTCGGTCCCCATCGCCGTCACGTACATCGCGTTCGCGGCCTTATCGATCGCGGGCGTGCTCGTGATGCCAATGGGTCCCATCGTCTCGCTGCAGCCGCCGTTCATCGGCGCCGTGCGGAGCGTGCGCTGGTGCAGCACGCCGGCGGCGGGATCGGTGCTCGTATTGGCAGAGTCGAATGCGTAGACGGTATTCCGTGCAGTGGCGACATAGGCGACGTTCTTCCAAACGCCGCCGACCGAGATCCCGCTCGCGAAGAGCGGCTGCGCGAGGACCTGCGCGTCGAGCGTGCGCGTGTACAGCCGACCGAAGGTGCCAGGCGAAACGTTCGCCGGCGTCAATTCGTATTCGTAAAGCTGCGCCCCGCTGCGCTTGTTGTCGTTGCGTTGTGTGAGGACGTTCGGAAGGAAATGGATCGGCGGCAGCGGCCGCGGGATGATGTTCCCCTGCGAGGTCTGCTCCGTGCGCTCGTCGTCGACGGACGTCGCCGTCGCGCAGGCCGGCGCGGCGAGGAGCGCAGCCAGCCCGAGGGCGGCGCGCGCATGTCGGTTTTTCATCGTGCCGAGTCGTCGCCTGCGACGGCCTCGACCGAGGTCGTGGCGAACGGCGGGGCCTCGTCGCGCTCGTCGTCGACTTGGTACGAGCCGATTTCAGCGTCCATCTTCACTTCGAAAACTTCAGGGGTCTGCCAGCGCATGGGGATCATCCTCGGTAAGCGCGGCGCCGGAGAGCGGGCGTCGACGAGCGCAGAAAGTAGCGCCGCCGTGGTCGTGCGCATGTAGCTCACACGGACGACACGACCGTGACCTCTCTGCCCATTCGCGAGTCGAACGTCGGAATGAAACGAGCGAAGCTCTCGCTGCCCCGCGATCCCGGCACCGCCGTCGTCAGCGTCGACGGCGCATCGCGCAGCAACTGCCCCGCGCGCGTTCGCGTCCGCGACGAGGACTAGCGCTTCAGTTGGGCGCCCAGAAATTCTTCGGCAGCGCGTGGCGGTGTGCGAGCGACAGCCAGTCCATCAGCGCCGCCACCGTGATGTGCACGAAGAACCCCTGGTAGATGCTCCGCGTCATCATGCTGATCGATCCGAGCGCGATCCCCGCGACGATCGCGCCCATCGCTTCGAGGTACGGCTTTCCGTAGTGGATCATGCAGTACGGCACGGCCATCGCGAAGATCGCGCCCGACCCGAAGCTGCGCCGCAGCGCGCCGAGCCAGAAGCCGCGGAAGAACATCTCGAGCGCGAAGAACTGCGCGAAGTACATCGCTTCCCAGATGAGAAAGTCGAACCAGCTCCGCGTGCTCTGTTTGTAAAACGGGTAGTAGCCGCCGAAGTCCGGCTGCCGCGACACGACCAGCATCGCCGGCAAGACGACCGACAAGAAGAGGACGTAGATCCACGCGTGATTGAAGAAGCCCTTGATGCGCAGCCCCATGTCGAGGAGCGAATCCTTCGGGAACATCAGCTTCCACAGCGGGAACGGGACGAGGACGTACCCGAAGATGCGCGTGAAGGACCACCAGCCGAAGCCGTAGAGCTCGTCGTACTTGAAGAGACGGAGCGCGTTCGGGTGATGGAGCTCGTAGTCGATCAAGTACGGCT
>JAYVXB010000472.1:0-15045 GCA_043785585.1 Deltaproteobacteria bacterium | reverse complement strand
TCGTGCGCGCGAAGCTCGCGGTCATCGTCGTCGCCACACAGCGCGATCTTCTGGAGGCGGAAGGGCGCACGCTCGACGTGGCCGCGCTCGAGGCGGCGATCGGCGTGGCCGTCGTGCACGTCAACGCGCGCGACGCGGTCACGGCGCGTCGCGATCTGCTCTCGGCCATCGACGCGCGCCTCGCCGACGCAAAGCCTCCGAGCGGAGACGCGAAGTGGGAGGCGGCCGATGTCGCTGCGAAGGTCGTGTCGGACGAGAGCGCGACGCGCGCGACTACGCGACGACGCTCGTTCACCGCGCGCGCCGACGGCGTCCTCCTGCACTCGTTCTTTGGTCCGGCCCTCTTCCTCGGTCTCATGGCGGCGCTGTTCGCGGCGGTATTCCTCGTCGCCGATCCGATGACGAGCCTGATGGACGCGGCGGTCGGCTTCGCGCGCGTGCACTTGTCGCGTTGGCTCGGCGCCGGGTTGCTCGCGTCGTTCGTCTCGGATGGCGTGCTCGGCGGCGCTGGGACGGTGCTCGCGTTCATGCCGCAGATCGTGATCCTCACGGTCGCCATGGAGCTGCTCGGTGCGAGCGGATACCTCGCGCGCGGCGCGTTCCTCGTCGATCGTCTCCTTCGCTTGCTCGGGCTCAGCGGCCGCTCGTTTCTTCCGCTACTCATGGGCCACGCGTGCGCGGTACCGGCGATTGCCGCGACTCGCATCATTCGCGATCCGCGAGAGCGCCTCACGACGATCCTCGTCCTTCCGCTCATGACGTGCTCCGCGCGGATCCCAACCTACGCGCTCATCCTCAGCACGTTCTTCGCGGCGCGCGGGGCCTGGACGAAGGCCGCCATCTTCGTCTTTCTCTATTTCTCCGGCGTTCTCTCCGGCTTGGTCGCGTCGCTCGTTCTCCGGCGCACGGCGACGTCGGGGCGATCGCTGCCGCTCGTCCTCGAGATGCCGCAGTACCGATTGCCGCAAGCGCGCGTCATCGGAAAGAAGGCGGCGCAGTCCGCGACGCGGTTCCTTCGCGACGTCGGCACCGTCATCGTCCTCGTCTCCGCGGTCCTCTGGGCGCTGCTCACCGTTCCGCTCCCCGCTTCCGCGACGACGACGATCGCTCCCGACGCGCCGGCGATCGAACGCAGCGTCGCCGCCGGCATCGGTCGCGCGCTCGAACCCCTCACGGCGCCGATCGGTTTCGACTGGCGCATCAACGTTGGCCTCATCGGCTCGTTCGGCGCGCGCGAGGTCATGGTCGGCACGATGGGTGTCATATTCGGGATCGAGAACGCGGGCGACGATCCCGCGCCGCTGTCCGCGCGAATGCGCGACGCGAAGAAACCGAACGGCGCGCCCGCGTACTCGACGCGCACCGCGATGGCGCTCCTCGCGTTCTTCGTGATCGCCTGCCAGTGCATGAGCACCCTCGCCGCGATTCGTCGCGAGACGAAGACGCTGCGGTGGCCGGCGTTCGTCCTCGCGTACACGTACGTCGCGGCGTACCTCGTCGCGCTCGCCGTCTACCAAGTCGGGGGTGCGCTGGGCATCGGGTAACGATTTTTTGAGAAACCCCTTGAAACGCGGGTCAACGGGGCCCATAAATGTGCTTATTGAAAATGACTATCAAAACCATATTCGCTATACTGGGATTCAGCGGCGTCGTTCTGAGCGCCGGCAACGCCATGGCCACCCCCCGTCAGCTCCCCTTCACGTACCCGTACGAGACGCTCCCCGAGGGCGCCGTCGAGCTCGAGATGTACGGGGACATGACGCCGAACCGCGTCTACGCGGATCCGGCGGGTGACCCGACGAAGGGCCGGCTCTACGAGCCTCGCTACGTGCTGCAGTCCGAGTTCGAGTACGGCCTGACCGATCACACCGAGCTCGGCTTCTACCAAGTCTTTCAGGCCGAGCCCAAGGACGGTGGCGACAACGCGCTCAAGTTCGACGGCTTCAAGTGGCGGGTGCGTCATCGCTTCGCCGAAGCGGGGCAGTGGCCCGTCGACGTCGCGGTCTACGTCGAGCTCGAGACGATGCACGACGAGATCTCGCTCGAGGAGAAGCTCCTGCTGTCGAAGCGCTTCGGCGATCTGCGCGTGATGACGAACCTCTGGATCGAGCAGACGATCGGACGGCCGTACGACGCCGGGACGAAGAAGATCGATCTCGTGGTGAACCCGACGTTCGGCGTCGTCTACGAGCTCACGAAGCGATTTCACCCCGGCATCGAGTACTGGATGCGCGCGTTCCTCGACGCGAGCTCGGACGATCCGATCGATCACCAGAATCGCCGCGCGCATCACTTCCTCGGGCCGACGGCGCACCTCGCGCTCGGGCGGCTTTGGTGGACCTTCGGCGCGTACGTCAACTTGAGCAACGCGAACAACCCGCAGCCCGGCGAAGTGTACGGGCCGGTGTGGTTTCGCAGCGTGCTCGGGCTCGACCTCTGATGAACGCGCGCCGCTCGCCTTCGCCGCTCCTCGTGCTCGTGGCCGCGTCGCTCGTCGCGATGTCGGCGGCGTGCTCGGGCACACGCGACGGCGCGCGCGTTGGGTCGGCGGATCAACACGACACGATCGCCGAGCTCCATCAGCGAAAGTGCGGCAACTGCCACCGCCTCGTCGAGCCGTCGACGCGTGCCCGCGCGGACGTCGAGCGAGCGCTCGGACGACACGACAAGCGCCTGCGCCTCACGCGCGCCGAGTGGTCGGCGCTCGTCGACTACCTCGCGCCCGAGGCGGGGTCGCAAGCGAAGCGGTGACGCCGACGTGTTAACGTCACGGTGACGTGGCAGATTCGCGCGCGCCGGGACTGAGGCTGCAGATCATCTTCGCGTTGGCGGGGCTGATGCTGCTCGCCTTCTTGCCGCTCTACTTCGCGGTCGCGAGCCTGACGCGGGCGACGCTCGAAGGCGCGCGGGAGCGATCCGCTCGGTCGATCGCGCGCGCGATCGCGGCGCACGTCGCCGACGCGAGCACCAGCGCCGACCCGGACGCGATAAGGCGCACGCTGGAACGCCACGTCGCGCAGGGCGAGGTCGAGGGCGTCGCCTTGTACGACGCCACCGGCGGCGTCGTCGCGAGCCCCGCAAGCACCGATCTGTCCGCGCTCGGATCGCCCACGGCGCCAGCTCCGAACGGCAGCATCGTGCGTCGCGCGGGCGGCCGCATCTTCGACGTCTCGCTGCCGACGCCGAACGGCGTGCTCGTCGCCCGACTCCGCTTCGAAGAGGAGGGCGACCACGGGATGCCGCTCGTTCGGCTGGTCGCGCTCTACATGGCGATCTTCGCGGGCGCGCTCCTCACGTTCGCGTACTTCGCGCTCACGCGCCTCATCGTGCGTCCCGTCGACGCGCTCGTCCACGCCGCAGATCGCGTTGCGAGCGGCGCGCGCACGCTCGTCATTCCGCGCGCGGGCGCTCGCGAGCTCGCGGAGCTCGGCGCGAGCGTGCACGCGATGACGACGCGACTCGTCGCAGACGAAGCGGCGATGCGCGCGAAGGTCGACGAGCTCACGGCGCTCACGCAACGTCTGCGGGACGCACAGACGCAGCTCGCGCGAAGCGAGCGCATGGCGAGCGTCGGACGCTTGGCCGCCGGCGTCGCGCACGAGGTCGGCAATCCGATCGCCGCGATGATGGGAATGGAGGAGCTGCTCCTCGACGGCGATCTCCCGATCGAAACGCAGCGCGATTTTCTCGTGCGCATGAAGAAAGAGACCGAGCGCATCCACACCGTCGTGCGCGATCTGCTCGATTTTGCGCGCCCGGAGGAGCCGAAGTCGAGCGGCGGTCCCGTGGCGCCCGCGAACGTGCGCGAGGTCGTCGACGACGTGCTCGCGTTGGTGAAAGCGCAGAAGGACTTCAAAGGAATCGAGCTCCATACCGAGATCGTCGACGAAAGCCTCTACGTCGTTCTCTCCGCAGCGCGGCTCTCGCAAGTGCTCCTCAACGTCGTCCTCAACGCCGGCGCGGCGATGTCGTCGAAGGCACCGGGGAGCGTCGCAGAGGGGACGGTGACCGTGCGCGCGTCGAAGGTCGGCAAGCGCGTGCGCATCGAGATCGACGACACCGGGCCGGGCGTGCCCGCGGATCTGCGCGAGCGCATCTTCGATCCGTTCATGACGACGAAGGAGGTTGGCGAAGGGACTGGGCTCGGGCTCTCGGTCTGTCGCGGCCTCGTCGAAGCGGCCGACGGCGCGGTCGGCGTCGACGCTTCGTATGCGGACGGCGCGCGATTCTACGTCGAGCTTCCTTCGGCCTGATCGCCGAGCCACGTTGCGAGCGGCACGACGCGGAGGTTGGCCGCGTCGATCGCGCGCAAGATGTCGGGCAGCGCGCGCGGGCCCGCGGGCTCGTGATCGCCGCGCTCGGCCGCGTCGTGGAGGAGAACGATCGCGCCGTCCTCTGCCGCGCCACGTATGCGCGCGGTGACGACCGCGGGGTTCGCGCCGCGAAGGCCATCGCGACCGCTCACCGACCACCCGATGACCGTGAGATCGAGCGCGTCGGCGACACGCGCGATGATCGGATTCGTGTGTCCAATCGGAGGGCGAAAGAGCGTTGGGCGCGCGCCCGCGACGCGCTCGATCGCCGCGAGGCCACGCTCGAGATCGGCGCGGACGCGACGTTCACCGCGCAGCGAGAACAGCCGATCGTGCGCGTACGAATGGAGCTCGACGGCGTGCCCACGCCTCACGATCTCGCGCACGATCTCCGGATGCGCTTCGACCTTTCGGCCGATGACGAAGAACGTCGCCTTCGCGCCCGTCGCGTCCAGCGCGTCGAGCACGCGCGGCGTCCACTCGGGATCCGGCCCGTCGTCGAACGTCAGCACGACGCCTCGCGCCCCCTTCGGTCCGCGCACGATCGCGTCGGTGAAGACGCGGAGCCGCAGCGCGAAGACGCCCGCGAGGACGAGCGCGACGTACGCGAAGAACGCGCTGATCGCCCAGAGCAACGGCGGCGGCGCGACGAGCACCGCGCGCACCGTCACGACGATCACCGCAGCGTTCGCGGCGTAGAGCGCGGCGCGCGTCGGCGGCATCGCTTCGATGCCTCAGCGCTTCGCTTTCTTCGAAGCGACATCGACGTCTTCGTCGGCGTCCGCCGCATCGACGGCGATGCGCGCCTTGCCGTTGCCCGTCTCGCCCTTCACGCCCGCGCCCTTCGCCGCCTTCTTGTCGTCTTTCTCGCCGGTGCCGGTGTTGTCGAGCTCGTAGAACGTGCCGAGCACGCCGCCGATGAGCGGTAGCGCCGCCAACGGGAGGTCGCCGAGCTGACCGATCGCCTTCGGGTCGATGACCGACAGGTTGATGTGCACGTGCGCCCATTGCCGCAACGCGAACATCCCGCCCGCCGCGAGCAGCGCGCCGAACACAGCCTTGAGGCCCGCTTCGATCTGCCCGCCGCTCGCCCAAATCGGCTTGCCCGCGACGAGCCCTGTGATGACGCCCGTCAGCGCCGCGAAGAGATACGCCATGACGGCGCCACCGGTCCCGTCGAGCAGCGGCGCGTTCAACCCCTTCAAGAGGACGCCCGCCATGAGCCCACCGATCACGAGGCCGATGAGTAGGCCGACGAGGAGTCTTCTCAGCATGATTCCGACAGCGTGGCCATGGCGCGCCCGCGAGTCAACGACCGACCGCCTGAGCCGCTCGAGCGGCGTCCACGAGCCGCGCAAGTCGCTCCCGCAGCCGCGTTCGCCGTTCGCCACGTCGATCTTCCGACAACGCGAGCCGCAGCGCACGCGGATCGCACACGAGCACGACGAGCTGCTTGCCCCGCGTCACGCCCGTATAGAGCAGGTTTCGCGACAGCATCACGAAATGCGTAGTCATCAGCACGATGACTACGGCGGGATACTCGCTCCCCTGTGATTTGTGCACTGTGCATGCGTATGCCAGCGTGAGCTCGTCGAGCGCACCCGGCTCGTACGGCACCTCGCGATCGTCGTAACGGACGAAGAGCAGATCTTCTTCCGTATCGATGCGCGCGACGACGCCGACGTCGCCGTTGTAGATGCCTTTGTCGTAGTCGTTTCTCAGCTGCATCACTTTGTCGCCGACGCGAAACGTGCGAGCGCCGCGCGCGATCTCGAGGCCGGTCGGGTTCAGCGCGGCTTGAAGCGCTTCGTTGAGCGCGATCGATCCGGCGGGGCCGCGGTGCATCGGCGTGAGCACTTGCACGTCGCGCACCGGGTCGAGTCCGAAGCGGTGAGGAATGCGTTTGGTCACGAGCTCGACGATCGTCGCTTTCGCCAGCTCGGGATCGCGACGGTCGACGACGAAGAAGTCGGCGTCGCTCTCGCCGGGCGGTGGCGCGATCGGTTCTTCGCCGGAGTTGATCCGGTGCGCGTTCGTGACGATGAGGCTCTTGGAAGCCTGCCGGAAGATTTGCGTCAGGCGCACGCAGCGCACGACGCCCGACTCGATGAGGTCCCGCAGGATCGCGCCGGGGCCCACGCTCGGAAGCTGATCGACGTCGCCGACGAGCACGAGGCGGGTGCCCGGCGCGATCGCCTGCAAGAGCGCGTCCGCCATGGCGAGATCGACCATCGACGCTTCGTCGACGATGACTGCGCCCGCTTCGAGCGGGTTGTTCGCGTCGCGCTTGAAGATGCCGCGCTTCGGATCGATCTCGAGGAGCCGATGCAGCGTCGACGCTTCGCGTCCGGATGTCTCGCTCATTCGTTTGGCCGCGCGCCCCGTGGGTGCAGCGAGCCGCACGTCGATCCCCGCGCCTCCGAGCACGGCGAGCACCGCGCGCACGATCGTCGTCTTGCCGACGCCAGGTCCGCCGGTGATCACCATCACCTGCGCGCGCGCCGCTTCTTCGACTGCTCGCCGCTGCTCCGGCGCGAGCTCGACGTCCGCTCGCGCTTCGAACGCCGCGATCGCCTCCGCCGCGCCTTCGATCTGCTGCGCCGCGGCCCCGGCGACCTCTGCGAGGCGTCGCGCGAGCCGCACTTCGGCGTCGTGGATCTCGGCAGCGAAGACGATCCGTGCGCCGTGCACCTCTTCGACAAATACGTACCCGCCCACCGTCAGCGACCCGAGAGCGCGTCGCAATCCTTCGCGCGCCGCCGCGTCGATCGCGTCGGGATCTCCGAGCTCGAGCAGCTGCGCCGCGCGTCCCGCGACCTCTTCTTCGCTCGCGTACGTGTGCCCTGCCTCCGTCACGTCGTGCACCGCCTGCAGGAGCCCCGCCTCCATCCGCTGCGCCGAGTCGCGCGCGACGCCGAGCGCCTCCGCGATCCGATCCGCGGTCTTGAAGCCGACGCCCCACACGTCGAGCGCGAGGCGGTACGGCTCGCGCGACACGATGTTGATCGCCTGCGCGCCATAGCGCTTGTAGATGCGCGTCGCGAGCGCGGGCGACGCGCCATTCGCCTGCAAGAAGACCATCACGTCGCGGATCGCGCGCTGCTCGGTCCACGCCTTCGCGATGCTCGTGATGCGTTTGCTTCCGAGCCCCTCGACCTCACGCAGCCTCGCCGGCTCTTCGTCGAGGACGCGCAGCGTATCGAGCCCGAAGCGCGCGACGATTCGCTGCGCGTACTTCTCGCCGACGCCGCGGATCATCCCCGATCCGAGGTAGCGCTCGATCCCGACGAGCGTACTCGGCGCGAGCTCGGTGACGGTCTCGGCGCGGAGCTGCTCGCCGTGCCGCTTGTCGACCTCGATCCGCCCGCGCACGCGGACGCGCGCCCCGACCGCGACGGGAGGAAACGCGCCAACGACGGAGAGCCGGTCGCTCCTCCCTTCGACCGCGATCTTCACGACGCGAAAGCTGGTGTCGTGGTTCTCGAACGTGACGCGCTCGACCTCGCCTTCGATCACGACCTCGCCGACCGCGCTCGCCACGCGCGCACGCTACACCAGGCGAGACGGAGCGAGCGCCGGTTTGACTTCCGCAGGGCCTCTGTCATGCCGTGGGCGGTTTCCTCATGCCCTCGCTCGTCACACAGGCTCTCGTCGCGTTCGGATCGGTCTTTTCGATCGTCGATCCGTTCGCCGCCGTGCCGGTGTTCCTCGCGCTCGCCGGATCGCAGCCGCGCGCCGTGCAAGCGCGCACGGCCCTCCGCGCGTCGCTCACCTGCTTCGGCGTGCTGACGACGTTCGGGCTCGCGGGCAGCTTCATCTTCAGCTTCTTCAGCATCACGATCCCCGCGTTCAAGATCGCCGGCGGCATCCTCCTCTTCGGCGTCGGCCTCGAGATGATGAACGCGAAGCGCTCCGACACGCGCTCGACGCGCGAGGAAGAGCACGAGGCCGAGTCGAAGGACGACGTCGGCCTCATCCCGCTCGGCCTGCCGCTCTTGTCGGGGCCGGGCGCGATCGCGACGGTGATGGTGCTGATCGGAAAGTCGAAGTCGGTCGAGCAGAAGGCGAGCGTCTACGTCGCGATCTTCGCGGTCAGCGTTCTCGCGTTTCTCGTCCTACGTTCGGCCGCGCTCATGACGCGCGTGCTCGGCAAGACCGGCATCAACGTGATCGGCCGCATCATGGGGCTCATCCTCGCGGCGACCGCGATGCAGTTCTGCATCGACGGTCTCCACGAGGCGTTCCCCAAGCTGCTCGGTTGAGGCCTTGGTCGAGTGAGGCTCTAGTTTTCGGTGCGCGCGTTGAGCTGGTAGTCGCCGCCGCTGCTGGTCGGGAAGTACGCCGCCGTGTAGATGATGACGTTGCTGTTCGCGGGGATCGTCACGGGGCCGTCGCCACCGACGATGAGACCGGCCCAAGAGAACTGCCCCGTCGGGCAGGGCGCGGTGTCGCACGTGTCGTTCACGTACGGCGCGCACGCCTGTCGCTCGGCGACCGTCGTCGGCGCGGTCGGCGAAGTGTACGCCGTCATGATGGTGTCGATGTCCGTCGAGCCTCCCGGCGGACGCGAGTTCCAGATCGACACGGTGTGCGCCGTGCTCGTCGGGTTGTAGACGGCGACGTACGAGTACGACGTCTGCGTCGTCGAGAGAGTCGTGGGGCACGATCCCGTCGTCGCCTTCGCCAGCTTGGGCGAAGCTGCCATCGTGAACGTGCCGAACACCGTCGCGCCCACGCCGCCGATCGTCAACCCGACGCCGCCCGTGCCGCCCTCCGGCACAGCGCAGCTTCCGAAGTTGCCGAACGTGCAGCTCGTTCCGCACGTGCGCGTGCGACCGCCGGCGTCGCACGAGAGCCCCGGCTCGTAGTCGGTCGTCCCCGGCGCGCACGCGTTCGGCGGCTGACCCGTGCACGCGCCGACGGCGTACGTGCAGTCGTTCTGGCACTGCTTCTGGCGCATCCCGCAGAGACCGCACGCCTCCGTCGTCATCGCGCCCGGCGTGCATCCGTTCGCGACTTCGTTCTGGCAGAAGCCCCACGACTGCCAGACCGGCGTTCCGCCGTCCGGAGCGAGGCACACGCGGTTCTGCACGCCGCAGAGGCCGCACGGCTGCTGCTGCGTCGAGTTCTGCGGCGAGCACGCCGAGCCGACAGGCGGCAAGCCCGAGTCGCCCATGGCATCGGACGTCGTCCCGGTGTCCGAGGAGCCCGTGTCCGCCGTCGACGTATCCGCAGCCGACGTATCCGCCGTCGATGTGTCCGCCGTCGACGTGTCCGCGTGCGTCGAGTCCATCTGCGTCGACGAGTCGATCGGGGTCGTCGAGTCGCGCGTCCCCGCGTCGTGATTGGTCGAGCCGTCGCCCGTCGAGCCGGTGTCGTCCTGCGCGCCCGAGTCGTTGTCGCCAACGCCGCTGCCGCTGCCCGCGTCTGCGCTGCACGCCGCGACCGCCGCGCTCGCCATCACGCCCGCCGCCAAGAGAAGCCACGACCTATTTTCGAAACGCATGTCTCTGCTCCTTCGATCTCTCTGTTTCGCTCTCTGCCGTCACGTCAGTGAAAACAAATCGCGTCTGCGTTGAGCGGAGTGAGCCCGCTCGTCGTGAGGTATTGCGTGCACTGGGCCGTGTCGGTCGCGGTGTTGTCGACGCAGTACGCGTTCGATCCATCGGTCGCCGTGTGCGGAAGCTGCGACTGCGTCGGCGCGACGTCGCACGTGAGCACGCCGCCCGTGACGTGCGCGGTGATCATCCCGACCTTCCACATGTCGCCCGTGCTGTTCGAGCCCTCTTGCGCGAGCTTCGGGAAGTCGTTGCTGTTGATCGGGTTGTATCCGGTCGAGAGCACGCGGACGCCATTGCAGTAGACGTTGACGTGCGTACGCGACGCGGGCGTACCGCCGTAGTACTTCACCGCGACGGCGTACTTGTCGCCGTCCGCAGGCGCGTCGATGTTGATGTTCTCGGGTCCGCAGAAGCCGCCCGACGAAGCCGCCTGGTTCGGGTTCGTCACCGATCGCGTGCACGAGATGAGGTCGCGATCGAGGCGCGGGTTACCGCACGACGTCCCGGACGCCGCAGAGCCCCAACCGACGCACGCGCTCGCGGGCGAGTCCGCGTACCAAGCGGGCGCCGTGCCGAACGACGTGTTCTTGCAGTTCGCGTAGTAGCAATCCTCCGTCGAGCAGGTGTCGCTCCAGCCCTTCGTCGCGCACGACGAGAAGCCGTTCACCTTGGCGACGTGGAGATCGAGATCCGCGTGGTTCGTGCCGGAGTCTTCGGTGTCCCAGCAAGCCTCGGCGCGAATGCCCGGCGCGCGCACCTGCACTTTGATTTGGCAGGAGTGGTGCTGGCCGTAGAGATCGAACTCGCCCTGCAAGAGGTAGTCGCCACTGAGAGAGAACGCAGGGTAGAGCGACGACGTGATCGTCGGCGACGTGGCCACGATGCCGTGCTCCTTGCCGCTCGTGCCGAGCGTGTCGACCTGCGCGCCAACCGGAGCGCCCGTCCCGTTCTGCGTCGGGTAGATCCCGAACGTCGGGTGCGGAAGAATGTTGTCGCAGTCGCCGCCGCGCAGCGTCCACTTCCAGTTCATCGCTTGGTTGACGTCGGGCGGCGACGTGAACCATCCCGCCGCGTCGACCTTGAGCGGCAACGCGCCCGGCGACGGATACGGCACGGTATCGAGCGGCATCCCGGTCGGGCATTGCACCGTGCCCGGCTTGCACGTGCAGTCTTGCGTCTTCGAGTTCTGATCCTTGCCGTCGCAGTCGAAGTCGCCGTTGGCGCAGATGTCGTCCGGGAACGGCGGCTGCGCACCGCGGCACTGACCGCTCCAATGCGAGCCGAACTCCGTGCTGAACTTCACGCAGTCGACGGTGCCCTTCGAGTTCTGCGCGCACCAACCGGCCGGCTTGCCGAGCGTCGTCTGCGACGCGGGGACCAGGTAGCAGTCTTTCGTCGTGCCGATGCCGGTGCACGAGCAACCTTCGTCGACGAGCCCGTTGCAGTTGTCGTCGAAGCCGTTACCGCCGCTGCCGTTCGCAGCGAAGCCTATGAGATCGTGATGACCGTCGCACTCGTTGTCGTCGGAGCCGAAGTGAATGCAGATGCGTTGCACGGGGCCGGGGCCGCCCGCGTCGGGGGTGCAGCTCTGCGCGTCGACGTCGGGTTTCGCGTCGTTGAGGACGCCGCCACCGTCGTCGATGCTCGACTCGCCTTGCCCACCGTCTGGGATGATCGAGATGAACTCGTCGGTCGCGTCGGCCGTCGCACCGGCGTCGTCCTCCGGTCCAAACGTCGCGCCGTTCTTGTTGCCGCTGCACGCGAGTGGCGACGCGACGACGACACACATGAAGACGCAGGCGACGGCCGCAAACGATTTTTTCAAGCTCATGGCACTCCCGTGGCTCGAGGCGATCCGACGGACGGCAACTTCGCCGTCAAACGAGGCCGGCGGAGTAGCCCGTATCCGACATGTATGCAAGGCGAATGGTTTAGGACTGAATCATTTAGGACTGAACAACCGACATCAAACATTCCGCGGACGTGCGACGATCCAAGAATCGGGCCGCGGGTATGAGCAGGTATGAAGGGGTGCGCATCGCGAAATAACGCACTGCGGCGCACGGAAGGAAGTAGCTGATTCGCTGAACCAAATCCAGCGCCCGCAAATGTTTTCACCGCCGATTCGGGAATGACGCGTACGCCGCGAAGGTCGCGACCGCTCGCGATCTGCTGAGGCGCCGACTCACCACCGATCCACTGATCCTCGAAACGTTAAATTGGGTAGGGACTGACGGGAAAGCCCCGTCAGTTCCCTCCCACACCACCGGACGTGCGGGTCCGCATCCGGCGGTTCAGCGAGCTTCGGTCAGGCAGCGAGCCTCGGTAAACCGAGGGCGTCGAAGTGCTTTGTTGGAAGCGCGATCGTCGTTCCCCGTTTCCACTGCTTGAGTTGAATCGCGCGCAGACGACGACGGATCCATTCGTCGAGCTCGCGGAAGATGCGCGGCGTGTCAGCGAGCTGGAAGTAGTTCTTCCAGCCGACGAGATAGCCGCGTAGCTCCGCGATGACCGACGTGAGGCTCCGCCCCTCCGCTCCGCTTCGTGATGACGCGGATGCGGTCCTTCATCGCAACGAGGGCTTTACCCGCGACGCGCCGTTTGACCTCGCCTCCCTTGGCAAACCAGAAACTGTAGCCGAGGAATTTGCGATCCCACCGGCTGCGAATCAACGAAACGAAGAGCGCGGTCGCGCGTCCGGGGCGAGCGCGTGATGGAGACGCTCCGGCATGTCTTCGCGAAGCTCCCGCTCGCTTCGACCGCATGTACACGTTGCAGTCGGCTGCGTAGCGCGCGAAGGCGTGTCGGAAACCGTAGCTGTGCTGCGAGAAGTTCGGATCGGTTCGCGGCTGCAATACGTGCGGAATGCATTGCTGGATGAGTCGGTCGACGACCGTCGGGATCCCGAGCTCTCGGGTTCCGCCGTCCGCCTTTGGAATCGCTTGCCGACGCACCGGCTTCGGCTCGCACGTGCCCGCGAGGAGCTCCTCACGGATCGACGTCCAAGCTTCCGTCAGATACGCCGGCAATTCTTCTCGCTCTCGTTCACCGCCGATCGCGCTTCGCCGCTCCGTTCTACTCTCGGGGCTTCACCCCTACCCTCGAACGACAGCTCCAGTTGCCCGGACATCTGGCGCCTTTCGCTTTCGAGATTCACGCGCGCTGCACTCTCCTTGCCGTTCGGCCCTTCAGGTCGAAGGCTTCCGAGGTTCGGGAGTGACCCTGCTCGGCTTCGCGATCGCTACTACGACCTCGGCTGACTTCTCGCTCCGCACTTCGTGCGTCGCCCTTTCAGGCGCGAGGCGAGATCTCCCCAGGTAAGAACGCTGTCCTTCGCCGCGCGGGCGCCGGGTTTACGTCGTCTGAGCCTTGGTCATCGCAGCTTCGCGGTCCTTTGCCCGCTCGCCCCGCTCGACTCCGCCTCGTACCCGGTTTCTGTTCGTCGCCCCGCGGTTTCGCTCCGCGCTTCCTTCCCACGGTCGGTTGCCCTTCCGCAGTTGCGCTTCGCTTCGATCGGGATGACCTCCTCTCGGCTGGACTCTCACCAGCGGGACAGCGCCCATGCTGGGCGCACAAAGAGAAGGCCCCGAGCGCGAACGCCCGAGGCCTCTCTCTACTTACTCAGCGTCGACTAGAAGTCGCCGTGGCCGTGGCCTGCGTGACCGCCACCGCCGCCCGCCTTCTCCTCCTTCGGACGCTCCGCGACGAGGCACTCCGTCGTGAGCATGAGGCTCGCGACCGACGCCGCGTTCTGCAGTGCCGTGCGAACGACCTTCACCGGATCGATGACACCCTGCGCGAGCAGGTTGCCGTACGTGTCCGTGGCCGCGTTGTAGCCGAAGTCGTCCTTGCCCTCGCGGACCTTGTTCACGACGATCGAGCCTTCGAGGCCCGCGTTCTGAACGATCTGACGAAGGGGCTCCTCGATCGCACGCTTGATGATCGAGATGCCGAACTTCTGCTCGTCCGACACCTTGAGGCCGTCGAGCGCCGCCTGCGCGCGAAGGAGCGCGACGCCGCCGCCGGCGACGATGCCCTCTTCGATCGCTGCGCGCGTCGCGTGGAGCGCGTCTTCGACGCGCGCCTTCTTCTCCTTCATCTCGGTCTCCGTCGCTGCGCCGACCTTGACGACCGCGACACCGCCGACGAGCTTCGCGAGACGCTCCTGGAGCTTCTCTTTGTCGTAGTCCGACGTCGTCGTCTCGATCTGCGCGCGAATCTCGGCGATGCGGCCCTTGATCTTGTCCTTCTCGCCCGCGCCGTCGACGATCGTCGTGTTGTCCTTGTCCATCGAGACGCGCTTGGCGCGGCCGAGGTCGCTGATGGTGACGTTCTCGAGCTTGAGCCCGAGCTCCTCGGAGATCACCTGACCGCCCGTGAGCGTCGCGATGTCCTTGAGCATCTCCTTGCGGCGATCACCGAAGCCCGGCGCCTTGACGGCCGCGCAATGGAGCGTCCCACGGAGCTTGTTCACGACGAGCGTCGCGAGCGCCTCGCCCTCGATGTCCTCGGCGATGATGACGAGCGGCTTCTGGCTGCGCGCGAACGCCTCGAGCACCGGGAGGAGATCCTTCATGTTGCCGATCTTCTTCTCGCTGATGAGGATGTACGCGTCCTCGAGCACGGCCTCCATGCGCTCCGGATCCGTGACGAAGTACGGCGAGAGGTAGCCGCGGTCGAACTGCATGCCCTCGACCACTTCGAGCGTCGTCTCGGCCGTCTTGCTCTCTTCGACGGTGATGACGCCTTCCTTGCCGACCTTCTCCATCGCCTGCGCGAGCTTCGCGCCGATTTCCTTGTCGCCGTTCGCGCTGATCGTGCCGACGTGCTCGATCTCTTTCGGGTCCTTCGTCTGCTTGGCCATCTTCTTGAGGGCCTCGCAGATCGCGACGACCGCGTGGTCGATGCCGCGCTTGATCTCCATCGGGTTGTGCCCGGCCGCGACGAGCTTGCTGCCCTCGCGGTAGATCGCCTGCGCGAGAACCGTCGCCGTCGTGGTGCCGTCGCCCGCGACGTCGGACGTCTTCGACGCGACTTCGCGAACCATCTGCGCGCCCATGTTCTCGAAGCGGTTCTCGAGCTCGATCTCCTTCGCGACGGTGACGCCGTCCTTGGTGACCGTCGGCGAGCCGAAGCTCTTCTCGATGACGACGTTGCGACCCTTGGGGCCG
>JAYVXB010000471.1:0-4866 GCA_043785585.1 Deltaproteobacteria bacterium | reverse complement strand
TTTCGCGTCGCGAGCGCAAAGTCGCCGTGCATGACCTCGGTCCGCGCGAACGCCGCGCTCGCCGCGCGGAGCCCTTCCTCGTCGAGGATGCGCGGGTTCTTGTAGCGACCGAACGGGACGTTGAAGCGCCCCGACGCATTGACGCGCCACAGGCCGTTGAAGCACGTGTGGTTGAGGAAGATGAGGCGCGCGGCGCGGTCGACGTCGGTCATCGCGCGCGGATCGCGATCGCGCGTTTCGTAGAAGAGGTCCTTGTCGTAGCGGTAGTCGCGGAGCGCTTCGATGACGCCGTCGACGTTGTCGCGAACGGCGCGGTAGCACGCGACGAGCTCTTGGTTTTCGTCGGAGAGAATCGCGCGCTTGAAGCTGCGATGACCGCGCTCGGCGGAGGCAGCGAGCGCGAAAAAGAGCGCGGCTCCGCCGGCGAAAGGCTCGGCGTAGGTGCGGATCTCGCCGGGGACGCGCTTCAAGAGCTCCGGGAGGAGGCGCGATTTCCCCCCTGCCCACTTCACGATCGGCTTCACTGCGCGGGAGTTAGACGACCGGGGGCGCGTACGCAAGCGTGGCAGCGTCCCCTCGCGCTGCGCTTCCTTGGCCGTCAATCGTCCTGCTCGGACAGACGCACGCTTCCGTTGAAATCCATCGCGTGCCCCGAACGCGCAGCCTTCGTCTCCAAATAGAAGCGATTGTGCTCGTTCGGCACCATCACGTGCGGGATGCGGCCGGACACGACGATGCCATGTTGCTCGAGCTGTTGGGTCTTGGTCGGGTTGTTCGTCATGAGCTGAATCGATCCGACGTTGAGGCTCATCAACATGTGCGCGGCGATCGCGTAGTCTCGCTCGTCGTCACGAAACCCAAGCGCGAGGTTCGCGTCGACCGTGTCGAGGCCGCGGTCTTGGAGGGCGTACGCGCGCACTTTGTTGATGAGCCCGATCCCGCGCCCTTCTTGCCGCATGTAGAGCAGAAGCCCACGCGGCATCGCGCCGAGCGCGCGCATCGCGACCTCGAGCTGATCGCGGCAATCGCATCGCAACGAGCCCATCACGTCGCCGGTCAGACACTCGGAGTGAACACGCGTGGGCAGATCCTCGGCGCCCATGACGTCGCCGTGGACCATCGCCACGTGCTCTTTGCCGTCCCGGTTGTTCCAAAACGCGACGATCCGAAAGTCGCCGAAGCGGCTCGGCAGGTTCGCGACGCCATCGACCTTGACGCACACGGCGTGAGCGCCGAAGCCGCCGCACTCGTGGTCTTTGTCGCGGAGGACGAGCTCGTCCAGCGTGGCAACGCGACTCAGACCTCTGCACGGGGTTTCGATCATGGAAGATGCATAACCACTCGCCGTGCGCGAGGCGAGCTTCGTCGCTACGGACGCGCGCGCGTTCGGGGCGTTTCGCGACCCGAGCGCAGGCGCGCCACACGGCTCGAAAGCGCGCGACGAACGCCGACGCGACGTGAACACGACGGCATCCACCAGTGCGTTCCCTGCTACACGCCCGGTGGACAACCGAGCGGCGCGCCGGGGTGCAACTAGTTTAGGGACACGTCGACGGCGGCAGCGACGCGATCCATTGGTGGATCAAATCGACGCCCGCCGTGTCCGCGACGCGCGAGCTCTCGGGCATTCGGTACGCCGAGCCCACGACCTGCATGCGGTATTGGATCAGTGAGTGGTCGGGATCGCCCGGGACGAGATCGTATTTGAGTCCACCCGTGTCGCCCGCCGACGATGGCGACTTGCAAGAGCCGAGGCTGCCTTTGTCGCTGTTCTCCCAATTGAGATGAAGACCGCTCCAGTCGGCCGCGGCGTTCTCGTTGTGGCAGTGGCCGCAGTTCGCGTCGAGGTACGAGCGCGCACGCAGCGTGAGCGGCGCCATCGTGTCGAGCGGCGACGTGAGCGCGGAGCGCGTGCCGGCTTCGGCGGAGGGCGCATCGATCAGGCCGAGCCTCGAGAGGTGATCGATTTGGTTCTCGGGGCCGGCGCCGAAATCGAATTCACGGTTCAACTGCCGCGTCCGTACGCCGATGAGCGTCGGTGTCTTGCCGTGGCAGCGAATGCACTGGTTCGTGTCCGGCACGCCGAACGATCCGGCGTGTGATGCACCGCTCGCGTCGATCCACGCGACCGCGACGTCCGCGCCGGCGATCGTGCGAACCGCGCGCGTCTGCGCTTCGTCCCACACGTACGTAATCGGCGTGAAGCCGTCCGCGTTGCGAATGAGGAGGCGCGTCTCGACGAGTCGCTCGCCCTTTGACAGGTCGCGGAGATCGCGCGGGTACGAGAACGTCTTGACGACGATCGAGCCGGTCGGAAACGTCCAAACCGCGTTCGGGTCATAGGTGATCTTCGCGCCTGCGGGGATCTTGAGGAAGCGGCGCTTGGCCGCGTAGTCGGAGAAGAGCGGCGCGACGACGTCGTACGGGACGACGCCGGCGGCGGGTGTTTGCGCCGCGGCGTTCGCGAAGAGACCGTAGCCAACGAGCGTGTCGCACTTGCCTTGCGCTTGGAGATCCGCGGCGCACTCGTCGCTCAGCGCGGCGTCGGGTGCGCTCGCGACATCGGTCGATTTGTGGCTGCACGCCGCCGCGATCGCGACGAGCGTGATTGCCATGTGTCCGCGTCGCATCGTCACCTCTGCATCCTGAAGCCATCGGCGGGAAGCGGCAATCCGCTCGGCACGTCGTCCGGGCGTGTCGGCTCGTGCGAGCGATCGACGAGGCTCGACCGAAGGAACGCGACGAGCGACGCGAGCTCGTCCGGCGTGAGCGTGCGCGAAGGCGCGGAGAAACGCGCCATTCGCGACGCCGCGTCGTCGATCGTCGCCGCGCTCCCGTCGTGGAAGTACGGACCGGTCGCGCGCAAGTTGCGGAGCGTCGGCACGCGGAACGCGCCGCGATCGCCATCGACCTTCGTGACCTCGAAGCGCCCATCGTCGACGGTGCCCGGACCGCTCGTGATGCCGACGTTCTCGTAGCGTTCGCTCTCGAAGAGCGGCGGCGCGTGACAAGACGCACATCCGAGATCCGCGAAGAGCCCCATCCCGCGCACCTCGTCCGCGGACAGCGCGTTCGCGTCACCGCGCGCGTAGCGATCGTACGGCGCGTCGACGCTGACGATCGTCCGCACGAACGACGCGATCGCGCGCGGAAGATTCGCGGCGCTCACCGCTTCGTCGCCGCCACCGAACGCCGCCGCGAATCGAGCTCGGTAGTCGGCGATGCCACGAAGATCGACGACGACGTCCTCCGGCGCGCGCCCCAGCTCCGCCGCATCGGCGAGCGGCACGAGCGCCTGCTCCTCGAGCGAAGCCGCGCGCCCATCCCAAAACAGCGCGCGCCGATACGCCGCGTTCCAAAGCGTGCGCGCATTGCGCCGCGTATGCGTCGGCCCGCTCCGCCCGAGCCCGACCGCGCCCACTCCACCGACTCCAATCGATCGCGCGAGCCCGTCGCTCATCCCCCAATACTGCGAGTGGCACGTCGCGCACGCGACCTTCCGGTCCGACGACAGAATCGGATCGTGAAAGAGCATTCGCCCGAGATCGACCTTCGCGTCATTCGACGCGTTGTCACTTGGCACTACGATCGCAGGCAATTCCCCAGCGCTCCACGGCAACGTCGCTACCGCCTCGTGCGACGCGACGTTGTCTCTATGACTGCACGAGGAGATAGAGAGGACCGCCAAGGCGCAAAGACGCCAAGAAAGGAAATGGGGAACAGCCCCAATCCTTGGCGTCTTGGCGTCTTGGCGGTCTCTCATGATCAAAGGCTGATGGGCGGCAACGCCGGGTACTCGCAGTTGACCGGGCCGAGGTCGGTCGACGCGCTCGCCGCTCCGTGACGCGAATCGAAGTTGCGGTATGTCGCCGTTCCGTTTCGCACGATGCATTGCCGCAGCGTCATGTCGCTCGCCTTCATCGGGTCGACATCGCCGTCCCAGAGGATGTCCTCCTTCGGGCCTTGGCCGGCGATGAGCTTGAAGATGAGCTCGGGATCGGTGCCGTTCCCCGAGAACGTGTTGTCGTGGATGAACTCCGACTGCGGAAACTGGTTGTACGGCGTCGTGCTCGTGCACTCCTTGAGCGTGTTCTGCGTGAAGCAGCTGACGATGAGGACGCCGGTCGAGTTGTTCTTGTTGATCGAGTTGTTTCTGACTTCGGTCTGGCTCGCCGCCATGATCACGACGCCGATCCCTTTCGGGACGCCGGCGACGATCGTCCCGGGGACGCCGAAGTTGTCGCGGTTGTTTCCGTCGACGACGTTGTCGTGGACGAGCGTGCGCCGTCCGTCCTGCACGGGAAGATCCGGCAAGTTGAAGACGAGGATGCCGGCGGTGTTGTCCGTGCACTTGTTGTTGAACACTTCGGCGTCGGTGCTGTTCTCGATCTCGATGCCCGCGACGTTGCCGTGCACCAGGCTGTTCTTCACGACGATCCGTTTGCTCTGGCCGACGTAGAGCGCCGCGTCGCGCGCGCCCGTGACTTCGCACGAGTCGATCATGACGCCGTCGCACGTGACGGGATACACCGCATACGCGCCGCTGCGCGCGACGCCCGCGTCGTCGGGACGAAGCGCGTCGTTGTCCCACGACACCGAGAGTCGCTTCAACGTGACGTTCTTCGCCCCCTCGACGCGGATGCCGTCGCCGGCGGTGTTCTTGATCGTGATGTTGTCCATCGTGAAGTCGTCGCCGGTCGCGAGGAGACCGTTGCGCGCGGTCGCCACCTGGTTGCGAAAATCCCAAACCGCGCCGCATCCCGTGCCGCGCAGCGTGATGCCGCGTGTGGTGAGCGAAAGCTGATCGGTGAACGAGTACACGCCGTCGTCGAAGCAGATGACGCTGCCCGCCGCCTGCTGGATGAG
>JAYVXB010000470.1:0-4870 GCA_043785585.1 Deltaproteobacteria bacterium | reverse complement strand
GTGATGCTCCATGTGCCGTACCAACCGGACGGCGTCATCACGGAGGAGATGCGACGCTACGTGGTCGATCAACTCGAGCGCGAGGTCATCCCTGCGCTCGAGAAGGTCGCCGGCCGCAAGCTCGACACCGGCGAGCTCGCGCGTCGTCTCGATCTCTCGCGTCGCGCCGAGGACGATCTCGTCGCGGTGTGGGAGTCCGCGCGTCACCGACCGTCGCCCATCGACGGCTACTTCGGCGGCGTCTACTACGTCGGACCGATCTTCTCGAGCTTCCGCGGCAGCGAAGATGCGGCGGCGTATTACCGTGAGCTCCGCGCGGAGGTCGAGGCGCGCATCCTTGCGGGCGAAGGGCCGATGACGCCGGAGGGCCCGATCAAGGAGAAATACCGGCTCGTCATCGAAGGGCCGCCGAACTGGACGAGCTTCTTCGACTTCTGGAAAATGTTCGCGCGCGAGGGCGCGGTCGTGGTCGCGAGCACGTACACGCGCGTCGGAGGTTTGTACGACACGGGCTTTCGCCACGACCCGAAGCGACCGCTCGAGTCGCTCGCAGAGTACTGCCTCGGTTGCTACACGAACCTCGGGCTGCCGACGCGAACGAAGCTCCTCGAGCGCTACATCACGGACTACGACGCCGACGGCTTTCTGATGAACAGCGTGAAGAGCTGCAACTCGTTCAGCGTGGGCCAACTGCTGATGCTACGGAAGCTCGAAGATCGGACGGGGAAACCGGGCGGGTTCATCGAATCGGACCTCGTCGATCCGCGTTACTTCGGCAAAGCGAACATCGAGAACCGCGTGCAGAGCTATCTGCAAATGCTCGAGACGCGGAAGCGTAGGGCATCGTGAAGTGCGTCGTCGGCATCGACCTCGGCTCGACGACGACCAAGGCCGTGCTCCTCGATGAAGAGGGGAAGACGCTCGGCCGCGGGATTACGAACAGCCGGAGCAACTACGAGACGGCGTGCGCGGTCGCGCGGCTCGAAGCGCTGACGTCGGCGCGGTTTGCGCTGCTCGAGCGCGCGCTCGACGCGGCGCTCGGGCGTTCGGGCAAGCTGGCGCGCGCGCTCGTGGAACGGATTCGCGACGGGTACCGGCTCGAGCTCTTCGTGGCGGAGCTCGGCGATCTCCGCGCGACGATCCTGCGCAACCTCGAGAAGGATCTCCTGCGGCGTGCGCAGCGTCCCGCCCTCGAAGGCGCGGCGACGCAGGTGCTCGACGCGATCGCGCGCGACGCGCCGGGAATGTTCGGCGAAGACGCGCCGCGGAGGAGCGACTTCTTTCGTGACCTCGCCGGCGCGCGGTTCGTCGCGCACGCCGAGGCGCTCGTGAAGTCGAGTGCCGTCCCGTTCGAGACGCTCGCCGCGCTCTACGATCGCGCGATCCTCGAGGTCGAGACGCGCCTCGCGCCGCGCGACAACGCGGCGCTGCTCCGCCGCGCGCTCGATCGTGTGGCACCGCGTGGCGCGGATGCGTCGCTCCGCGCGGCGCTCGAAGCGGCGGTGGCGTCCGCGACCACGAACGATCTCGAAGAGGTCGCCGTGGTCGGCACCGGCTACGGTCGGCAGACGCTCCCGTTCCCGCGCGAAGCCGTGCGCAGCGAGATCCTCTGCCACGGGCGCGGCGCGCACCGCGTGTTCAGCAGCACGCGCACGGTGCTCGACATCGGCGGCCAAGACACCAAGGCCATCCAAGTCGACGGTCACGGCGTCGTCACGTCGTTCCAGATGAACGATCGCTGCGCGGCCGGATGCGGGCGCTACCTCGGCTACATCGCCGACGAGCTGAACCTCGGACTCCACGAGCTGGGGCCGCTCGCGATGAAATCGACGAAGACGGTGAAGGTCTGCTCGACGTGCACCGTGTTCGCGGGTGCCGAGCTCCGCGAGCGCCTCGCGCTCGGTCAGAAACGCGAGGACGTCCTCGCGGGACTTCACCGCGCGATCATGCTGCGAGCGATGTCGCTGATCGCGCGTTCCGGCGGCGTCACGAACGAGCTGACGTTCACCGGTGGCGTTTGCAACAACGCGATGGCGGTGCGCGTGCTGCGCGATCTCGTCGGCGAGAGCTATGGCCTCGGCATCACGCTGAACGTCCACCCCGACTCGATCTACATGGGCGCCCTCGGCGCGGCGCTCTTCGCGCTCGACGACGTGCGGAGCGGTCATCCGCCGCCGCTGCCGGCGTTCGTGCGCGGTACGACAGCGCGCGTGCAAGAGGAGGCGAGGCCATGAGCACGAACCTGACGGCGGGGATCGACGCAGGGACGAGCGCGATCAAGGTCGCGATCGCGAGGAGCCAAGCGGGCGACGCGGGCGAGATCCTGGCGACGTGCTCGCAGCGCATCCGACGGCGCGGCGTCGCGGAGGTCGCGCGCGCGACGTTCGACGAAGCGTGCATGAAGGCCAACGTCGATCGCGCGCGCTTCGACTACGTCGCGAGCACCGGCGACGCGGACGCGGTCGACTTCGCGACAGGCCACTTCTACGGCATGACGACGCACGCGCGCGGCGCGCTCTTTCTCGTGCCCGAGGCGCGTGCCGTGCTCGACGTCGGCGCCCTTCACGCGCGCGCGATCAAGATCGACGGGCGCGGCAAGGTGCTCGGTCACCGCATGACGAGCCAGTGCGCGAGCGGCAGCGGGCAGTTCCTCGAGAACATCGCGCGCTACCTCGGCGTCCCACTCGAGGACGTCGGCGCGCTCTCGGCGTCTTCGACGCAGGCCGAAGAAGTGTCGAGCATCTGCGCCGTGCTCGCCGAGACCGACGTCATCAACATGGTGAGCCAAGGGATGAGCGCCGCGGACATTCTGCGCGGCATTCACCTGAGCATCGCGGGGCGCCTCGTGCGGCTCGTGCGGTCGGCGGGAGCGGAAGGGACGGTCGCCTTGACAGGCGGGCTCGCGAACGACATCGGGCTCGTCGCGGCGATCCGCTCCGTGCTCGCGGGGGAAGCGGGGCGCGCGCCGAAGAAGAAGTCGGGTCCTGGCGCACCGATCGTGCTCGCGACGCACGCCGACGGCACGCTCGCGGGAGCGATCGGCGCGGCGCTGATCGCGGCCTACCGCTTCGAGCAGCTACGCGCACGCGGGCGGACGCTCGCCGTGGGAGCGAGCGCCGAGCAGGCCGCGCGATGAGCGCTCCGGCACCCGCGCTCCACACGATCTCGCTCGTGGTGAGGGTGCCCGTCCTCGCGCGCCGTGCGCTCGCCGATCTGTGGCGTCGAGCGATCGCTACGCGAGTGGGTGGTCTGGCGGGACCGTCCAGCCAAGCGCGCGCGCGGCGTTCGCGCAATACGCAGCGATCTCGTCCTTCTCGACGCGCATCTCGCCGCGCAATCCGAGATTCAGAAGCACGAGCTCCATCGGAACGTTGCCGACGCGCTCTCCGATTCCGAGCGCCGTCGCGTGCACCCGGTCCGCGCCGTACTGCAGTGCCCACATCGCGTTCTGCAGCGCGAGCCCGCGATCGTTGTGCCCGTGCCAATCGAGCCGCACCGGCACCCCCGTCTCGGTGACGACCGACTTCGCGAACGCGAAGAGCGCACGCACGCCGTTCGGCGTCGCGTGTCCGACCGTGTCGGCGAGACAAAGCGCCGTCGCGCCGTTGTCGATCGCGTTGACGAAGAGCGCGCGGAGGGTCGCGGCATCGGTGCGTGTCGTGTCTTCGGTGACGTAGCAGACGCGCAACCCTTCGCGGACGGCGAAGGCGATCGCGGCGGCGCTTCGTTCGAGGATCGACGCGAGATCCCACGCCTCGACGTACCGACGGATTCCCGAGCTCCCGATGAACGCATACGCCTCGACGGCGATCCCCGCCTTCTGCGACACGTCCGCGATCGGCGCGAGATCGGCGATCACGGTGCGCCCGGCGGAGCATGCGAGGATCGGAAGTCGTTCGCGCGCGATCTCGGTCGCGAGCGCGAGGACGTCGGCACGTTGTCGCGCCGAGGCCGCCGGCAGGCCGAGGTTCACCGCGTGAATGCCGAGCGCCGCCATCCGGTGAACGAGCGCGACCTTTTCGTCGATGGAAGGATCGGAGACCGAAGGATTCTGCAGTCCGTCGCGGAGCGTCTCGTCGAGCAGCGTCGCACCGGGACGCAGCAACCGGACCGTCGGACCCGCGCGGTTCCAATCGAAGCTCGTGTCGTGTCGGACGGTGGGTGTCATCGTGTGCGCCGTTGAATCTCCAGCGCTCCACGAAGAAGGACACGTCGGCGAGCCGAACGGAATGACATCGATCAGCGATCCGCACGCCATGCGTCGACGTGCAAGACCTGCGCGCTCTGGCGTGGCATGGGAGCGGCATTCGTCGCGCGGCACGTCACGTGCTCCGTCGTTGGCGATGATGAGTGCCGACCGTTCGGGTGATCGCATCGAGGTCGCGCTTCGCGCCTCGCGTCTCTTGGCGGGTATCGACGAAGCGACCGCCGCTACGCTCGCAGCAGGCAGCGTGCGACGCCGCTTCGCGCGGGGCGCGCGGCTCTGGAAAGCAGGCGAAGACGCCTCGTGGATGGCGCTCATCACGTCCGGCCTCGTGAAGATCGTTCAGCCGGACACGCACGGCGCGATCGTCGCGATCTTCGGCGCGCACGAGAGCTTCGGTGAGCTCGCCGTCGTCGAAGGCGGCGCCTACACCGCGGACGCGGTCGCGACGACGCGCGAGGTCGAGGTCATCTGCATCGACGCCGCGGCGGTGCGCGCCGCGCTCTCGTCGCGCCCGATGTTCTCACTCGCGATGAATCACGCCCTCGTCGCGCACGGACGCGCCTTGCAGGAAAAGGTCCGGATCATGAGCGCCGGCTGCGTCGAGCGACGGCTCGCGATGCTGCTCGGTCACCTCGTCGAGCGCTTCGGCGACGAGCTCGAAGA
>JAYVXB010000469.1:0-4884 GCA_043785585.1 Deltaproteobacteria bacterium | reverse complement strand
ACGACAAGCCCATTCGCGAGCAGGAGCTGCGCGACGGCGACCTCGTCAAGATCGGCAACGCCATCTTCAAGTTCCTCACCGGCGGCAACATCGAGTCGGCCTACCACGACGAGATCTACCGGATGACCATCATCGATGGTCTGACGCAGGCGCATGTGAAGCGCTACATGCTCGAGTCGCTCGAGAAAGAGATCATGCGCGCGCGCCGCCACGCACGCGACCTGACCTTCTTGATGTTCGACATCGACCACTTCAAGAAGATCAACGACATTCACGGCCACCTCGCCGGCGACTTCGTCCTCAAAGAGGTCGCGCGGATCGTTCAGGCGAGGATCCGCCGCGACGAAGTGTTCGCGCGGTACGGCGGCGAAGAGTTCGGCATCGTGCTCCCCGAGACGAACCTCGAAGGGGCGCGCGCGCTCGCCGAGGGGCTTCGCGAGAAGATCGAGCAGAGCCGCTTCACCTTCCAGAACGAGCAGATCCGCGTGACGATTTCGATCGGCGTCGCGGCGCTGACCGATCAGGATCGCAGCAGCATGGATCTCATCAAGCACGCCGACACGAAGCTCTACGACGCGAAGCGCGCGGGGCGTAACAAAGTCGTCGCGTGAGCGGCGCGGCGAGCGAGGAAGGCAGCGAGCTTCCCGAGATCGTCGCCGCTCCGCCGGGCCCGCGATCGCGCGAGCTCGGGGCGCGTCTGGCGGCGGTCGAGTCGCCGGCGTTCGATGCGCGCCGCGAAGCGCGCGCGAAGACGAGCGGTGAGGACCACGCGCCGATCGTCTACGCGCGCGGCGTCGGATCGAATCTGTTCGACGTCGACGGCAATCGGTACGTCGACATGGTCGCGGGCTTCGGCGCGCTCGCGCTCGGGCATGCGTCGCCTGTGATCGCGAAGGCCATCGACGCGCAGATGCGCGCGCTGCCGCTCGCGCTCGGCGACGTGTACGCGTCCGAGCCGAAGGTCGTGTTGTGCGAGCGACTCGCGGCGATGTTTCCGGAGGCGGGGGCGCGCGTCATGCTGGGGCTGTCGGGGGCCGACGCGGTCACGGCGGCGTTGAAGACGGCGCAGCTTGCGACGCGAAAGCCGGGCGTCGTCGCGTTCGACGGCTCGTACCACGGGCTGAGCCACGGGCCGCTCGCGGCTTGCGGGTTGAGCGAAGGCTTTCGCGCGCCGTTCGCCGAGCAACTGAGCGCGCACGTAAAGTTCGCGCGCTATCCGGCGCGCGACGGCGATCTCGATGCGGCGCTCGCGGACGTCGCGTCCGCGCTCGATCGCGGCGACGTCGGCGCGGTGCTCGTCGAGCCGATCCTCGGACGCGGAGGATGCGTCGTCCCGCCCGACGAGTTTCTTCCGCGGCTCCGTCGACTGTGCGACGCGTCGCACGCGCTGCTCGTCGTCGACGAGATCTGGACGGCGTGGAGAGCGGGCCCACGCTTTCGTTCGATCGCGCGCGGCGTCCTGCCCGACGTGCTCTGCCTCGGGAAGGCGCTCGGCGGCGGCATGCCGATCTCCGCGTGCATCGGTCGAGCGCGCGTGATGGAGGCGTGGGGAGCGCACGGCGGGACGACGATTCACACGGCGACGCACTTCGGAAATCCGATCGGCTGCGTCGCGGCGCTCGCGGTGCTCGACGCGCTCGAAGGGATGGTCGCGACGGGGACCGCGTCGGAGTGGAGCGACGTGCTTCGCGATCGCACGCTTGGGCGCGGCGTGCGCGAGGTGCGGGGCGAGGGACGAATGATCGGCGTGCACGTCGAGGGGGGCGCGTCGCGTGCGCTCGCGGTGACGCGCGCGCTGCTCCGACGCGGCTGGATCGTGCTCACCGGTGGCATCGCCGGCGATGTCCTCACGCTGACGCCGCCGCTCGTCCTCTCGCGGGAGCTGTGGTCCGCGTTCGCCGTCGCGCTCGCGGGTGCGCTCGAAGAGGTCGCGTGAGCACCCCGCACGAGCGGAGCGACGCGCTCCACGCACGCGCGCGCGCCTTCGTCCGCGCGTTCGAAGCGGGCACCGCGATGCCCGAGGCGTTCGACGCGCTCGCGTGCGATCTGGCGCGATTCCAAGCGGATCGCATCGAAGGGTACGCTCGCTTGTGCCGTGCGCGTGGCGTCGACCCCAGCGCGCTCCGTCGCGCCGCCGATGCGCCCGCGGTCCCGACCGACGCATTCAAGCTCGCGCGCGTCGCCGCGTTCGAACCGACCGACCCCGCGGTCACCTTCCGAACCAGCGGCACCACCGTCGGCGATCGCGGCGCGCACGCGATGCGCGACGTGACGACGTACGATGCAGCCGCGCTCGCGTTCGGACGATCGGCGCTCGCGCGCACGTTGCCTCCGCGCGTCCCCGTGCTCGTGATCGGCCCACCGCCGGACGAAGCTCCCGACTCGTCGCTCGGTCACATGCTCGCCCTGTTCGCGCGCGAGCTCGGCGACGCCGCTCCGAACGATCAGGTCTTCCTCGTTCGCGACGAGACGCTCGATCTGGTCTCGTTCTCCGAGCGCATCGCGCGGCTCGCGATCGTGCCGGCCCTCGTCCTCGGTACGTCGTTCGCGTTCGTGCACCTCGTCGACGCGCTCGACGGCGTGGCGTTTCCACTCCCGCGCGGCAGTCGGCTGATGCAGACCGGCGGCTTCAAAGGACGCTCGCGCGAAGTCCCGGCGATCGATCTCCGTCGCGCGCTCGCCGCGACGTTCGAGATCGACGACGCGAACATCGTGTCGGAGTACGGCATGACCGAGCTCTCGAGTCAGTTCTACGACGCGCAGCCGAGCGTCGGCGTCTTCGTCGAGCCGCCTTGGGCCCGCGTCGTTCCCGTCGATCCGGTCACGCTCGCGCCGGTAGCCGAGGGTGAAATCGGAATCGCGCGCATCGAGGACTTGATGAACATCGACAGCGCGTTCGCCGTCCTCGCCGCGGATCGCGTGAGGCGCGTCGCGGGGGGCTTCGAGCTCCTCGGCCGCGCGCCGGGCGCCGCGCCGCGCGGCTGTTCGATCGCGATCGACGAGATGCTCGGCGGGTGACGCGCGCGGCACGCGTGCTACGAACGTCGCGTGCGCTCTCGGTCCGATCGCGTCCGCGACGTGCGCCGGCTCATCGAAGCGGCGCGCGTGGTCGTGCGCGATCGCGCGCGATGGGCGACGGAGATCCGGCGGTCGACGGGGCTTTCGGCGCAGGGCGTCGAGCTCGGGTTCACGAAGCACCTCGAGATCGATCCAACGGACGACGAGATCGCCGCGCTCGTCGGCGCTGCAGGGGACGCGGCGAGCGTCCACGTCGTCTTGTCGGCGAACGTCTTCGTCGCCCCGCTCCGCGCGATCGCGATCGCGCGTGCCGCGGCAGAGCGCGTCGTCGTGCGGCCGTCACGGCGCGATCCGATCTTCGCGCGCGCGCTCGTCGAAGCGGCGGGCGATCCCGCTCTGTCGCTCGTGTCGGAGCTCGACGTCGACGCGATCGACGAAGGCGAAGTCCACGTCTACGGGCGCGACGAGACGATCGCCGCGATCCGCACGCGCGTCCGCCCCGGCACGATCGTCCGCGGTCACGGCGCCGGAATGGGCGTCGCGCTCGTCATTCTCGGAGCAACGCTCGACGACGCTGCGCGCGCGCTCGCGGACGACGTCGTCGCGTTCGATCAACGCGGCTGCCTCAGCCCGCGCGTCGCGATCGTCGAGGGCGACATCGCGCGCGCCCGCGCTTTCGGCGAGGCACTTCACGCCGCGCTCACCGATGCCGAACGACGGATCCCGCGCGGCAAGCTCGCGGACGACGAAAGCGCGGACGTCGCTCGATGGATCGATGCCGTCGCGTTCGCAGGCGATCTCCACCGAACGGAGGAGCACGCGGTCGGCGTCACCGCAAAGGTCGCCATCCCGCCGCCAGGCCGCCACGTCCACGTAGTCGCGGCGCGCGACGCGCACGCCGCCGCGGCCACGCTCGCGCCGTTCGCTCGTCACGTCGTCGCCATCGGAGCAGACGACCGCGCTTTCGCGGCGCGCGTCGCCCCCGCGCACGCTCGCCTCTCGGCCCTCGGCGCGATGCAGCGCCCGCCGCTCGATGGGCCAGTGGATCTTCGGGAGAAAGGGGGCTAAAGCGCTCCTCCCATGTCGATCAAACGCACCAAGCAACGCTCCTACGGGTCTGGCTCGGAGACCGATCACGACTACTCCAAGCCGGCCGAGCCCGAGCACAAGTGGGAAGAGATCGCCGACAAGCCGGACGACGCCTTCGTCCCGTACGCGATGACTTCTCGCTTCGCGAAGGGCGCGCTCATCGCCCACTCCAAGTTCGGCAAGGGGCTCGTCGTCATCGTCGAGCCGACGAACATCCAGGTCGTCTTCAAAGACGGCACGAAGAAGCTCGGGCACGGCGCGCAGTCGTAGCCGCGTCGTCGCGGCTCGAGCCCTCAGCTCGTCGGCGACATCACCAGCTGTCGCAGCTTCACGACGCTGTCCGCTTCGCCCATCACGATCATCGTCGTGCCTTCGGTGAGGACGTGCTCCGGATCGGGGTTGTACGTGAACGTGCGATCGGTGCTGCGTACCGCGACCACGAGCAGGCGCGTCTCCCGACGGATCGGCGTGTCCTTCAGCGCCATCCCGACGAACGACGAGCCGCGACCGATGACGACCTCTTCGAGGCGGAGGTTCTTGTCCTTGTCGCGCAACATCTGATCGAGAAACTCGTTCACCTCGGGCCGGATCAGCTCGCTCGCCATGCGACGACCGCCGATGAGCGTCGGGTTGACGATCGCCGTCGCGCCCGCCTTGATGATCTTCGGCGCGGCTTCGTCCTCGACGCACTTCGCGATGATGCGCGCGGCGGGGTTCAAGCTGCGCGCGCTGAGCGTGACGTAGAGGTTGTCCTTGTCGTGCGTGAGCGCCGCGACG
>JAYVXB010000468.1:0-15139 GCA_043785585.1 Deltaproteobacteria bacterium | reverse complement strand
TCATGGCGGCCGTGAGCGCCGCGGCGATGACCCCTTCGACGACGAGGCCGTCGATCGCGCGCGTGACGAACGCCGATTGATCCGAGAGGAGCTCGACGTCGAGCCCCTTCGGCGCGGCCGCGCGAATGACGGGGACGAGCTCCTTCACCCGAGCCGCCACCTCGGTGGTGGACGCCGATCCGGTCTTCATGACGCTGAGCACGACCGAGCGCTTGCCGTCACGTCGCGCGATGTTGGTCTGCACCGCGTACCCGTCGTGCACGTACGCGACGTCGCGCACGTAGACGATGTGGCCGCTCGCCGTGCGGATCGGCAGCTCGTTGAGCGCGGCGATCGCCTCGGGGCTGCTGTTCAGGCTGACGCGGTACTCGCGGTCGCCGATCTTCGCGGCGCCGGTGGGCAGCGTGAGGTTCTGCGCGGAGATCGCGACGTTCACGTCGGAGGGTGAAACGCCGTGCGCGCGCAGCGCCGCAACGTCGAGGTCGACCGCGATCTGCCGCGACTTTCCGCCGGCCGGAAGAGGGAATCGCGTCCCCTGCACGACGCTGAGCATCGTGCGCACGCGCTGGTTCACGTGATCGAAGATCTCGGACTCGCTGAGCGTGTCGCTCGAAAACGCGAGCTGGAGGATCGGCACGCTCGACGCCGTGTAACGCAGAATGATCGGCGGAATCGTCCCCGGCGGCATCCGCCGCACGATGGTCTGCGAAGCGGCCGTCACCTGCGCCATGGCGGCCGCGACGTCGGCGCCGGGATGAAGAAAGAGGCGTATGACCGACACGCCGTCGAAGCTCTCGCTCTGGAGCGCCTTGATGTCGCTGACGTTGCCGGACAGCGAGTACTCGCTGAACTGCGTGATCTGCTGCTCCATCTGCTGCGCCGGAAGACCGCCGTACGTCCACACGACGCTGATGACGGGAATGTCGACCTCCGGAAGGATGTCGGTCGGCGTCTTCCGCACCACGAAAATCCCCGAGATGACGATCAACAACGCCATCACGACGAAGGTGTACGGGCGGCGAAGGGCGAGGCGAACGATCCACACGGCGTCTATTTTCCAGTTGACCGTCTAGTCAAGTATTGAGGCGTGCGAGAGCGGAGGGCGGGCGAACCCCGCTCATGCGCGCGCGCTCTTCGCGCGGCTCGGGGTCTTTGGGATGGACAGCCCGAGGAGGGCGAATCCGGATTCGGGCAAGCCTCGAAGGAGCTGCGGATCGTCGTGGATGCGCGCTTGCGCGAGCGCTCCTTGCACGAAGGCGTAGAGCGTCCGCGCGACGGTCGCAGGATCGTCGCGGCGGAGGAGACCTTGCGCCTGCGCGTCGCGGAGCGCGGTCTCGAAGTAGAGCATGAACATCGAGAGCACCTCCTGCACCTTGGCCGCGATGACCGGTGCCTCTTGGATGCACTCGGTGCCGACGGAGTTGTGAAAACAGCCGAGAACGCGACCGTATTTCTTGCGCACCGCGACCTGTCGCTCGAAAACGTAGGTGAAGTATTCGCCGAGGCGATCGAGCGGGGCGACGGACGGCGAGAAGATGCGGTCCAAGTCGACGCGGCGTCCGTGCCAGTGCGCGTCGAGCGCTGCGACCACCAGGTCGTCCTTGCTCGCGAAGAAGTGGTAGAAGCTCCCCTTCTTCACGCCCGCCGCTTCGCAGATCGCGTCGACGCCGACGGCGCCGTAGCTGGTCTGCCAGATGAGATCGATCGCCGCTTGGACGAGTCGTTCGCGTGCATCGCTGGTTCGGCCCACGAGGAAGATATAGTTGACCGATCGTCTCCCGGCAAGGGGCGCCAGGCAGATCGATCTGCAGCTGAGCCCTCCGCATCGCCCGACTTCGACGCCAAACCCTTGCGTCGCGCGGCCCGCCTCGACAAAGCTGAGTGCCTCAATGACCCCGCTCGAGCTCGATGCACTGACGCGCGCCAACGGCACCACCCTCGCGCAAATGCGGACCGAGCTCCCGGCCGACCTGCACGCGATCTCGCCGCTCCGCGCGTGGGCGGCGTTCGCGCGCGCGTGGGCGACGATCGCGATCGGCGAAGCGGCGCTCTGGTTCTTTCCTCTCGGGCCGGGCGTGGGCCTGATGTGGCGCATACCGGTCCTCGTCGGTCTGTGGCTCGTCGTCGCGTCGGGCATGGTCGGACTCTTCATCCTCGGCCACGACTGCGGTCACGATGCGTTCGCTCGCAGCAAGCGAATCAACTCGATCGTCGGCCACATCTGCATGTCGCCGATCGTCACCGGCTTTCACAGCTGGCGCGTCTCGCACAACCATCACCACGCGCGCGCGCAGCTCCGCACCGAAGACACCGACTGGCCGGAGAAGATGCTCTCGCGCGACGAGTACGCGCGCGCGCCTTTCGGTAGGCGCCTCGAGGTACGCCTCGCGTTCGCGACGCCGGTGGGTCTCGCGGTCGGGTTCATCGTCGGCATGGTGCGCCGCACGTTCATGGGCACGCTCTACAAGCAGGTGCAGCTCTCGCCGCGAACGCGCCGTCAGCTTTTTTTCTCGAACGCGACGATGGTCGTCGTGAGCGGCGGCATCTCGGTCGCGCTCTACTTCACGATCGGCACGGCCGGACTCTTCAAGCACTACCTCGTCCCCGTCTACATCGGGATGGTCTTCGGCGCGCTCTTCACGTACCTCCACCACGCGGGCGAGGGCGCGCTCGTGTTCGATCGCGAGAGCTGGACGCCGATCCGCGGGCAAGTCGTCTCGACGTTCGACGTGCGCTTTCCGCTTTGGTTCGAGCGCCACTTCTTCCACATCAACCGCCACCTGCCGCACCACGTCTCACCGAAGGTGCCCTGGTACCATTTGCCCGCGGCGACCGACGCGCTGAGCCGCGCGTACCCGGGCTATCACCAAGAGCGTAGATTCTCGCTGGGGTACCTGCTCCGCGCGTGGAGGGTCCCGCTGCTCGAGCCGGTGAGCGACGGCATGTTCATCACGTCCGGTAAGATTCAAGAAGCGCCCGAGTCGAATCTCAACCCGGTGCGATGAGCGCGTCCGTGGGCACGTGGACGTTGTACCGGTCCTTCGCGACCTGCTGCACCGCTTTCGCGAACTGAGGATTGTCGCGGAGGATCCTGCTGAAGTCGGACTTGTCGAGGACGAACAGGTCGCAGCTCGTCTTCGCGCGGACGTCGGCGTTTCGAGGCTTCGACATCAACACGCCAATCTCGCCGAAGATGTCGCCGTCGCGAAGGACCTTGATCACGTTGCCGACGTCGTCGAGCACCTCGACCTCGCCGCGCGCGACGAGATAGAGCTCGCGCCCGATGTCGCCCTTCTTGATGATGAGCTCACCCGACGCGACCTGCTTCGACTGAAGCGCCATGATGACGGCCGCGAGGAAGAGGAGGTCGCCGTCCTTGAAGAGCGGCACCGTCTTGAGAACCTCTTCGGTCACCACCTCGTGCCAGCGGCGGCCGTCCTTCGCGATGAGGTCCGCGGCCGCCTTCGGGCCCCAGCTCCCGCGCACGTAGTTCGGAAACTCCGCCGGCGTCTTCGACCAAGCGTCCATGATCGGCTGCGCGACTTCCCACGCAGCCTCGACGAGATCGCCGCGCGAGAAGAGCGTCGCGTCGCCGTGAGAGCACGCGAAGAGCATGACCTCGTAACCGGTGTACCGCGACGCCTTGAACGCGTCGCCGTACGCGAAGCGCATGTTCACCGGCTGGAGGTTCATCACGGGGCCGGGAATTTTGGCTTGGAACTGCACCTCGATCCCTTGGTACGGCTGGATGTGAAAGAGCAGCCGATTCGGATCGAGGCCAGTCACCGGCGTCCCGCGGAAGATGACCTCTGGCGCCTTCTTGAACTCGACGATGATCTCCGTGCCTCGCTTCCAAAGCGCCTTGCCCGACCGCAAGTAGATGGGCACCCCCTCCCAACGCCAGTTGTCGATGTGCAATCGCGCCGCGGCGTACGTCTCGGTCTTCGACTCGGGGCTCACGTCCTTTTCGCCGCGGTACCCGGGCTTCGTCACTTTGCCCGTGTCGTCGCGCGACGCGCCGTACTGCCCTCGAACGACGTAGCGCGCGACCTCTTGCTCCGAGTAGACGCGCACCGATTGCAAGAGCTTCGCCTTCTCGTTGCGAATCGAATCGGGCTCGAACGATCCCGGCACTTCCATGCACAGATACGCGAGCATCTGGAACATGTGGTTTTGCATCATGTCGCGGAGCACGCCCGACGAGTCGTAGTACCCACCGCGCCCTTCGACGTCGACGGCCTCCGAGACGTTGAACTGGATGTTGTCGATGTAGTTCTTGTTCCAGAGCGGCTCGAACATGCCATTCGAGAAACGGAACGCGAGGAGGTTCTGCACCGTCTCTTTGCCGAGGTAGTGGTCGACTCGGTAGATTTGGTTCTCTTGCCAGTTGGCGAGGACCTCTTTGTTGAGCGCGAGCGCCGACGCGAGATCGGTCCCGAACGGCTTCTCGACGATGATGCGCTTCCATCCGGCGCCGTCTTTGAAGCCCGCCGCGTTCAAGTTGTCGCAGAGGAGTCCGAAGAACTTTGGCGCGGTGGCGAAGTAGAAGAGGACGTTCCCGCCGACCTTGGATTCGGCGTCGAGCCGCGCGACCTCGGCCTTCAGTTGCCCGAAGACGGCCATGTCGTTGAACGCGCCCGGGATATAGTGAAAGCGCCGGACGAGATCGTCCCAGACGGCCTGGTCGAAGTCTTTGCGCGTGTGAAACTTCTTGATGTCCTCGCTCATCCGCGCGCGAAACGAATCGGTCGTGAGCGCGTCCATCGCGGTGCCGAGCAACGCGAAGTTGGCGGGGAGGAGACCGTCGCACGCGAGGTTGTAGAGCGCGGGGACGAGGAGTCTCTTCGTCAGATCGCCGGACGCTCCGAAGATCACCATGACGAACGGCTGCGCTTGAACGCTCGTCTCGGGAGCGTCGGCGCCTGCCGTGCGATGAACCGTGGCTGTGTCGGACATGGGTCGTCTTCCTCGATCGCCAATGGAACCACGCCCGCGTGGCGGTGCGCTATCCTCGCGCGCCCAACCCCGAGGAGGCATCTCGCATGGAGTACCGATCGCTAGGAACCAGTGGGCTCAAGGTCCCCGTGCTCTGTCTGGGAGCGATGACGTTCGGCGAAGCCGACGACAAGTCGTTCATGCACAAGATCTCGTGCGACGAGAAGACGGCGTTCGCGATCATGAGCCGCGGGCTCGAGCGCGGCGTGGGGTTCATCGACACCGCGGACGTCTACGGTCAAGACGGGCTCTCCGAGCGCGTCGTCGGCGCGTGGATGGCCGAGGCGAAGAGTCGCGATCGCGTCGTGCTCGCGACCAAGTTTCGCTTTCGCATGGGCGACGGACCGAACTCGACCGGCGCGTCTCGCTACCGCATCGTGCGCACGGTCGAAGACAGCCTGCGTCGGCTGAAGACCGATCGTATCGACCTCTATCAAATCCACATGCAGGACATCGAGACGCCGGAAGAAGAGACGCTTCGGGCGCTCGACGATCTCGTGAAAGCCGGCAAGGTGCTCTACCTCGGCGCGAGCAACTACGCGGCGTACCGACTCACCGACAGCCAGTGGATCGCGAAGACCGAGCACCTTCATCGGTTCGTCTCGCTGCAGATGCAATACAGCCTGATGGTCCGCGATCTCGAGCGCGAGCACGTCCCGGTGTGCAGGCAATTCGGGATCGGCGTGCTCCCGTGGTCGCCGCTCGCGGGCGGCTTTCTCTCCGGAAAGTACGCGAAGGACCAGCCGCCGCCTGCGGGCGTGCGTCTCGAGAAATGGAAAGAGCGCTTCGCCGACGTCGCGAACGATCGCGGATGGCGGACGCTCGACGCGGTGAAGGCGATCGCGAAAGAGAAAGAGACGACGGCATCGGCGGTCTCTCTCGCGTGGCTGCTCGCGAAGCCGACGGTGACGTCGGTAATCTTCGGCGCGCGATCGATCGAGCAGCTCGACGACAACCTGAAGGCGGCCGACGTGAAGCTCGCCGCCGAGGACGTGAAGCGGCTCGACGACGCGAGCGCCTTCGACCCCGGCTATCCGTACAAGTTCATCGCGAACATCCAGAAGCGCTGGTGAGCGCGGACGATTAGCGCGTCCCGGCGAAGGCTTCTTCCAGCGTCTGCAGCACGTGACCGACGACGACGTCGGCGGTCACGCCGTCGACCTCGTAGTCGCCACGCTTTCCGACGTTGCCGCCCGAGGTGAACATCGTGTTGGTCGACGAGACCGTGATCCTTCGCTCGCTCCGGTTGGCCATGAACGAGATCTCGACGAAGCTCTTGCTCGTCTCGGTCGCCTTCGGAGTGGGCCCCTTCGGGACGATGCGGAGCGAAATCGTCGCGAGGCTGACGCCGCCGGCGGTGCTCGACGATTCCTCTTGCTCACGCACCACCGCGTCGTGCCCGCGATCCTTGAGGACCGCCGCGAACTCCTGAAGCGCGGGACGAATCGTCTCCGTCGTCAGCGTGGCGAAGCGCGCGGGAAACGCCGCGTCGGCAGCGCGCTTGGCGGCGGCGACGCGCTCGACCTCGGCGAGCCTCTCGTCGTAGGTGGCGAGGAGCTTCTTGAGCTGACTTTTGGCGTCGTCCTTCATCGATACACCGTAGGCCCTACGGATCGTTTCGGCTCATCTTTCGACCGCGCCGCGCATGAGAACGTCGACGACACGCGCGATGAGTCGGTCGGTCATGGGCCGCTTCTTGATGAAGAGGAAGTAGTGGAGCGCGCCGCCGAGCATCTCGAGGATCAGCGCCGGATCGATGTCGCGCCGCACCTCGCCGCGCGCGATCGCCTCGCGGATGACTCCGGCCCGCTTCTCGGCGCTCGCCGCCTGAAGCGCGGACGCGATCGCGGCGAGCTCGGGCTCGGGGTTGTCGAGGAGGCGGAGGCGAATGAGGCTCTGTCCTTCGAAGCTCGACGCGAACTCGACCATGACGCGCGCCATCTTCACGAGATCGCGACGGAGGGAGCCGCTGCTCGGCCCGGCGTCGTGCTTCTCGACGACGGACGACAGAGCGCTCCGCACGAGATCCGCCTTCGTGGGCCAGTGGCGGTAGACGGTCGTCTTGTTGACGCGGGCTCGCGCCGCGACGTGCTCGATGCTGAGGCCGCCGTAGTCCGAGCGCGCGAGCTCTTCGAGCGTCGCGCGCATGATCGCGCTCTCTTGGATCGCGGGCCGGCGTCTCGGCTTCGGCGTGCGCGTTCGTGTGGCCATGCGGGGTCGGAGCGCATCTTCCGACTTGCAACTTTTTGTTGCAACATGGATCGACCCGGCGCATCGTCCCTGAGCCGATGCGCCCGCAGAAGTCTGCCTACATCCTCGCGCTCGCGCTCGTCGCGGGTGGCTGCCAGCGCGGCGACGCCGCATCGCAGACGAAGCCGTCGGAGCCACGCATCCACGTCGAGACCGCGACCGCCGAGGAGCGCGTCGTCCCGCAGGAAATCCTGCTCACGGGCGTCCTCGTCGCGTTCGAGCGGACGGATCTCGCGGCGAACGCGGTCGGTCGCGTGCTGCGGGTGTTCGTCGAGCTCGGCCAGCGCGTCCCGATGGGGGCGCCGATTGCCCAGCTCGACTCGCGCAGCTTCGCGCTCAGCCAGCGCGAGGCGAACGCGAACGCGCAAGCTGCCGCCGAGCAGCTCGCGAGCGCGGTGCGCGACTGCGATCGCAACAAGGTCCTCTTGGCGAGCGGCTCGATCTCGCAAGCCGAGTTCGATCGCGCGATGGGGCTTTGCCGTTCGCAGACCGCCTCCGCGCAAGCGGCGAGCGCGCGCGCGGCGATGGCCGGCCAGACGATGACCGACTCGACGATTCGCGCGCCGTTCGCGGGGAAGATCGCCGAGCGCATGGTTCACGTCGGCGACTACGTTCGCGCCGACACCAAGGTCATCACGCTCATCGCCGACGATCCACTTCGCCTTCGCCTCACCGTGCCCGAGCCCGACATCGCGTCCGCGAAAGAAGGCGCGGTCGTTCGGTTCGAGACGGTCGCGGTGGCGAACCGCGAGTTCTCGGCGATGCTGAAGTTCATCGGCCGCGAGGTTCGCGCGCAGACACGCGACGTCCTCGTCGAAGGGATCGTCGACAACCACGACGGCGCGCTCCTCCCCGGCATGTTCGCGACCGCGCACCTCGCGACGGGGCAGATGAAGCTCCCCGTCGTCCCGAAGCGCGCGCTCATCGCGGGCGACACGGGGCAGAGCGTGCTCGTCGTCGTCGGCGAGAGGTTGCAGCAGCGGATCGTGCAGATGGGCGTCACGCTCGGCGACGACGTCGCGATCGTCGGCGGCGTCGTCGCGGGTGAGCGCGTCGTCGTCAATCCGACGAACGCCACGGTCGACGGCGCCCTCGTCGATTGAGGAGACGGAACCATGCAATGGCTCGCCTCGATCTGCATTCGCCACCCGGTCTTCACCTGGGTGCTCATGCTCGCGATCGTCGTCGTCGGGATCGTCGGGTACGGATCGCTCGGGCTCGATCAATTTCCGAAGGTCGATTTCCCGACCGTCCTCGTGACGACGACGCTGCAAGGCGCCGCGCCCGAAGAGGTCGAGACCGAGATCACGGACAAGATCGAAGGCGCCGTGAACACGATCAGCGGCATCGACGAGCTCCGCTCGACGTCGAGCCAAGGCGTGTCGCTCGTCATCGTCACGTTCAATCTCGACAAGAACGTCGACGTCGGCACGCAAGAGGTTCGCGATCACATCAACGCCGTTCTTGCGGATTTACCGAAGGGGATCGATCCGCCCGTCGTCACCAAGGTCGATCCGGACTCCGCGCCGATCCTGCTCGTCGCGCTTCGCGCGAAGGGAGCGCAACGCGACCTCACCGAGCTCGCCGACAAAAGGGTCCGCCGACAGATCGAGAGCATCAACGGCGTCGGCCAAGTCACGATCCTCGGTGGTCGCAAGCGACAGATCAACTTGTGGCTCGATCCGGTGAAGCTCGCCGCGTCGGGGATCACCGCCTTCGACGTCCAACGCGCGCTGGCGCGACAGAACATCACCGTGCCGGGCGGCGAGATCATCACCGGTCCGCAGCGGGTCGCGCTTCGCGTCGAGGGCCGCGTGGCGACCGTCGACGAGATCGGACAGATCGTCATCCGCGAGAGCAACGATCACGCGACGCGCGTCGCCGACGTCGCGCGCGTCGAGGACGGGAGCGACGAAGAGAAGAGCTGGGCGTCGGAGGACGGTGCGCAAGCGCTCGTGCTCTCCGTGCGCAAGCAGTCGGGCGAGAACACCGTGGCGGTCGCCGACGCGGTCCGAGCTCGCCTCGCGCAGATCGAGAAGGCGATCCCCGGCACCGAGCTGCGCGTGGTCCGCGACAACTCGCAGTCGATCCGCACGGGCGTCAACGCGGTTCGCGAGCACCTCGTCCTCGGCGCGATCTTCGCGGCGCTCGTCGTCCTCGTCTTCCTGGGGAACGTGCGGAGCACGCTCATCGCCGCGCTCGCCATCCCCATCTCGATCATCGGCACGTTCGCGTTGATGCACATCATGGGCTTCACGCTCAACATGATCACGCTGCTCGCGCTCGCGCTCGCGGTCGGCATCGTGATCGACGACGCCATCGTCGTCCTCGAGAACATCGTTCGCTTCATCGAGGTGAAGAAGCAGAAGCCGTTCGTCGCGGCGTGGCAGGCGACGCGCGACGTGGGTCTCGCGGTCCTCGCGACGACGCTGTCGCTCATGGCCGTCTTTCTGCCGGTCGCCTTCATGAAGGGGATCGTCGGGCGCTTCCTCCAGAGCTTCGGGATCACCATGGCGTTCGCCATCGGCGTCTCGCTCATCGTCAGCTTCTCGCTCACGCCGATGCTGTCGGCGCGGTGGCTCGCGGCACCGCCCGCGGACGGCGAAGAGCCGAAGAAGGGGTGGCTCCAGCGCGGCGTCGACGCCTTCTATGGGCCGATCGAGCACGTGTACATGGTCGTCCTCCGCTGGGTCATGAAGCGGCGCTGGGTCGTCGTCGCCGCGTGCGTCGTCACGCTCGGGTCGTGCGTTCCGCTGGCGAAGTCGATCCCGTCGGGATTCCAGCCCGCGAACGACACGGCCGAGTTCGAGGTCAACGTCCGCGCGCCCGAGGGGACGAGTCTGCAGCAGACGCGCATCATCGCCGACGGGATCGCCCGCGAGCTGCGCGGCGTGAAGCACGTCGAGCGCACGCTCATGACGATCGGCAACGACGCGCAGCAGACGCAGAACCGCGCGAACATCTACGTGCACCTGACCGATCCGACGACGCGGCAGGCGAGCCAGATGGAGCTGATGGAGCGCGTTCGCAAAGAGATCGTCGCGCATCAGCCGAAGAACCTCCGCATCGACGTCTCCGTCTCGCAGGCCATCAACAGCGGCCAGTCGAGCGCGCAGGTGCAGTACACGATCGCGGGGCCCGATCTCGCGCGCCTGCAGGCGTACGCGACGCAGGCGTTGGAGCGGTTTCGCAAGGTGCCCGGCGCGGTCGACGTCGACTCGAACCTCATCATCGGCAATCCCGAAGCGCGGATGACGGTCAACCGCGAGATCGCCGCGAACCTCGGCGTCAACGTCCTCGACGTCGCGAACACCGTCGGACTCTTGATCGGCGGCCTGAAGGTCTCTTCCCTCTACGAGCGCGGCGAGGACTACGACATCGTGGCGAGAGCCGAGCGTCAGTACAGAGAGAACCTCGACTCTCTATCGATGATGACCGTCCCGACGGCGTCCGGCGGCGCGGTCGCCCTGTCGTCGGTCGTCTCGGTGATGCGCACGACGGGCCCGTCGCAAATCAATCGACTCGGGCGCCAGCGGCAAGTCACGATCACCTCCAACGTCGCGCCGGGCGTCGGGCAGAGCAAGGTCTCCGACGCGCTCGTCAAGATCATCGGTGATCTCCACATGGACGCCGGCTACACCGCGGCGCCCGCGGGTTTCACCAAGGAGACCGGGCGCGCGATCGTCGGATTTTTGATCGCGATCGGGATGTCGATCGTCTTCATGTACCTGGTGCTCGCGGCGCAGTTCGAGTCGTGGCTGCATCCGATCACGATCATGCTGACGTTGCCGCTCACGGTTCCCTTCGCGCTTCTGTCGCTCCTCATCTTCCGGCAAGAGCTCTCGATCATGTCGGCGCTCGGGATCATCGTGCTCTTCGGCGTAGTGAAGAAGAACGCCATTTTGCAAATCGATCACACGAACCACCTGCGCGCGGAAGGAGTCGAGCGCGACGAGGCCATCTTGCGCGCGAACCGCGATCGCCTTCGTCCGATCCTGATGACGACGCTCGCGTTCGTCGCGGGGATGGTTCCTCTCTTGCTGTCGCGCGGCGTCGGCGCGGGGCTGAACCAGGCGATCGCAGGCGTGGTCGTCGGAGGGCAGACGATGTCGCTCGCGCTGACGCTCCTCGCGACGCCGGTCGCGTATTCGCTGTTCGACGACGCGGCGAGCTGGTGGAAGCGGCGCGTGATCCGGCCGAAGAACGTCGATCGGGGAGAGTCGGATTTGGCGCGATTGGTTTCGCCGGACGTCGACACCGGAGAGTGACGCGCGGAACAATCGCAACGCGGGCGAGCGGCATCACGTAGCGTGGCGCAATGGCCCACTCTTGGTTCGCTCCGACTCTCGCCATCGTTGCCGCGGCCGCCGCGTGTGGTCCCGGAGGGATCATCAAGCCGCCGAAGCCGCCGACGGCTGAGGAAATCCTCGGTCAGAACGACGCGCCACTCATCATCGACTGGGCCGCGACGGCGCGCGGCGACCTCGAGGTCGCGATGACTCGAGGTGTCGCGATCCTGTCGTACAAGGACGGGCACATGCGGCTCCTCGCCGACTGCAAGCTCGACGGGACGTACGGCTATGCGCCGTTCCGGATCAAAGAAGAGATCGTGTCGTACCAATCGAGCGAAGACATTCGGGCGAACCTACCGCTCGCCGGCGGCGGTTTCGTCGCGAAGATCGGCGGAGAGCTCGAGAAGGGGGCGTCGCTCGACGTCGCGCTCGTGATGGTCGGGAAGCGCGCGTCGACGTGGACCACCGCGAAGGCCGAAGACGTGAAGGGAACGACGGACGCTTGCCACGAGGCGACGCACTTCGTTCGCGGCGCGTACGTTGGCGCGTTCGCGATGCAGCTCGGGTCGAAAGCGAGCGCGCACACGGTCGTGCAGATCTTCAACGGCGAGGCGGGGTGGCAAGCGGCGGCAAGCCAGAGCGTGCGCACCGTCGACGGCAGCCTCGAAGAGTGCCGCAAGTCGAACGCGGGCGTCGAGCAGACGACGGCCAACTGCGGATCGCTGTTGCACCTCGAGCTCGTGCGCCTCGGCGCGGCGCAGGTGGACAACGACGTCGCGAGCGTCGGCGGCGCGGGCTGCCCGAAGGGCTTCGTGCGTACGCAGGGAGCGTCGTGTCGCCGCGCAGGAGCGTCGAAGAACCACGAGTGCAAAGCGAAAGACCGCGAGGAATGCGAAACGCAGTGCGCGGCCGGCAACGCCGAGAGCTGCTCGACGCTCGGATGGACGCTTCGGAGGGACCGCAAGATCAAGCGCGACCTCGCGCGTGTGTTCGATCTCTTTCGGAAATCGTGCGACGCGGGATCGGCGAACGGGTGCGCCGGAGTCGGCTCGTTCTACTTCGGCAGCAACGTCGTGGTGAAGCGCGACTATGCGAAGGCAGTGGAGCTCTACAAGCGTGCGTGCGACCAAGGATCCGCGGATGCCTGCTCGGACCTCGGGCTCGCGTACGGCCACGGTTTGGGCCTGGCGCGCAGCACGGAGGAAGAGCTCAAGCTCTACAGGCGCGCATGCAACGGTGGCTCGGCGACCGGATGCAACAACATCGGCACGATGTACGACGACGGAACGGCCGTCGCGCGCGACCTGACGCAGGCAGCGACGTACTACAAGCGCGCCTGCGACGGCGACGTCCACATGGGATGCAGGAACCTCGCGCTCCTCTACTTTCGCGATGAGTACCCCGCGAAGAGCGCCGCGCAAGGCGAAGCGCTGCTCGCGCACGCATGCGACGACGGATCGGCGGAGGACTGCGAAGGCCTCGCGGCTCGTTACAAGTGGGGCGACGGCTTGGTGAAAAATCCAGAGCTGGCGGCCAAGCGCTACGCGGACGCCGTGCGCGAGCGCACGATCGATTGTGTCGACGAGAACGACGGGTATGCGTGCAGGGAGCTCGCGAACCTGTACGGGAACGGCTTGGGCGTCGCCGAGGATCCAAAGAAGGCCCAGGGCCTCACGCAGAAGGCGTGCGACTCGGGCAACTATGCGAACGGATGCGCGTACGTCGGCATGATGTACTTGGGTGGCTGGTACGGCATGACGAAGGAGGTCGCGCGTGCGAAGCAGTCGCTTGCCGCGGCGTGCGACACGGACAGCGGCCTCGGGTGCCGCTGGCTGGCCGATCAGCTACGGCGCGAGGACGAGGTCGCAAACGCGAAAACCGCGCTCGATCTCGACGAGAAAGCGTGCGCCCTCCGAGACGGTGAGGCGTGCAACGACATCGCCGTCGAGTACGCCCGCGGCAACCACGTGGAGGCCGATCCCAAGAAGGCCGCCGAGTACTACCTTCGCGCGTGCGACGATCTCCACTACGGGATCTCGTGCGGCAACGTCGGCCTCCACTACGAACGTGGCGACTGGTTTCCGAAAGACGAGCAGAAGGGAAACGCCTACTACGCGCTCGGGTGCAAATACGGCGAAGGACGAGCGTGCAGGTACCTCGCGATCAGCATGCGCGACGGGACCGGCATGGACGTCGACAACGCGGGCGCCGCGAAGATGTTCGACAAGGCCTGCGACATGGGCGAGAACGAGGCCTGCGACAAGCTGATCGAGCTCTATATGTCCGGCAAGGCGGGCAGCCCTCAAGCGGCGCTCGATCTCGAACGAAGGCAGTGTGACGCCGGACGCGCGGACGCATGCAACGCGGCCGGAATGCTCCTCGAGCAAGGCGCCGGCGCCGTCGCGCGCAACGAGCTCCAGGCGGCGGTGCTGTTCCAGAAGGCCTGTGAAAAGAAGTCCGCGACCGGCTGCGTGAACCTCGGCGACATGTACTCGGAGGGGCGCGGCCTCGGCAAAGACGACGACAAAGCGTTCTCGTTCTACGAGCTCGCCTGCGGCATCGACGGTGCGCGCGGGTGCGGCCTCGCGGCAAAGATCATCTTCGCGCGACGCGCACCGAGCGCCGACGACGTCGCGCACGCGGTCGACCTCTCGCGGCGCGGCTGCGAGAAAAAGGACGGCGTCTCGTGCGCCGTGCTCGCATCGGCGTACGAATCGGGCAAACCGCCGACCATCGCGCGCGACTTCGTGCGCGCGTTCGCGTCGTACGACAACGCGTGCGATGCCGGCGCCGCGGAAGGCTGCATGAAAGCCGCGCAGATGTTGGAGCGCGGTCTCGGCACGACGCGCGACCTGGCCCGTGCGCGAAATCGCTACACGATGGCGTGCCTCCGGCGCGACGCGAAGGGCTGCGCCGCGACCGCGGGCTTCTACTTGCGTGGCGACGGCGGCGTCCAGGCCGATCCTACGCGCGCGAGGATCCTCTACGGGCGCGCGTGCGCTTTGGGAGACAAGCCGTCGTGTGCAAAAGCCGAAGCGATTCGATGAAGCCGTAGAGGTTCTACTCGTCGAGTGGGCCATGCATGGACTAAGCGTCCGTGATGGCAACCGTCTGGAACTACGAGCGACGGCAGCTCACGTGCGCCAAGTTCGTCATCGGCGTCTGGCTCATCGCGAAGGGAAAGGCGGGCGTCGAGACCAGCCTCGAAGCGGTTCGCAACCGCGTGCGCTTGCCGCCCGAGGACGCGCTCTTCGCGGCGCGGCGCCTCGATGAAGAGCAGCTCGCCGTGTTCGATCCGGGCGGCGACGTGCGCTCGACCGCGAAGGGGATCGCGCGCGCCGAGGAGCTCCTCGAGAAGGCGCGCTCGAAGACGCACGCGATCGACGACGTCACGGCGACGCTGAGCGGCGGCGGCGTGCCGCTCGCGATCCTCGAGCTCGCCGTGGTCGCGAACGGTGGCTCCCTCCCCTGCGGCGCGACGACGGACGGTGCGACTTCGCATCGCCTGGTGCTGGTCGGCGACGCGCTCGTGCTCGAGCCCGCCGAGCGCGACGCGTAGCGCGTCACGTCGGGTCTCGCGTCCAATCGTAGGGCACCGCTCG
>JAYVXB010000467.1:0-4909 GCA_043785585.1 Deltaproteobacteria bacterium | reverse complement strand
CCGTTCGAAGTCGCCGCAAGGAACGCAACGCCGTCGCGCCGAAGCTGGTTCACACGCGTCGCTAGGAGACACGGCAGCGCGCGCGCGTGCGTACTCTTCGAGGTACGCGGCGACATCGTCCTTGGTTGGGTACGTGTCGCGTGCCGCGGGGAATGGCTGGGTCGGAAGGCCTGAGTGCTGCGCGGGGGTAACGAGTCGAAGTGAATCGTACCGGTGGCGCCAGGAGTCGCCGACCCGCGTGGCGCCGTCTGCGATGGCGAAGCTCAATCCGGCGTCGGCGAGGTAGTGCCCGATCGCGAGCCCCGCTTGGCCCGCGCCGATGACGAGCACATCCAACGTTTGCATGCTGGACGGTACGCAGCTGGGCTCGGTCCGTTTCAGCGCCGCCGGTCAGACCAACGCACGAACACGAGAGAGAGAGGGATGAACCGCTGCTCCGGCAAGGGCGGCTGCAAGACCACCTGAGCGATGAGCAGCGGTTCGTTCTCGCTACGGGACCGCGGTTCGTCCGTACAGGCGGTCACGCGGCATCGAGAACGATCGCGTTCATCGCGGCGGATAGCTCGCCTTGCGTGAATGGCTTGATCAGCACGCGACGCCCGGCGAGGAAGACGTCGTCCGCCGACGTGATCCCGCCGCCCGTCGTGAAGATCACACGCGCGGCGTCGAGTGGCGAGAGCTTCCCGACGAAGGCGGGACCGTCCATGCCGGGCATGTGCACGTCGCAGAGAATGACGTCGAAGTGCTGCGCGGCAAGCTTCGCGAACGCGAGCGACGCACTCTCCGCCGTTTGAACTCGGTGGTGCGCGCGTAGCAAGCGCTCCATGCCGCGTAGGATGCCCGTGTCGTCGTCGATGACCAGGACTTGCATTGTAGTTCCCCCCCTCGTTGCGTATCACCCGTGTCGCATGGACCGAGCCAGAACGGATCTCGCCGAGTTGCGCCGTGATCGCGTTCTTGAACAGTGCACGATCGGCACACCCCCCGCACGCGCGACCGTGCTGCCTCGCGGCACGACGCCGCAGTGCGCCACGAGGTGCGAGCCACCCATTCTACGCGGCGAACGGCAACGTGAACCGAAATGTCGCGCCCACGCCGAGCTCGCTCTCGACCGCGATGCGACCACCGTGTGCTTCGACGATGTTCTTGCAGATGAAGAGACCGAGGCCCAGCCCGACCCTCGACTCGTTGCCCGCTTGCCAGAAGCGGTCGAACACATGCGGCAGCGCCTCCGTCGCGATACCTGTGCCCGTGTTCCTAACGACGACCTCGACGTGGTCTCCGACTCGCTCCGCCGTGAGGCTCACGGATCCGGACGGCGGCGTGAACTTGAGCGTGTTGCCGAGCAAGTTCGAGATGACTTGGACGATGCGATCGCGATCGAACAGTGCGAAGAGCGGCGTGGCCCTCCGCGCGGTATCCACGGTAAAGCTCACTCCACGCGTGGCGAACAACGGGGCGTAGCCGGTGCGGAACTCGCCGAGGAGCGCGTCGATGTCGTCTCGCTTCGGCACGACGCGAAGACTGTTCGCGTCGATGCGCGCGTTGTCCATCAGATCGGCGAGCATGCGCTTCATCCTTGCCGCGGAGCGAATGACCTCGTCCGCCGCGTCACGCGCTTCGGGTTCACGGGCGCTCTCTGCGAGAAACTGCGCGTTGAACGCGATCGTCGCAAGCGGATTGCTCAACTCGTGGGTGACCATCGCGAGAGCGCTTCGCTCGCTCGAGAGGGCGGGCCTCGCGCCTTGGGCCACCGCGGCGTCCGCGCCGTGCCGCTCCGTGGAGAGATTTTCGTCCGTTTCTCTCTGGCGGCTGCGTCCGCCCGCGGTGTCGAGGCCGCCGCGATGAAAGACCGCATCATCGGACCGCTGACGCTCGTCCTGCAACATCACGTCCGTTGTCTTTCGTTCGTCGCGCAACGCATCGTCTGCAGCGCGTCGCTCTCGCTCCACCGCCGTGGTCGGCGACGGATCGGCGAGCCGATCGCCGGCGACGAGTCGATCCGCGTCCTGCCGCGACTCGAGGAGCTGTTGGTCCACGACGAAGCGATCGCGCTCGATGAGATCGAGGACACGCCGCCGCGCTCCCGCGTTGCTCTCCCGGGAGCCGCCTCGCTCGTCGCGCTCGGCGCGAAGGCTCGCGTCCGTCTTCTGGCGCGTCTCCGCGAAGCCCTTGCGGACGTCATCCATGAAAAATCCCCCCCATTGAGGGGAGCATGGTTGCGGACGTCACGCCACTGCATCTCGAGTGCACCCGCGCGCAGAGTCAGGTCACCTGACAAGGGTTGGCCAGCCTTACTGCGGTCGGGCCGATTCGCGGCGTCGCACCCGACGAGGCTCGGTTCGGCGTATCCTTCCGGCGAGTCGCATGGCGTGCTCGAGGGAGGTCGATCGTGGAGTCCGTGACCAGCAGTACGATCCTGGAGCGCGCGCGGCTCGAGCTGGCGCGCGTCGCCGTGCGCGAGACGAGTGGGCTCGCGCGCGCGCTGCGGCGGACGACGGAGGTCGCGGCGGCCACGCTTGGCGTCGAGCGCGCCGGCGTGTGGCTCCTGACCGGTTCGGAGCTGCTCTGCCTTCATCAGTTCGTGCGCTCCACCGGGGAGCACTCCGACGGCGCGTCGATCGATCTCGCAAAGATTCCGAATTACGTCCGAGCGGTCCATGAGCGTCGCGTCATTCCCGCGCACGATGCGCTGACGCATCCGGCGACGCGCGAGCTCGCGGACTCGTACCTCGTCCCGCTCGGGATCACGTCGATGCTCGATACGCCGATTTTCCGGGAGGGCGACGTCATCGGTGTCATCTGTCTCGAGCATGTCGGCCCAGCGCGAAGATGGGAGCCTCGAGAGATAGATTTCGCGTGCTCCGTTTCGGACATTCTCGCGACGGTCTTCGAGCAGGAGGCGCGCGTCGACGCCGAGGGGAGGCAGCGCGCCGCGGAGGCGAAGGCAGCGCGCGTCGAGCGCGTGGAGGCGTTGATGCGCATGAGCGCCAGCGTGGCGCACGATTTCAAGAACGTGCTCCAAGCGATGTCGCTGGCGAGCGATCTCCTCAAGCAGTCTTCCGATCCGGCTCGGCTCGCCGAGCTGGCGACGTACCTCGGCGACGAGGCGCGCCGCGGGTCGCAGTTGCTCGACGACCTCATGGGGTTCTGCCGCGAGCAACCTCGGGCGCACGAGCGCCTCGACTTCGTCGAGGTCGCGCGCGGCATCGAGGAGAGGCTTCGCGTCCTCGTGCGCAACGAGTGCGCGCTCGTGCTCGAGCTTCCGCCGGACGCGCTCATGGTCGACGCGGATAGAACGCAGATCGAGCGCGTGCTGACGAACCTCGTCATGAACGCCCGTGACGCGATGCCCGCGGGCGGCAAAGCCGCGGTACGCCTCTCCGCGCTCGTCGACGCTCGCGGGCGTGAACAAGCGCTGCTCGAGGTGCGCGACGAAGGGGAGGGAATCGACGACGCGACGGGGAGCCGTGTGTTCGAGCCGTTCTTCACGACGAAGGGATCGGGCACCGGCCTGGGCCTCGCGTCGGTGCTCGGGATCGTCGAACAGAACGGCGGTCGCATGGCGATGGAGAGCGCGCCGGGCGAGGGGACAGTGTTCCGGATTTTCTGGCCGCTCGCGGCGAATTCGCGGGGCTGAGGCTCGTGCGAATCCTGGTCGTCGAGGACAGCGAGCGCGTCGCCACGATCGTCACCCGCGCGCTCACGACGTCGGGTCACGTCGTCGCGCTCGCCTCCAACTGCGGCGCCGCCATCGACGAGCTCGATCGCTCGAAGTTCGATCTCGCGATCATCGACGTCGGGTTGCCCGACGGCTCCGGCCTCGACGTTTGCAAAAGCGCGCGAAGCGGCGGCCACGATCTACCCATCCTCCTTCTCACGGCGAGAAATGGAATCGACGATCGCGTTGCCGGCCTCGACGCAGGCGCGGACGACTATCTCGGAAAACCGTTCTCCTCCGCCGAGCTCAGCGCGCGCGTGCGCGCCCTCGGGCGGCGCGGGCCGCGGTGGAGCGAATCGACGCGGCGCTTCGGCTCGATCGTGGTGGATCGTGAGCGCCGGACGGTGACCATCGACGGCGCGCGCGTCGCGCTCACCGCACGCGAGCTCGACATCGTCGCGCTCCTCGCATGGGCCGACGGGCGCGTGATCCCGCGCGCCGACGTCCTCGAGACCGTGTGGGGCGAAGCGAGCCCGAGCGCGTCCGCGAGCTTCGAGGTGCTTCTCACGCGGATTCGAAGAAAGCTCGCGCCGTCGGGCGCGCCGGAGATCGTTCGCACCGTCCGCAACGTGGGGTACGCATGGGCGGTCGCTCGCTCGAAGCAGTCCTGAGGGCGCGCGTCCTCGCGTTCGTCGGTCCGGCGCTCCTCGCCGTCGGGCTCGCGACGCTCGCGATCACGTCGCACTCGCTCGACGCCTTAGACGATGCTTCGGCGCGCGATCGCGCCGTCGCTGCGCTTCGCATGTTCCGCGCGGAACAAGCGGAGGGCGACGCGCTCGACACCGCCGTTCGCGAGGTCATGATCGCCGCGCAGGCCGACGGCGCTCGGCTCGTGCTACGCGTCGAAGGCGTCGCCCACGTCGATCCCGCCGTGCCGTCGATGCCCGAAGAGCTCCTCGGCATCACCGACCGATGCGCGACCGCGCGCGACGCCGGCGGTCGGCATTGGCGTGCGTGCGCCGCGACCGATGGCGGCGCGATGGCCGTCGTTGCGATCTCGATCGACGCGCACCGCGCGGTCCTTCGCACGATAAGCCTGTGGACGGCGGCGATCGTGCTCCTCGCGCTAGTTGGCGTGGCGATGGCAGCGCGCCTCGCCGTGAAGCGTCCGCTCGCGTCGCTCGGCGCGCTGGCGGCATGGTCGGAGCGCGTCGTCGCCGGCGAAGCGCTCCCGGCTCCGCCTGGGAC
>JAYVXB010000466.1:0-15182 GCA_043785585.1 Deltaproteobacteria bacterium | reverse complement strand
TGTTCATCCAAGTCGGTGACTTCGTCGGCACCGCGCTCCGACATTGCGCGAGGCGGCACGCGCGTCGCGCCATCATCGTTGGGATGATCGGCAAGCTGTCCAAGATGGCCGACGGCAAGATGATGACGCACGCGGCGGGCTCCGAAGTGAACATGGAGCTTCTCGCGAGCATCGCCGCGGAGCTCGGCGCGCGCGAAGAGATCGTCGCGCAGATCCGCGCGGCGAACACCGCGCGTCACGTCCTCGAGCTGTGCAGCCGGGAAGGGCTCGTCGGCATCGCGTCGGGCATTTGCCGTCGCGTCGTCGAGCACGCGACGCGGCACGCGGGCGGCGCGCTCGACGTGCGCGTCCACCTCGTCGACTTCAACGGAACGGAGCTCGGTCGGCATCCGCCCGCGCCCCTCGCAGAGGATTCACCGTCATGAACGACATGCGCCAGATGACGCCCCTCGGTCGCAGCATCGAGGACGGAAGCTTCGCCATCATCGACGCCGAGGTCGGCGCGCACGACTTCGCGCCGAACGATTGGCAGATCGTGCGGCGCGTGATCCACGCGACGGCGGATTTCGAGTTCAAGTCGCTCATGCGGCTGCACTTGGACGCGGTCCGCGCAGGCGTCGCCGCGCTCCGACGCGGTTGCCCCGTGATCGTCGATGTGAAGATGATCTCTGTCGGCCTCAACGAGCAACGGCTCGCCGCGTACGGATGCAAGGTGCACTGCTTCATCTCCGACGACGACGTGATCGCCGAAGCGAAGGCGAAGAACTCGACGCGCGCGATCGAGTCCGTGAAGAAGGCGCACCGCCTGGGGCTCCTCGACGGTGCGGTCGTCGCCATCGGCAACGCGCCGACGGCGCTCCTCGAAGTGGTGCGCTTCGCTCGTGACGAAGGCGTGAAGCCCGCGCTCATCGTTGGCGTGCCGGTCGGCTTCGTGTCGGCGGCGGAGTCGAAGGAAGCGACGCTCGCGACCGACGTGCCGTACATCGTCGCGCGTGGAAGGAAGGGCGGGAGCCCGATCGCCGTCGCGATCCTCCATGCGCTTCTTCTCCTCTCGACGGAGCCTGCGCCATGAGCGCACGCCCCGCGGTCACGCTCGTCGGCATCGGTGACGACGGCTGCGCGAGCCTGTCGAGCCGCGCGATGAACGCCGTCGCGCGCGCGCACGTCCTCGTCGGCGGCGAGCGCCACCTCGATCTCTTTTCGCAGTTCGCGGGCGAGCGCATCGTGTTGAAGTCCGGCATCTCCGGCACGATAGATCGCGTCGCCGCGCTCGCCGGCGAGCACAACGTCTGCATCCTCGCGTCGGGCGATCCACTTTTTTTCGGCGTCGGTAGCCTCGTCGTGAAGAAGCTCGGCGCGGCGCACGTCGAGGTGATCCCGCAGCCGAGCTCGATGCAGTGGGCGTTCGCGCGCGCGGGCATCGCATGGGACGACGCGGCGTTCGTCTCGGTGCACGGGCGATCGCGCGAAGGTTTCGTCACGCGCCTGAAGACGATGTCGAAGGTGGCGGTCCTCACCGACGAGGAGAGCTCGCCCGCGCGCCTCGCCGCGCTGCTGATCGAGCACGGCGACACCGAGTGGGATGCCTGGTTGTGCGAAAATCTCGGCGGCCCTGACGAGCGCGTCCGCGCGTTCACGCTCGCCGATCTCGCCGCGTGCACCGACGTGCGCCCGCTCAACGTCGCGATCCTCGTGCGCAGCGACGCCGCGTGGCGCCCGCCGCCCGCCATCCCGTTCTTGCACGAAGACGCATTCGCGAAGCGCATGCCGAAGAAGGGGCTCATCACGAAGCGCGAGGTGCGCGTGCTCTCGCTCGCCGCGATGGAGCTCCGCGCCGACAGCGTCGTCTGGGACGTCGGCGCGGGCTCGGGCTCCGTCTCGATCGAGGCGGCGATGCTCGCGCCCCGCGGTCGCGTCTACGCCGTCGAGATCGATCCCGAGGGCGTCGACATCTGCCGCGAGAACGTACGAGCGCACGGCGTCGACAACGTGCGCGTCGTCGCCGGCCGCGCACCGGAGGCGCTCGCCGATCTCGAAGCGCCCGACGCCGTCTTCGTCGGCGGCAGCAAGGGGAGCATGGACGAGATCATCGCCGTCGCGCTCGATCGTCTTCGACCCGGCGGACGCCTCGTCGTGAACGCGATCACGCTCGAGAACGTTGGCGAGACGTACCGCACGCTGCGCGCGAGGGATCTGGTCCCCGAGGTGACGCTCGTCAACGTCTCGCGCGGTGAGCCGCTCGCGAAATACCTGCGCTACGAGGCGCTCAACCCGGTCCACATCTTCGCCATCACCAAGCCTCGAGGAGCCGCGACATGACCTACGGAACTCTCTACGGCGTCGGCGTCGGACCGGGCGCGCCCGATCTCCTCACGCTGCGCGCGGTGCGCGTGCTCGAGAGCGCACCCGTCCTCGCGCTCCCGCGCGCCTCGGACTTCGGCGCGTCCATGGCATGGCGAATCATCGAGCCCGTCATCGGCGCGCGGCCGAACCAAGAGCGCCTCCTCCTCACGTTCCCGATGAGCAAGGATCCGGAGCGTATTCGTCCGTACTTGGAGACGGCGTTCGCCAAGATCGGTGAGCGCCTCGAGCGCGGGCAGTCGGTGGCGTTCGTCACCGAAGGTGATCCGTCGCTCTTCAGCACGTTCATCTACCTGAAGCGCGAGGCGCCGAAGCGCTGGCCGGGGATCGCGATCGAGATCGTTCCGGGCGTCACATCGGTCACGGCCGTTCCGGCGGTGACGGGGATCCCGCTCGCGGACGGGCAGGAGCGGATCGCGATCGTCCCGGCGACGTACGGCGTCGACGATCTCGCCGACGTGCTCTCGAAGTTCGACACGGTGGTGCTGATGAAGATCGGCTCGGAGATGCCGAAGGTGATCGAGGCGCTCGAACGGACGCGCCTCCTCGACCGCGCGGTGTTCGTGTCGCGCGCGACGATGGCCGACCAGCGCATCGTGCGCGACGTCTCGACGCTGCGCGAGGAGCGCGGCGACTGCTTCGCGATGGTGATCGTCTCGCGCAAGGAGCGGAGCGGCGTTCTCGCGGGCGACGTCGCGTTCTCGAGCGTGGCCGTGCTCGCCGAGGCGCGAACATGACCGATTCGCGCAAGGGCTTCGCGATCTACGCGATCACGCGGCACGGCATCGGCATCGCGACGAAGCTCGTCGCAGGCTTGCCGGGTGCGGACCTCTATGTCTCCGAGAAGCTCTTCGCATCGGCTCCCTCCGGCGCGAAGAGGCTCCCGCTCCCGATGGGGCCGCTGCTCTCCGACACCTTCGCCGCCTACGACTGCCACGTCTTCGTTATCAGCGTCGGCGCCGTCGTTCGAATGGTCGCACCGCTCCTGAGGAACAAGAAGGTCGACCCCGCGATCCTCTGCATCGACGAGACGGCGCGCTTCTCGATCTGCGTCCTCTCCGGCCACGTGGGCCGCGGAAACCAATACACCGAGCGCACGGCCGCGATCCTCGGCGCGACGCCCGTCGTCACGACGGCGTCCGACGCGCTCGGCACGCTCACCGTCGACATCCTCGGCCGCGAGCTCGGCTGGACGCTCGACGACATGGACAGGAACGTCACGCGCGGATGCGCGGCGGTCGTGAACGCGGCGCCGGTGCTCTTCGTTCAAGAGACGGGAGAGGCATCGTGGTGGCCGATCGATCGCGCGCTCCCCGAAGGCGTGCGCTACACGACGACGCTGGACGGCGTCGATCGGATGGCGTGGGAGATCTTGCTCGTCGCGAGCGATCGCGACGTCGCACGCACGCACCCGGCGCATTTCGAGAACGCGGTCGTGTATCGACCGAAGAGCCTCGTCGTGGGCGTCGGGTGCGATCGCGGCGCGTCGATCGAGATGGTGGAGCGCGGAGTCGAGGCGCTGCTCGCGGCGCACTCGCTCTCGGCGAAGTCCGTGAAGCAGCTCGCGACGATCGACAAGAAAGCGGACGAGGTGGCGTTCCTCGAGCTCGCGAAGCGGCGTGATTGGCCGCTTCGCACGTTCACGGCGGAGGAGCTCGACGCGACGCCGGGGATCGAGAACCCGTCCGAGACGGTGAAGAAACACGTCGGCGCGCGAGGCGTCGCCGAGCCGGCCGCGCTGAAAGCGGCGGGCGCGGACAAGCTGCTCGTCGCGAAGCAGACGTACACGGAGGAGGGCGCGGGGCGATCGATGACGTTCGCCGTCGCGCGGATCCCGTTCGAGAAGAGGGGCACGCCATGAGCAACCCGAGAGGTGTGTTGTCGATCGTCGGCATCGGTCCGGGCGCGGCGCAGCACACGTCGCCCGCAGCGCTCGAGGCGATCACGTCGGCCGACGTAGTCGTCGGCTACATCACGTACGTCAAGCTCGTGCGCCACCTCACCGAGGGGAAGGAGGTCATCCGCACGGGGATGACCGAAGAGATCGGTCGCGCGCGGGCCGCGGTCGAGCGAGCGCGTGATGGCGCGAAGGTCGCGATCATCTCGTCGGGCGACGCGGGCGTGTACGGCATGGCGGGGCTCGTCTTCCAGGTGCTGAAGGAGATCGGTTGGACGCGCGACGCGTCGCCCGAGCTTCGAATCATTCCCGGCATGACGGCGCTCAACTCGTGCGCGTCGCTCGTCGGCGCGCCGCTCGGTCACGACTTCTGCGCGATCTCGCTCTCCGACTTGCTGACGCCCTGGCCCGCGATCGCAAAACGCATCGACGCCGCTGCGTCCGCGGACTTCGTCATCGGTCTCTACAACCCTGCGAGCGGACGGCGCACGCGCCAGATCGTCGAGGCGCACGACATCATCCTGCGCCACCGTCCGGGCACGACACCCGTCGCGCTCGTGAAGAGCGCGTACCGAAAGCTCGAGCAAAAGATCCTGACCGATCTCGATCACTTCCTCGAATACGAGATCGGAATGCTGACGACGGTGCTCGTCGGCTCGAGCAACACGTTCATGTTCGAGGGGTACATGGTCACGCCGCGCGGCTACACGAACAAGTACACGTGGGACGGCAACGCGATCGCGGGGCAGACGCCGGGGCGATCGCTCGTGATCGAAGCGAACACGAGCGTGAGTGCGGACGTCAGCGCGGAGGAGGAGTGATGGCGCGCGTCGGGCGGCTCGCGGGGGCGATCCTCGCAGAGAGCAACGGAGAGTATTTTCTCGTCGGCGACACGAAGACGCCTTGCGATTGGGCGGCTGCGGGGTTCGAGACGCCCGTCGCGCTCGACGCGCGGAAGACATCGTTCGTGCGTCTCGCGCGCTGCGGCGCGGTGACGCTCGCCGCGCCGTGGCTCACCATCGATCTCGAAGGCGAAGAGCTCGCGCGCGCGCTCGCGCAGCGCTTCGTCATCGAGCGCAACGGTTCGGTGAGCGATCGGCTCTGGCGTCTCGTCGTTCATCGCGGCGACACGGAGGCGACCGACGCGCCCGCCGGCGCGGTCGACGCGCGGTGGCTCGGCGAGATCCCGGCGCCCGTCTGGCAAGTCATTCGCGACACAGTCCTTCGCTGCATCTAGGAGCCGTCATGCGCGTCTACATCATCGGTGCCGGTCCAGGCGATCCCAAGCTCATCACGCTTCGCGGCGCGGAGCTCATCGCGCGCTGCCCCGTCGTCCTCTACACGGGATCGCTCGTGCCGAAGGAGGTCGTCGCGACCGCGCGCGCGGACGCGAAGGTGCTCGACTCGGCCGGAATGACGCTCGACGAGATCCTCGCCGTCATCGTCGAAGCGCGCGACGCGGGGCACGACGTCGCGCGCGTTCATACGGGCGATCCGGCGATCTTCGGATCGACGGCGGAGCAGATGCGGCGCATGCGCGAGCTCGGCATCGCGTACGAGATCGTGCCGGGCGTCTCGTCGTTCAGCGCGGCTGCGGCGGCGCTCGGGAAGGAGCTGACGTTGCCCGAGCTCTCGCAGACGGTGATCCTCTCGCGCGCAGAAGGGCGCACGCCGATGCCCGACGCCGAGAAGCTCGAAGAGCTCGCGCGCCATCGCGCGACGCTCTGTCTGTTCCTCAGCATCACGTTGATGAAGGACGTCACCGAGGCGCTCATCCCGTCGTACGGAGCCGATTGTCCGGTCGCTGTCGTGCACAAGGCGAGCTGTCCCGATCAGGCGATCGTCCTCGGCACGCTCGCCGATATCCGCGAGAAGGTGAAGGCCGCGGGCATTCGCACGCAGTCGATGATCCTCGTGGGTCGCGTGCTCACGTCGACCGACTTCGCGAGCTCGAAGCTCTACGATCCGGAGTTCAGCCATCGCTTCCGCAAGGCGACGAAGCGGAAGGAGGCGACGTCGTGAGCGCGGAAGAGCGCCCGCGCCGAGGCCTCGTCGTCGTCTACACCGGGCACGGCAAAGGGAAGACGACCGCCGCGCTCGGCATCGTCTTCCGCGCGCTCGGACGCGGCATGCGCGTCGGCGTCGTGCAGTTCATCAAAGGAAAGTGGAAGACGGGCGAGCGCGCCTTCGCCGAGACGCTGCCGAACCTCACGTTCCTCGTGATGGGGCGCGGCTTCACGTGGGAGAGCGACGATCTCTCGAACGACAAGGCGGCCGCCGTCGCCGCGTGGGAAAAGGCAAAGGAGATGATCATGGGCGGCGAGACGGACGTCGTCGTTCTCGACGAGCTCACATTCACGATTCACTACGGCTTTCTCTCGCAAGACGAGATCCTCGCGACGCTCCGCGCGCGACCGGCGCACGTGCATGTCGTGATCACTGGGCGCAATGCGCCGGACGAGCTCGTCCTTCTCGCCGATCTCGTCAGCGAGATGAAGTCGGTGAAGCATCCGTACGAGCAGGGGATCCCGGCGCAGATCGGGATCGACTTCTGATGGCCCCCATCCCTCGCGCGATCCCGCGCCTCGTGCTCGGCGGCACCTCGAGCGGCGTCGGCAAGACGACGACGACGATCGCCATCGCGCGCGCGCTCGTTCGGCGCGGGCTGAAGGTGGCGCTCTTCAAGTGCGGCCCGGACTACCTCGATCCGACGTACCACGCGCGCGCGACCGGCGCGCCGTCGCACAACCTCGACGGCTGGATGATGGGGCGCGACGCGGTGCTGTCGACGTTCGCGCGCGCGACGGAAGGCGCAGACATCGCGCTCGTCGAGGGGGTCATGGGGCTCTTCGACGGCGCGTCGCCGACCAGCGGCGAGGGATCGACCGCGGAGATCGCGAAGTGGCTCGAGGCGCCGGTGGTGCTGCTCGTCGACGCGTCGGGGATGGCGCGCAGCATCGCGGCGATGGCGCAGGGGTTCGCAAACTTCGACGACGCGCTTCGCCTTGGCGCAGTCGTATGCAATCGCGTCGGAAGCCGTGGCCATCTGGACTTGCTTCGGAAGGCGCTCCGCTCGCCGCCGATACTGGGTGGATTCCCCGACGACGCCGACGCACGATTCCCCGAGCGCCACCTCGGGCTTCACTCCGCCGACGAGACGACGATCCCAGATGCGCTCCTCGATCATTGGGGCGGCCGCGCCGAGGAGTGGCTGGCGCTCGACGCGCTGCTCGATCTCGCGCGGAGCGCGCCGGCGCTCCCGGAACCGCAGCACGAACCATCGCCAGCCGTCGTCGGCGAGCGCGCGTGCCGCATCGGGCTCGCGTACGACGAGTCGTTTCATTTCTACTACGACGACAACCTGCGCCGCCTCGAGTCGCTCGGCGCCGAGCTCGTTCGGTTCTCGCCGATTCACGCGCATCACCTCCCCGACGTCGACGGTCTCTACTTCGGCGGCGGCTACCCGGAGGTCCACGCGGAGGCGCTCGCGCGAAACGAGACGATGCGCGCCGACGTCGCGCGCTTCGTTGCCGAAGGAGGCCCGGTCTACGCCGAGTGCGGAGGGCTCATGTACCTCGCGAGCGCGATCCGCACGCTCGATGGAGCGCGCCACGCGATGGTCGGCGTCATCGCCGGCGAAGCCGTGATGTGCGATCGCCTGCAGGCGCTCGGCTACGTCGAGGTCGAGACGCAGGAGGCGACGCCGCTCGGGCCCGCGGGGCTGCGGTTTCGCGGTCACCAGTTCCGCTACTCCGAGCTGCGCGATCTACCGAGTGACGTCGCGTGCGTCTACACGGTGCGTCGGCGTCGTGGCGATGATGTGCAACGCGAAGGGTATCGCTCGCGCAACGTGATCGCGTCGTACGTCCACGCGCACTGGGCGTCGAATCCTCGCGTCGCGGAGGGGTTCGTCGCGAGCTGCGCGGCGCGGCGCGGAGGCGTGCGATGACGCGCGCGCTGGCTGTCGCATCCGTCGGCGCGATGGATGTGTCGCGCGCGGATCGTTCGCTCGTCGTGCATTTCGCTGCGCCCCAACGCATGTGCAGCTGGGCGATCGTGAACGGCGGGCTGACCGACGCGCGCGCCGTCGGCTGGATCGAAGTGCGCGACGAAGAGCTGAGACCGCCAACCGACGCGCGGACGCTTCTTCGCGCGCGCCTCGCGAATGCCGGCGCGCCCGACGCCGTGGGGCTCCTCACGAGCCGCGATCTCGCAGCGTTCGTCGACGTCACCTCGCGTGACTACGACGCGAGCGCCCGATGCATCGCCACCGTCGGCCTCGGCAACGCGCTGCGCGCCGGAGATCCCACCGGCCCCGTCGCGCGCATCGGCACGATCAACCTTCTCTGCCACGTGAGCGTTCCTCTCTCGGACGAGGCGCTCCTCGAAGCGATGTCGATCGCCACGGAGGCGAGGACCGCGGCGATCCTCGACGCCGCCGTTCCGAGCGTCCGCAGCGGCGCGCCCGCGACCGGCACGGGGACCGATTGCATCGTCCTCGCCGCGCCGATCGCTCTCCGTCGCGAGACGTACGCCGGCAAACACACGCGCATTGGACACGTCGTCGGCGCGGCCGTGAGCGAGGCGGTGCGACGCGGCGCGACCCAGTGGAAGCTCGAGCGAGGCATCGCATGAGCGGGTCGCGCATCGTTCTCATCGGCGGGGGCGTCCGCTCGGGGAAGAGCGCGTTCGCCGTCGCGCGCGCGCGTGCGCTCGGAAGGCGCCGCGCGTTCGTCGCGACCGCGCAGGCGTTCGACGACGAGATGCGAGCGCGGATTCGCGATCACGTCGCCGAGCGTGGCGACGAGTTCGTGACGATCGAAGAGCCGGTGGATCTCGCCGGCGCCATCGCGCGACTCGAAGGGTTCGACGTCGCGGTGGTGGACTGCTTGACGCTCTGGCTCTCGAACCTGCTTCTCGCGGAGGTGTCCGTCGATCGCATCGAGTCGAACGTCGAAGACCTGATCGCGACGCTTCGGCGGAAGGCCTTCCCGACGCTCCTCGTCTCGAACGAAGTGGGCATGGGAATCGTGCCGGAGACACCGCTCGGGCGCCTCTTCCGCGACGTCGCGGGGAGGATGCATCAGCGCATCGCGCGCTCGGCCGATGAAATCCACGTCGCGATGATGGGCGTCGTCGTTCGAGTCCTTCCGAGCCCGATCGCGGTCGTCGCGCCGGAGGCGGCTTCTTGAACAACGCGATCGCCGCGCTCGGAGCTGCCGTGGTCATCGACCTCGCGTTCGGCGAGCCACCGAACGTCGTTCATCCCGTCGCGTGGATGGGCAACGTGATCGCGTGGGCGACGCGCGTCGCACCGAAGCGGGGGCGTGGTCCTCAGCTCGCGGCCGGCGCCGTCCTCGCGCTCGTCCTTCCGTCGACATTCGCCGCGCTCGCGGCCGCGGCGCTGTGGGCGTTACGCGACGAGCCGTTCGCACTCTTCGTCGTCCAAGCGCTCCTGCTCAAGGCGACGTTCGCGCTCCGCGCCCTCCCTGCCGCCGCATCGGTCGTGCGTCGCGCGCTCGTGCGCGGCGATCTCGGCGAAGGCCGGCGCGCGCTCGGGAGCTTGTGCAGCCGCGACGCGAGCTCGCTCGACGAGCCCGCGCTCGTCGCCGCGACCGTCGAATCGGTGGCAGAGAACGCCTCCGACAGCGTCGTCGCGCCCCTCTTCTACTACGTGCTCTTCGGCGTCCCCGGCGCCGTGTTCTATCGGGCGGTCAACACGCTCGACGCGATGATCGGCTACCACGGTCGCTACGAATGGCTCGGCAAGGCGTCGGCGCGCCTCGACGATCTGCTCAACCTCGTCCCGGCGCGCATCACGGCGGCGCTCCTCCTCGTCGCGGGACTCTTCTCGCGCAAGGACGTGGGGCGCGGTTGGCGCGTCCTGCGGCGTGACGGCGCGCGAACCGAGAGCCCGAACGCCGGCCGTCCGATGGCCGCGATGGCGGGGCTCTTGCGCGTCGAGCTCGAGAAGGTCGCGCACTATCGCCTCGGCGACGCGATCGAGCGCCTCCGTGTATCGAAGATCACCGATGCGTGCGTCGTGATGGGCGCCGCATCCTTTCTCGCGCTCGCGCTCACGGTCGCCGCGCTCGGGGTCACGCATGGCTTGTTCCGCTGACGTTTCCTCCTCCCGTGTCGTCGCGCATGGCGGCCTCCTCGACGGCGAGCTCTCCGCGCTCGCCGCTGCGCACGACGACGTCCTCGACGTCAGCGTGAACGTGAACCCGTACGGTCCGTCGGCGCGCATGGTCGCGGCGATCCGCGACGCCCCGATCCATCGCTATCCGGATCCGACGAGCGCCGACGCGCGGCGCGTGCTGGCCGGCAGTCTCGGCGTCGACGCAGGCGAGATCGCGATCGGCAACGGAGCGGTGGAGCTTCTCTGGACGCTCGCTCGCGCGCTGCTCGAGCCGTCGCACGTCGCCGCGATCGTCGAGCCGACCTTCTCCGAGCTCCGCCACGCCATCGTCGCCGTCGGGGCGCGCGTCGTCGAGTGGCGCGCGCGAGAAGAGGCGCGCTTCGAGCTCTCTCTCGAGGAGATCGCGCGCGTCGTCCTCCGCGAGGGAACCAAGCTTCTCTATCTCTGCGCGCCGGGGAATCCGACGGGGACCGCGGTGCCGATCGACGACGTCGCGAGCTTCGCGCGCGATCTACGCGACGTGACCATTGTCCTCGATCAGGCGTTCCTGTCGATGAGCGCGCACTTTCGCGACGCCGAGCGCAGGATGCCGCCGAACGTCGTGTGCGTGCGGTCGCTCACGAAGGACCACGCGATCCCCGGCGTTCGCGTCGGCTACATGATCGCGTCGCGCGCGATCGTCGAACGCGTCGAGGCGAGCCGCCCGCCTTGGACGACGAGCGCGCTCGCGCAGGCGGCGACGCTCGCGGCCACCCGTGAGTCCGCATTCATCGCCGACAGCCGAACGCGCTGGCTCGCCGATCGCGAGCGGCTCGAGCGCCGCCTCCGCGACGAGCTCGGCGCACGCGCGGCGTGCGTCGCGTCATCGACGCCCTACGTCCTCGCGCGCGTCGGCGCCGCCACCGCGCTCCGGCGCCGGCTGCTCGAACGCCATCGCGTGCTCGTCCGCGACTGCACCTCGTTCGGTCTGCCTGACCACGTGCGCCTCTGCGCGCGCCCACTCGCCGACGAAGACCGTCTCCTCGCGGCGCTGAAAGTAGAGCTCGCATGCTAGCCCGCACCCTCATGGTCCAAGGGACCGCGTCGTCCGTAGGGAAGAGCCTGCTCGTCACGGCGCTCTGCCGGATGTTCCAGCGCGAGGGCGTGCGTGTGGCGCCGTTCAAGTCGCAGAACATGGCGCTCAACTCGTACGTGACGCCCGACGGTCACGAGATCGGGCGTGCGCAAGCGGTGCAAGCCGAGGCGGCGCGCGTCGCGCCGAACGTCGACATGAACCCGATCCTCTTGAAGCCCGAAGGCGAATCGCGATCGCAGGTCGTCGTCCTCGGAAAACCGATCGGGAGTATGAGCGCGCGCGAGTACCAAGATTACAAGCCGGCGCTCCGCGTGATCGTCGCGGAGAGCCTCGGTCGCCTGCGGGAGTCGTACGATCTCGTCGTCATCGAAGGCGCCGGCAGCCCCGCCGAGATCAACCTCAAGGCGCGCGACATCGTGAACATGCACGTCGCGCGCGTCGCCGATGCGCCGGTGCTCTTGGTGGGCGACATCGATCGCGGCGGCGTGTTCGCGGCGTTCGTCGGGACGATGGAGCTGCTCGAGCCCGACGAGCGCGCGCGCGTCGCTGCGTTCGTCGTGAACAAGTTTCGCGGAGACGTCGCGCTCCTCACGCCGGGCCTCGACTTCCTCACGAAGCGCACCGGCGTGCCCACCCTCGGCGTCGTGCCTCACGTGCCGCGCCTTCGCGTCGCCGACGAAGACTCGATCGCGCTGGACGATCGGCGGAACCGACCGCATGCGACGGCGGAGCAACTCGAGATCGCGATCGTTCGACTGCCGCGCATCTCGAACTACGACGACTTCGCCCCGCTCGAGCACGAGCCCGGCGTCGTCACCCGCTTCGTCGACGATGCGTCCGAGCTGGCATCGGCCGACATCGTCATCCTCCCCGGAACGAAGAGCACGATCTCGGATCTCGGTTGGCTTCGCGCGAGCGGCATCGCTGCGGCGCTCGCGGGGCGCGCGCGCGCAGGCCGTCCCATCCTCGGGATCTGCGGCGGATGCCAGATGCTCGGCGGCGTCATCGAGGATCCGTTCGCGGTCGAGTCGACCGAGCCTGTCGCGATGGGGCTCGAGGTACTCCCCATCGTCACGCGCTTCGAACGAACGAAGACGACGGCTCAAGTGAAGGCGCGCGTGCGCGGGGCGAGCGCTCTCTTCGGCGCGTTGGGGGAACGCGAGGTCGCGGGCTACGAGATCCACATGGGCGCCGTCGTGTCGCTGCCGGGCACGTCTACGGCGTTCGAGATCCATGCGCGCAACGGTCGAGAAGAGCGCGCGCGCGACGGTGCCGTCGGCGCGGACGGAAGCGCGATCGGCACGATGCTCCACGGCATCTTCGAGGACGACGCGCTCCGCCACGGCATGCTCGCGTCGCTGCGCGCGCGGCGCGGGCTCGCACCCGCGACGCCAGCTCCGTGCTCGTCCGGAAAGGACGCCGAGTACGATCGCGTGGCCGACGTCTTCCGCGCGAGCATCGACCGTGCGCTCTTGGACCGCATCGTCGACGGGAAGGCCGAGCGGCGCTCGTGAGCGCTACTCGCACCGTGCATGGACGCGCCCTCCGTCCTCAGTAGATGATCTGGTAGACGCTCGTCAGCGCGTCGGTGTCGTTGCTCGTTCCGCCGATCGCGTAGAAGAACGCGCTCTCTTGCGCGAGGCCGAAGCGTCCGACGTTCGAGCCGAGGTTGCTCCCTGCGTTCGACGAACGCGGGGCCGTTGCACAGCGCGCCGTCGAGCGTGCGTGGTCCGTCGGTGGGGGCGTCGGTCGCGGCGTCCGCCGCCGTTTTGTCCGCGCCTTCGGCAGGGGCGTCCCCTACGGCATCCGTCGCAGCGCCGGCGGCGTCGACGAGCGACGTCTTCAACGTGCGTGCACGCGACTCGCGATTCGGACGAAGCGCGCCCAGGCAGTCTTTTCTCGGCACGGCGTGGATCGAGCGACCGCACGCGACTGCCGCTCTGGTCGGGCCGGTGGCCATCGGCTGAACCGGCGGCTTTCCACGCGCGCGGGAGCGGCTCGGCTCAACTCGCGACAGCCGCGCGTGAGTCGCCTTGCGATGGAGGTGACGCGCCGCTACATTTGGCGCCCCCCGATGGAACCCAAGCGCTCGAGCGGCGGAACAGAGGTCAACCCTCCGGCGCAGGTGCGGGCCACCAACGCGGTTCCACGTCTCGCTGCCGTCGCCGGCCCCGCCGCTGGCCTCGCGCTCGCGCTCACGCGCGCGATGACGACGGTCGGGAGGCACGCCTCGAACGATCTCCCGCTCGCCGATCCTCGCATCAGCGGCGTCCACTTGCAGATCCTCTGCACCGATCAGCGGGTCGTCGTACGCGACGCGGGCAGCACGAACGGCACATGGCTCGGGCCGCACCGCGTGACGGAGATCGATCTCGCGGTCGGCGGCGAGCTCCGCATCGGCGACACGACGCTCCGCCTCGAGACGGAGACGGACATCGCGGTGACGCCGAAGTCGACGCGCGAGTCGTTCGGTAACCTCGTCGGTCGCACGGCCGTGATGCGCGAGCTCTTCGCGGCGCTCGAGCGGATCGCGCCGAAGGCGCTGAGCGTCTTGGTGCAAGGCGAGACCGGCACCGGCAAAGAAGAGGTCGCGCGGGCGATCCACGCCGCATCGAACCGCGCTTCCGGACCCTTCGTCGTCATCGACGCGACCTCGCTCCCAGAGACGCTCGCCGAGTCTCTTCTCTTCGGCCACGAGCGCGGCGCGTTCACCGGCGCGAACGAGCGGCGCGTCGGGCTCTTCGAGGCGGCCGATGGCGGCACCGTGTTCCTCGACGAGATCGGCGAGCTCGCGCCGACGCTCCAAGCGAAGTTTCTTCGCGTGCTCGAGCGCCACGAGATCACGCGCGTCGGCAGCCAGACGCCGCAGAAGATCGACATCCGGCTCGTCGCCGCGACGCACCGCGATCTCCGCCACGAGATCGACGCGGGGCGCTTCCGCGACGATCTCTATTTCCGTGTCGCGCAGGTGCGCGTCTCGCTTCCGTCTTTGCGCGATCGCGCGGACGACATCCCGCTCCTCTGCCAGGCGCTCCTCTCGTCGATCGATCGCACCGGCTCGATCATGATCGACGCGGCGGCGACGCAGCATCTCGCCGACCAGCCGTGGCCCGGCAACGTTCGCGAGCTGCGCAACGTGCTCGCGCGCGGCGCCGCGCTCTCGAGCGGCGGAATCATCACGCGGCACGACGTCGCCGGCGAGGGCTCGGGCTTTCGCGGCACGCCCGACGAGCGCGCGCCGATCGATCTGGCGGCGAAATTCTCCGATGCGAAAGAAGAAGCGATCGACCGCTTCGAGCGCACGTACCTCGCGGCGCTCATGCGACGCTGCGAGGGGAACGTCTCGCGTGCCGCGCGCGAGTCCGACCTCGCGCGGCACCACTTGCGCGACCTCTTGAAGAAGCGCGGGCTCTACGGGATATCGTGGCCGGACGTCGACTCCGACTCGTAGCGATCGCGCTGGCGATCGCCGTTTGTGAGCGCTCGCACCCCGAGGCGCGCGCGCTCGCGCAGACGCCGCAGGAGCTCGACGAGGCGCGCAAGCTCTTCACCGACGCGCTGAAAGACGAGCAGGAGAAACGCTACGCCGACGCTCTCGAGAAATTCCGGCGCGTTCAGCGCGTGCGCGACACGATCGCGATTCGCTACCGCATCGCGACGTGCCTCGAAGGAATGCGCAAGCTCCGCGACGCGCAGGTGGCGTTCGC
>JAYVXB010000465.1:0-4924 GCA_043785585.1 Deltaproteobacteria bacterium | reverse complement strand
GAGCGCGCGAGCGGGGAATGACGCTTGTGAGCACGCGAACACTTGCATCGATGGGAGCACTCGTCGCGATCGCCTTCGCGACCGGCTGCGGGAGCAATCAAGCGGGAACGACACAGGCGAACGACGCCGGGACGGTCGGTACCGACGCTGCAGCGAGCGAGGCGAGCGCGGGCGACGCCGAGGCCGGAAAGCCCTTTGCTCCGACGCAGCTGCGGTCGTTCGAATCCAACGCAGAGGGGATCAGCGACGCCTGCAAGGTGAAGGACTTCACGAAGGCGGGCGCCATCCTCGGCGAAGCGAAGACGAACTGGATGGCCCTGAAGCCCCAGGTCGTCACCGCGGGTGCGACCGCGACGATCGTGACGAAGATCGACGACACGCTGACGAAGATCACGACGGACATCGGCGCGATGATGCAGCGGGCGTGCGAGAGCGACGCAAACGTCGTCACGCTCGCGGTTCCGGACCTGTTCGATCTCTTCTTTTATCCCGTGCCCTCCGACGCGCTCCGCGGCGACGGCGTCTTCCGCCAGCTCCAGATCGACGGCGAGTACGCCGATTTCACCGCGGCGACGCCGGACCTCGCGGCGACGAAAGCCGTGTGGACGCGATTGAGGCCACTCGCGGCCGCGCAAGCGCCGACGCGCGCCGACATTCCGGGGGCAGCCACCGTCGTGCCGGACATGGACAAGGCGATCGCGGATTGCGAGACGGCGATCGGCGCGAACAATGCAGCGGCGCTCCAGACCGCGGCGCAGGCGGGGCTCGATGCCATCGATACCGTGGAGACGATCTTCAAATGACGAACACGACGCGAAAGTGTGAGGAGGGTTCGATGCGATTCATGTCCTTGTTCTTGGTAGCGACGGCGCTCGGATGCAGCAGCGCCACGACGACCGCTGCGGGGGGCGATGCCGGCAGCGGGACGGATTCGAGCGCGGGCGGCGACTCGAGCGCCGGTGGTGACTCCGCGGCGGGCGGTGACTCCGCGGCGGGCGGTGACTCCGCACCCGGGGACTCCGCGATGGGCACATGCACGCCGGCGTGTACCGGCGCGCACGTGACATGCGATCCCGGCGACAACAAGTGCAAGCTCGACGGCACGACCACGAACGTCGGCGGCACCTGCGATACGTCCGGCGCCGATCCGAAGTGCGGAACGGCACCGAACGCGACGTGCAACGATCGGACGCAGGACGGATTCCCCGGAGGATACTGTTCGTACGAGCCTTGCTCCGTGACGGCGCTCTGTCCCGTAGGCGCGACGTGCACGCACCTCGGCGGCGAGTCGAACGCCTGTTACAAGATCTGCAGCTCGGACGCGGACTGCCGCACGCCCGACTACGAGTGCCTCAACATCGATCCGCTCTACACGTCGGGCGCAGGCCACAAGGTCTGCTACCTGAAAGACTTCGCGTGCAACACCAGCGCGGATTGCCCAGCGGTCAAACCGACCTGCATGGGCGCGAACGTGGACGCAGGGACCGCGGGGCTGTGTCACTGAGCGGAGGGCGATCGCCGCACGCCGTCACTGCGGCTTGAACGCGAACACGCGTCCGTTGCCGGCGACGATGATCCGTCCCTTGACCGCGATTGGCGACGTGAAGCGGTGGACGCCGCTCATGACATCGCCGGCGCCGCCGCCGCCGAAGACGACCGCGCCCGTGTCGCCGTCGAAGCCGTGCAGTTTCTGGCTCGCTTCGGCGCCGGCGGTCCACACGATCGCGTTCGACGTGCCGTCGGTCGTCGTGACGATCGGCGAGCCCTGACCAAGGTTGTTCGCGCACCACGCGGTCGTCAACGTGGGCGGGCTCGTCGCGCCGATCTTCGCGGCGACGAGATCGCCGCTCTGGCCGCCAGGGCACTTCGTGCCGCCCCCACCACCGTGCAGCACGATGTACGCGCCCGCGGCGGTCTTGTACGAGGCGCCGGCGTTGATGATCTCGCCGTTCGCGAGCTTGTCGCTCACGACGCCTTCGCCCGTCGTGCCGTTGCCGTTCGCGATGCCGCCGAGGTTCGTGCGATTGGCGACGTGGACGACGCCGGTCTTGCTCATCGCGACGACGAGCGCGGACGGATTTGCGCCGGGAACGTCGATGAGCATCGGCCCCGTTCCGCCGAGGTCGAGATCGGAGTTGTCCATCGCGATCCAATTCGACGGGACGAAGTAGTCGGCGGCCATTCCGGAGAACGCGCCGAGCGGACCGAGCCTGACGATCGCTTCGCCGCCTTGGAACGTCGCCGCGCCGAAGGAGTTGCCCGTGGTGGCGAAGACGTTCGTACCGTCGGACGCGACACCGCCCGGCGCCCAGATCCCCGCGCCGCGCGCGGGCGTGCGGTATCCCTTCGCCGTCGACGGGTTTGCGATCGGTACCGCGACGACCCAGCCATGGTAGGCGCCGCAGTCCCCGTAGTGACCGCCATACGGAACGTAGAGTTGCCCGCCGACCGCGGTGAGCGATCCGCGTTGATTCTGGAGCGACGGAGCAAACGCCTGCCCGCCGTTGATCGCCGTCACCGTCGATACGTCGTACGGGAAGCCGCTGCCGCGCGACGTTCCCGTGTCGAGCGAGAGCGCGTGAATCGAGTGCGTCGTAATCGTCACCGCCGTGCCGGTCGCGGCACTGAGGTAGATCGTCCGCGTCGCGAGATCGATGTACGGCGTTCCCGTGATTCCGATGGGGCCGATGTTCCCGCAGCCGGCGCCGCTCTGCGTCGCAGGCGTCCCGAGGTTCACCTTCCACTGCTGTGCGCCCGTCGTCTCGTCGAATGCGAAGACGTCGTTCGACTCGGTCACGATGACGAACGTTCCTTTGCCGCCGACGCCGTTCTCGACATAGAGCGGGCTCGCGTAGACGTTGCCCGTGAACGTCGCGCTGAACGTCGCGTCGAGCTTCATCGTCGCCGCCGCCGTCTTCGTCAGCGTCGGTTGTACGAAGTGACCTTCGCGTCGCGGCCAGTTGTTTCGCTCGAGCACCGAAGCGCCGACCGCGGGGCCCGCGTCGCCGCCCATCGCTCCATCGCCGCCGGTCGCGCCGTCGCTGCCCATCGATCCGTCGCCGCCCATCGCTCCGTCGCCGCCCATCGCTCCGTCGCCACCGACGGTCGCGTCGCTGCCGCCGTCACCATCGCCACCCACGGCGCTCGCGTTGTCTCCGCCGCAGGAAGCGAAGAGCATCGCGGGCGCGATCAGACCGAGCAAGACGAGGGAGTGTCGCATCCGTGAACGATACGCCGAGTCGGCCGTCGTGGGGGAAGGGGTGGATTCGGCAGATGGTGCGCCAGATCCGTGGAGAGGCGAAGGCCGCGGGTCGCGTGCTTCTGTCACGCGTGAGGCACGCCCGGCTGACGATTCCGCGTACGATGCACCGATGATTTCGAGAACACGAAGGTCGTTCGTCGCGGTCGCGATCAGCGTCATGACGGCGGCGGCGGCGTGCTCCAGCAGCTCGAGCGCGCCCGTCGCGCAAGGAGACTCCGGCATCGCGGACGCCGGCGGCTCCGACGGCACCACCCAGTCCGACGTGACGACGGGCGCGGACGGAGGACCGGCGACGATCACCGGCACCGTCAACGGCAAGTCGTTCGTCCCGCTCGACGCGTACATCTACGACGAGTCGTACGATTTTCCCGGCGCGGTCGTCCGCGCGGTCAAGCTGACGAGCTACGCCAACGGCTGCACCGTGCAAAAGGCCAACGACGCGCACGTCGCAAACTCGACGTACCTGAAGATGTACTTCGGGAAGAAGAACTCGACGACCGCGCCCACCATCACGCCGGGCACGTACGCCATCGGGATGAGCGCGCCCGACGGGAACGGCACCGTCATCACCGGCGGAGCGCAGCTCAAATCGTTCGACAACGTCTGCCTGCCGGGCATCACGATGGCGACCGCGGGGACGCTGACGCTCACGACGTACACGGCGACCGACGCGACCGGTTCGTTCGATCTCACGTTCGGGAGCGACAAACTGACGGGCACCTTCGGCGCGTCCCTGTGCGACATCACGCCGCCGGCGGCCGCAGGCGGATGCCAGATGTAGAGGCGCGTCGCCGCGCCCGAGCGTGCCCGCCCCTCCACTGCCTCCGACTCAGAGCTCCGGTGCGAGCAGACGCGCGACTTGCTCCGCCAACCGACTTCGACCCTCGGGCGGCGCGTCGGCCGGGCACTCCGCGATGAGCCCGTCGATGAACGCGCGGATCTCGCCGATGGCGTCGGGCGAATAGACGCAGAGCGCGTTCTCGTAGTTCAAAAAGAGACTCCGCATGTCGAAGTTCGGCGAGCCGACGTACGCGAACGCATCGTCGATCACCATCGCCTTCGCGTGCACCATTCCTCGTGCGTAGTAGTGAACGACGACGCCGGCCGCGCGAAGCTCCCGAATGAGCGCGCGGCGCGCGACGTCGGCGAGCCGATGGTTCGAGCGTGTGGGGACGACGAGCTCCGTCCGCACTCCGCGTCGCGCGGCGAGCACGAGCGCGTGCTGCAAGACGTCGTCGGGGACGTAGTACGGCGTGACGATCGCGACGCGCTCCCTCGCGGCGAAGATGCCGGTGAGGAACATGTCGTAGATGGTGTCGGTGGTCATGTCGGGGCCGCTCGGGACGATCTGCACCAGCGCGTCGCCGCGCGCGCCTCGGACCGCCGTCGCGTCGCCGTCGCGCGCCGCACGCTTCGCGCCACCGCAGAAGGCCCAGTCGGATTCGAACAGCGCCTCGGCGTCCACCGCCACGTTGCCGCTCGCTACCGCGGCGACGTCGCGCCATCGCGGTTCGCTCCCCGGCGGCATCGGCGGACCCATGTACTCCTCCGCGAGGTTCATCCCGCCCGCGAAGACGTGCTCCCGATCGATCACCGCGAGCTTGCGATGGCTGCGCAAGTTCGTCCGACCTCGGATCGGCGAGTGCGTGAACGGCATGAACG
>JAYVXB010000464.1:0-4929 GCA_043785585.1 Deltaproteobacteria bacterium | reverse complement strand
TCAGCCCTTCGAGAAAAAGCGCATCGCGAGGATCGCGATCATCACGCCGAGAAACAGAAACGCCGCCGCGACGCCAAGGAGCAGGCCGACGTTCGTCTTCGGCGGCGCCGGCACTGGCTCGGATCGCTGCCGCTGCTGCATGTTCTGTGGCTGACCGATCTGATGGATCGGCGCCGACGCTGCCTGCTGTCGCGCGGCCACGCCGCTCGGTTGCGGCGACTGCTGTTGCTGCTGTTGCTGCTGTTGCTGCATCTGCCGTCGCTGCTCCGCGGCGCGCGCGACGTCGCTCGCGTGGAGCTGCCCCGCCGGCACCGTCGGCAGCTCGACCTGCTTGTGCGACTGGAGGTTCGGCGGCAGCTCGGTCATCCCCTGCAGCACGCACTGCAGCGCGCTCGCGAAGTCCGCCGCCGACAGCCAGCGGTCCTCCCATTTTTTCTCGAGCGCGCGATCGATGATCTGCTCGAGGAGCGGCGGAAACGTGCGCCCTGGCACGCGCTGGTTCAGCGGGATCGGCTTTCCGGTGACGTGAAGCTGGATGTAGTCCATCGCGTTCTTCGCATCGAACGGCAGCTTGCCCGTGAGCACTTCGTACAAGATCGTCGCCAGCGAATAGATGTCGCTCCCCGGCGTCAGCGTCTTCCCCTGCGCCTGCTCGGGGCTCATGAACTCCGGCGTCCCGAAGACCATCCCCTCTTGCGTGAGGATGATCGATCCCGGTCGCATCTGCCGCTCGCCGACCTTGGCCAAACCGAAGTCGAGGAGCTTCGGGTAGTCCTTCATCCCCGCCGCTTGGCAGAGGAAGAGATTCTCCGGCTTCAAGTCGCGATGGATGATCCCGGCGCGATGCGCCTCTTCGAGCGCGCCGCACGCGAGGATCAAAATCGGAAGCGCGCGCTCGAACGAGAAGGGCCCTTCGGTGCGCACCGACTGGTTGAGGTTCTTCCCCTCGAGGTACTCCATGATGATGTAGAGCGAGCCGTCGTCGAGCTCGCCGTACATGAAGACTTTCACCGTGTTCGGGTGCGACAGCTGGCTCATCGCGCGCGCTTCGCGACGGAATCGCGAGACGAGATCTTTGCGGTTGGCGAGCTTCGGATGGAGGATCTTCACCCCCACCATCCGGTTCATGTCCGGCTGGAGCGCCCTATAGACAGCGCCCATCCCGCCGGAACCGATCTTCTGGAGGATTTGGAACTGCCCGTTCAGGATGTCTCGCCCGATGAACGGGTCCTGCGGACGCATGACGTGAAGTGGTATCACGAGTTCGATGCAAAAGAATCCCTCGGACCTGGTGCTCCGCAGCCCGCTCCTCAGCGCCGCGGGCTTTTCTCACGGGTTCTCGCTCGGCCCGCTCGACTTCCGCGGAATGCGGCTCGGCGAGTGCGTGACGGAGCTCGCGAACGAGATCGGCTTCGAGCCGGAAGATCTCTACCAAGTGTCGCAAGTGCACGGCGCGCGCGTCCGCGTCGCGCGAGGCGATCGCGAAGCGGCGCTCCGCGTGGAGGCCGACGCGATCGTCGCGTTCTCGAGCGAGACGCCGCGCACCGTCGGCGTTCGCGTCGCCGATTGCACCCCGGTGCTCGTCGCGGACGAGGCGACGGGCGCGGTCGTCGCGATCCACGCGGGATGGCGCGGCGTCGTCGCGGGGATCGTCGCGGCGGGTGTCGCAGCGCTCGACACGAAGCGGCCCGCGGGTCTCGTCGCTGCGATCGGGCCGTGCATCGGCGTCTGTTGCTTCGAAGTCGGCGACGACGTCGCCGCGCAGATCGCCGAAGCCTGCGGCGACCCTTCCGTCGTCGTCCGCACCTACGGTGACAAACCGCACGTCGACATGCGCCGCGCGACGCGCGCACAGCTCCGCGCCGTCGGCATGACGGACGACCGCATCGACGACGTCGAAGGCTGCACGAAGTGCGGCGGCGAACGCTTCCATTCGCACCGCCGCGACGGCGAAAAGGCTGGCCGCGCCATCGCCGTCATCTGCGCCAAAGGGTGAGTCTCAATTGCAGAAGACCGAGTCGTCCTTGATCTCGCAGCCCTTCCTGCACATCTTCGTCGTCTTGAGCTTTCCGTCTCGGCACTCGAGCGCGTGCTTCTTGTCTTTGCTGCAGGCGTGACCTTTGGGATCGCTGCAGGCGTCGCCCTCGTCGCCGAAGCTCTCGTCGCAGTGGACGGTGTCGCCCTGGATGTTGCAGCCCTTCGGCCCGCCGCACGCGAACGCCGTGACGAGCTTCTTCGCCGTGCACTTGAGGAACGACTTGCCGTCGAGGCTGCACGCGGCCTTCCCCTCGTCGGAGCACATGTCGCCCGCGACGCCTGCGCTCTCGTCGCACTTCACCATCGTGCCGGCCTTCGAGCATGCGAGCGGACCCTTGCAGTCGGCGTCGAGCGCCATCTTCGCGCCGTCGCACTTCAAGAACTGTTTGCCGTCGGCCGAGCACGCCGCGCCTGCCCCCGCGCAGTGGTCGCCGATCGCCGCGACGCTCTGATCGCATTTGATGCTCGTGCCCACGGTCGTGCATCCGCCGGCGCCGAGGCAGTTGTCGAGCGCCCACGTGCCCGCGCGGCAAATGAGGAAGTGCTTCGCGTCGGGGCACGACCCGATGCCCTCGGTCTTGCACTTCTCGCCGGCCTTCGGCGGCGCGGATTTGCAGGCCGCCAAGACGGAGACGACCGCGAAGAGGGAGAGGATGGCTCGGCGCATGACGCAAAGCGTACACGGTTCCCGCTTGCGCCCTCCGCGCACCGCCCGTAATCGTTCGCACCATGATGCACGGCGCGCTCGAGGACATCTCGAAGGGGATCGGCCACACGCCGATCGTGAGGCTCAATCGCGTGACGGCGGGGATCTCCAGCGAGATCTACGTGAAATGCGAGTTCTTGAACCCAGGCGGAAGCCACAAGGACAGGCTCGCGCTCAACTTGCTCCGTCGCGCCGAAGAGGCGGGCCTCAAGCCCGGCGGCACGATCGTCGAAGCAACGAGCGGCAACACCGGCGCGTCGCTCGCGCTGCTCGCGGTCCTCCGCGGCTACAAATGCATCTTCATCATGCCGGACAAGATGAGCCCGGAGAAAATCGCGCACCTTCGCGCGTTCGGCGCCAAGGTCATCGTCTGTCCGACGGCGGTCGAGCCCGAAGATCCGCGCAGCTACTACAGCGTCAGCACGCGCGTCGCGAACGAGACGCCCAACTGCTTCTACGCGAACCAGTACCACAACCCCGCGAACCCCGAGGCGCACTACGAGTCGAGCGCGCCCGAGATCTGGGAGCAGACGCAAGGCGACTTCGACGTCTTCGTCGCGGGCATGGGGACGGGCGGGACGATCAGCGGCTGCGGCAAGTACTTCAAAGAGAAGAAGCCCTCGATGCAGATCGTCGGCGTCGATCCGGTCGGGTCGCTCTACTACGACTTCGTCAAGACGGGCCGCATCACCAAGCCCTTCTCGTACAAGGTCGAAGGCATCGGCGAAGACTTTTTCCCGACGACGATGAACCTGAAGATCTTGGACGAGATCATTCGCGTCGACGACAAGGAGTGCTTCTTGATGACGCGCGATCTCACGCGGCTCGAGGGGCTCTTCGTCGGCGGGTCGGGCGGCGCAGCGGTCGCGGGCGCGATGAAGTACGCCAAGCAGTTCGGCAAGCCGGGGCAGAAGATCATCGTCTTCTTGTGCGACGGCGGTCACAAGTACATGTCGAAGATCTTCAACGACGACTGGATGCGCGAGAACGGATTTCTCGCCGAGACGCCGGGCATGGGCACCGTGCGCGATCTCCTCGTCGCGAAGGACACTGGCAAAGAGAAGCGCGCGCTCGTGGTCGCGTCGCCGACGTCGAAGGTGCGGGAGGCGATCGATCAGCTGAAGGCGCTCGGCATCAGCCAGCTTCCGGTCGTCGAGAACGGGAAGCTCAAGGGGATCATCGCCGAGGTCGATCTGCTGCGTCACCTCGTCACCGGACAGAAGACGCTCGATTCGCCGGTCGGCGAGCTCGTCGAGAGCGACTACGCGACGGTGACGCCGAACACGAAGATCGAGCTTCTGCAGAGCGTGCTCGCGGACGCGAAGGTCGCGATCGTCGAAGAGGGCGAGCGTGTCGTGGGGATCGTGACGAAGATCGATCTCATCGATTTCCTCGCGCATGCGTCGATGCATCCGACGCACGCGTCGGTTCCGCCGAACGAGTGAACGTCGCGCAGCTCGCTCGCGGTGAAGCTGCTCTACGGCGGCGGCTCGGCGGGAGGCGGCGCGTTTGGATGTCTCCTACTTCGTCGCATGGTCGGTCTCCCAGAGGTAGCTGCCGTCAGGCACCTTCGAGCTGTTTGCGTACGTGGCGGCGGGCTTCAGCACAGCGGGGTCGATCGCGAAGCCGACGGCATGCCGCTTGATGAGCTCGACGGCCATGCGCTGCGCGACTTGCCACTGATCGGGCGCGAATCCTTCGCTGAAGGCGAGAAGGACTTTCGCTCGCGGATCGAACGCCATCATCGATGGCTCGCGGAACGCGCCTTCGAAGACATCGGTCGGGCCGATGATGATTTCGGTGAACGCACCATCGGATTTTCGAACGAGCAAGAAGCCGCGACCGAGGTTCCAGGTGATGGGCCGCACGACGTAGTCCGAAGCTGCGGAGATCGCGGCGTAGCGCTGGGTCATCGAGAAGCTCGCTTGCCGGCGCGCCACGATGACCCCCTGCAGGGCGTTGTACCTGGCCTGTGCCATTGCGTTCGCCGCGTCTTGCATGCCGAGCCCAGCGAGGCCGGTCGCTGAGCTCATGCTGCTGCTGGCGCTGAGATTTCCGACGGTCTGACGATGATCGGGTGACCCCGGTGTAGAGGAGCGCTTCGATCCGCGTGATTCGGAGCAGCCCGGTCTCGCCGCGTAGTTGGCCGGTGCGCCGAAGTCTCGTGACGATGCGCGCCGCGAGTC
>JAYVXB010000463.1:0-15230 GCA_043785585.1 Deltaproteobacteria bacterium | reverse complement strand
GGAAAATCGTGCACGATCCGTTCGCGACGTGGGAGTGGCGCACGCACCTCGGCCAACCCGCGACGGCGCCGACCGAAGCGCCGCGCACGCCGGAGCAGATTCGCATCGCGCACAACATCGCGATCGCGGAAGGCAACGCTCCGCGCGCCGCCGAGCTCCGCCAACGGCTCGACGCGATGCTGATGCACGAGGCGACGGCGGACTTCACGCAAGGCGTGAAGCTCCTCGGGATGCGCCACGTCGACGGCGGCGGCCCGCGCTACGACGCGCTGATCCTCGCGTCGCAGGGGTCACCGAAGTGCGAGGCGCAGCTCGGCGTGCATGCGTTCGTGATCGCGAAGTCCGCGTGGAGCTGGGTGCGTCCGGATCCGCTGGTGAGGGACCTCACGCAAGCGATGCTGATGCCCGCGACGCTGTGGAAGCCCGGCTACCTCTACGCGATCCCGACCTGGCTCTATCACCGCACCGGCGTCGAGCGTTACGAAGTGACCTTCTGGTGCCGCGACGGCGTGACCGCGCCCGAGCGCATCGGCGCCGCGAACGCGCTCGACATTCTGACGCTGCCTTGACCGCGCGCGCTCAGTCCTTCACCGCGACCGCGAACGTGTTGAGCCCGAGCTTGTGGTACCGCATCCGAATCTTGCTCGGACGAAACCCCGCGCGCACGATGATCGGCCAGAGCTCGCGCTTCGCGTAGTAGTTCTTGTGATCGTCGATCGAGTCGGCCGTGCTCATCCCGAGCTTGAACGCCGACACCTCGAGGAACACCTTGCCCGCCCAGTTCGGCACGTTGAGGACGAGCGAGCCGCCCGGGCGAAGCAGGCGACGGCACTCCTTCAGCGCGTCGACCGGCTCCCACAGATGCTCGAGCACCGAGATCATCATGACGACGTCGAAGCTCTCGGACGCGAGCCCACCGATGTGCTTCTCGGCCGGCCCTTCGAGGAACGTGAGGCGCGACGAAGCGCGCGCGTCGTCGCTGACGCTCTCGTCGATGCCGACGCCGCGTCCGATGCGATCGCCGAGCGCGACGAGGACGTGCGCGCGATGGCCGCAGCCGATGTCGAGGACGGCGGGCTGCTCGTAGCGTTTGACGACGTCGAAGATGGGCCGGAGCGACAGGTAGGCGCCGACGCGATCGACGAACGTGAGCTTGCTCTTCCCGAGCGCTTCGGTGTTCATGAAGCTCGACCACTTACATCAAGAGGGCGTTTCGCGCCACGACGCGCGCGGCGGCTCGCCGCCAGCGCCGCGACGCCCAGGGCTCCGAGCGCGAGCACCGGGACGACGAGCGCAAGGTCGAGCGTCCGCGGGCGGTAGCGAAAGACGATCGTCTCGTCCTGCGCCGTGATGGGCGTCGCGTTGACGCTCCGTAGCGCGATCGTCGGCGATCCGTTCGCGCGCCAGCTCTCGTCCCAGTTCTGATTCAAGACGAGGCGATCGCCGATGCGCGCGCCTCGCACGCTCACGGCGATCTCGTTCGGTGACCAGCGCACGATCTCCGCGGTGCCCGCTCCCGACTCGAGGTACGCCTCGCCGCGGTAACTCTCTTCGCCGATCCCCGTCGCGCCCATCCCGGGCGGTCGCCCACCGTGCAGCGCCCACGTCGTGTGGTTGAAAGCGTGGAACGTGCTGCATCGAATGACGCCGGCATTCGCTTGGTGAATCGTGACCGACGCGGGTCCGTTCGCGTCCCCGTACTCGAGCTCCGGCGGCACCTCGTACGTCTGCTCGTACCGATCGTGGCGCGTCACCGGCGGCAGGACGACGCCGAAGCCCTTCGCGAGCGAACGACGTGACTCGTGCGCGATCGGAATCGCGACGAGGCACGCGAGCACGACGACCGCCGCTTCCACGATGCGCGGACGCGCACCGCGTTCCCTGATCTCCTCGAGCTTCGCCTCGCCCGCGGCCGCCGCCGCGATCGCGAGGAAGAGGAGCGCGGGGTACTCGAAACGCGACGGCACGTGCTGCGAGCTGAACGGAGGAACGAGATGCAGAACGAACCACGGTCCGATCATCCCGAGCGAGAGCGCGAGGAAGACGAACCCTGTGAGCCTCAGCGCGCGAAGCGTCGCGTCCTTCGGCGTACGCCACGCGCCGAGCGCGATCGCAACGAGCGCGAACGAGCCGATGTAGATCCCATACTCGTGGTACGCCCAGTCCGTGTGCCAGAATGGCCACCTCACGCGATCGGACTCCGTCGAGGTGAACGTACGCACGAGCGAGATCGGATCGAGGTACTCGCGCGAGTAGACCGTGCGCGGGAACTTCGACATCGTGTCGAGGAGCGGGACGAGCTTGGGCGCGGCGAGCGCGATGCCGAGCACGCCTGCGAGGATGGAGCTCGCGATCGGTCGCCACGATTTCGATCGCCACGCGACGAACGCGCCGCACGCGAAGAGCGCGAGCCCGGTGTGCGGGAGCGGGTAGATGCCGCCGGTGTAGACGAGGAGCGCGAGAAAACATCCCGTCGCCGCGATCCAACGAACGCGCGCGCGCGCGTCGGTCGCGTCGTTCGCGCGGAGGAAGCTCCACATCGCCCACGGAAGCCATGCGTACGTGAGGTGCCAGGCGTGGCCCGCGCCGGCCTGCAGCGCCCATCGCGAGTTCATCACGGCGACGACGCACACGGCGCTCCGGAAGAGCGGATCCTTGCAGAAGCGCGCGGCGAGGAGCCACGTCCCGGTGAGCGCGAGCGCGAGGAAGATGACGATCTCGGCACGGAGCGCGAGCGGGAGCGGGAAGAGGAGATAGGCGGGGAGCACGGGCGACACGACGGTCGTCGCGCTCTCGGGCGCCGCCCACGCCGGATGCCCGCCGCAGGTGAACGGGTCCCAAAACGGAAACTGCCGAAAGCGGACGATCGAATCGACGACGAGGAGTCGATACGACTCCATCGCGTCCCAGTCGTGCGAGCCGTACGTCGACGTGTCGCGCGCGAGATCGAAGCAAATGTACGCGGCCGTCACGGCGACGATCGCGAGAGCGAGCACCGTGCGGAGCCGCGGCGAGATCATTCGCGGCGGCGCGTCGCGAGCATGCGAAAGCTCAGCGCCTCGGTCGCGTCGGGGAGCGTGCGATCGAGCACGCGCGCGCCCGCGCTCACGGACGCCATCAGCGGAAGCACCGCCGGCACGGTCCACAATCGCGGCTTGGCGCTGCTCGTCGCCTCTTGCGCCGACTTCCCGAGCGCCTGCGTGACGCCGCCCATCCGCGCGACGTGAAACGCGAGGTACGAGTTGAGCTTGTGCCCGAGCAAGCTCCACAAGCTCCCTTGCGGAACGATCTCGATGACGTCGAGCCCCGCGCGCTCGGTCATGTGACGAAGCCCGTGCGGGCTGTAGCGAAAGTAGTCGTGCGGCTCTTCGTGCAATCGAAACGAGAACGGCACGTTCACGATCAAGAGACCGCCGGGCCTGAGGACGCGCGCCATCTCGTTCACGAGCTGCTGCGGCTCGGGCGTGTGCTCGAGCACTTGCACGTTCAAGACGGTGTCGAAGCTCGCGTCGTCGAAGGGGAGTCGCGTGCCGTCGTAGTAGACGTCCGGACCTGCGCCTCGCTTCGCCGCGTGCGTGAGGGCGAACGTCGCCTCGTGCTCGACGCCGACATAGCTCGTCACGTACGGCGTGAAGAACGACTCGTACGGCTTCTCGCCGCAACCGACGTCGAGGAGATCGCCGTGCGCACGCGGCGCCACGCTCTTCAAGTCGTCGACGATGAGCGTCCACTGGAGATCGACCCAGTGCGCCGCCGTCTGCGCGGTGCGTTGGAGGAGCGGAAGCTTGAGGACGCGTTCGATGATTCCGGTCATTCGCGTTCGGCTTCCATAGCACCCTTTCAAAAGTGCCCGATCCAATGCGTGTCGTGGCAAATCTGAAGCGAGGCGTTGCCCGGGCCGCCTTCGTAAAAGCAGAGATCGACCTGCCAGTAGTGCCACATCGTGAAGCCGGCCCAGAGCGCGAGGAGAGCGAGGCGCTTCTTCATCACCGACGCGATGACGAAGAAGAGCGGCAGCGCGTGGAGCAGGTAACGATTCATTCCGGCGAACGCGAGCGGGAAGCTGCCGTAGAGCGCGATGCCGAGGCCGGTGATCAAGAGCGCGTACATGAACGTGCGCCCGACGACGTCGAAGCGACGGAGCGCTTCGCGATGGCCGAGGAAGAGCATCATCATGCACGGCAAGATGAAGAGCATCTCGTGCAGCGGCATGTCGATCGCGCGCAGGATCGGATCCGGATCGAAGATCGACGCTCCCCATCCGTCTCGGCTGAAGCGCGCCGCGTGCGCGTGGAAGTAGATGAACGGATCGTCGAAGCGCCACTTGAAGTACCCGAAGAGCGCGAGCTGTCCCCACGCCGGAAGGATCAGCGACACGGCGCGCGTCGCGAGCGCGATCTTGCCGCGCGGCATCTCGCGCACAGTCGCGACGAGGAGCGCGAGCCCATACGCGAAGCCGGTCGCGCCGCCGCTCACGCGCATCGCCGTCGCGGCGCCCGCGATGACGGCGCCGAAGAGGTACCACTTGCGATCGAGCGCCACGAACGAGGCGAGCGTGAGCGCGAGAAAGACCGGCTCGGTCTGGATCGTGACGAGCGCAAAGCCGGTCGTGAACACGTTGAAGAGCAAGAGCGACAAGTACGCGCCGCCGACGCCGATGCGCGACGTGAGCGAACGGCACGTCCAGAGCAGGATCAGCGCGAAGCTCGCCACGAGCGACACGCCGAGGAGCGCATAGTCGATCGGGATCTTTCCGCCGAGGCTCGCCCAGCGACCGAGCAGCGAGTACGTCGGATAAAAAGAGAGATTGCAGGTGTCGAGGTACGGGAGGAGCGGCTGGTTCTTCAGGCTGCTCTGCGGGCACGCCGTGTAGCCCCGGAGCGCGAGCGCGATGTAGTGGCCGCTGTCCCACCGCGACACGACGAGGCGGTTCCAGTGCTGCGCGTCGCGATCGGTCATCGCGTTCGCGAACGCCGGCGCCGTCGTCGGCGCGGAGTTGAACGGGAGGCCATACCGCTCCGTCCCCATCATCGCCGCGACCTTCAGGTGCGCCGCGAGGCAGAGCACCGCGAAGAGGGCGCGGAACCAGACCGACGTCAGGAGTCGTTCGGTGCGAAGGTCCACGCTCTGCTTCACTCGGGCTCGAGCTTCACGTCGGCGGTCTTGCCGACGGCGCGGTACCACTGGCGGTCGGCGTACTTTTTCCGCCCGCACTCCCAGTCGGGTCCGAACGTCTTCAGGAGAATGAGGACGTCGGGGTTCTTGTCCGAGGGGAGGTTCTGCGTGAGATCGAGCGGGTCCATGCCGACCTCGCCGCCCTTCACCGTGACGACGGAGTGCGTGAGGTGCGCGTCGGCGATCGCGCGGAGCGTACCGTCGCGCTCGTGAACCTCGAAGTGCGCTTCGGGGTAGATGAGGGGCGCGATTCGGAACGTCGCGGTGACGACCGCCGCTGTCGCGAGGACGGCGGGACCGACGCGACGCAGGGTCGCACCGTGGCGCCTCACCGCGTCGCGCACGACGGGCGCGAGGAGCAGACCTCCGCCGATCGCCATCGGCACGACCGAGGGCAAGTTGTACCGCGGCCCGTACCCCGAATCCCATCCACGACCGAACTCGATCGCCGCGTACATCGCCATGCAGATCGGCGGACCGATCGACGTCATGAAGCCGATCGCGATGCCGCGACCGCGCGCGAGCAAGAACCCCGCGACGGCGAACGCGGGCGCGCACGGCCACCACATGTACGAGCCGGTGCCGAGCGGAACGCCGTACTTGAACTCGTTCGGCTTCGGCATGCTGAAGACGGGCTTTGCGAACGAGAAGTATTGGTCGGCGATCGAGTAGCCGGTCTTGAACCACTCGCCGAGCTGCAAGCGAAGGATGACGAGCGAGAGCGCTGCGATCGCGCCGAACGCGAGCGTCGTCGCGACGAACGCGCGCCAGCCGATGCGCCGGCGAACGAGCCAGTACACGAAGACGACGAAGATGCCGACGCCGAGCGCGGAGCCGTCGGGGTAGCGCGTGGCGACCATGAGCGACGTGGCGACGCCGAGGCCCGCGCCCCAGAGCCACTGCGCGCGGCGCGAGGTGTCGGCGGTCGCGATGGCGCACGCGGACTCGGCGGCCCACGCGAAGCACGCGGCGACGAGCATGTGCGAGAAGCGCGAGCCGGCGTTGAGCAACATCCCCACCGGCAAGAGCGCGGAGAGTCCGGCGATCGTGCCGGCCCACGCGATCTGCTTTTCGTCCGCGGTCGGATCGGCGGCGGCGGCGCGACGTGCGAGGCGCGCGATCGCGACGCAGAGAGCGCCGAAGACGAACGGCGACGCGAGCCAGCCGATCCCAAGCCGCTGAAACGGCGCCATGACGAGCGGCCACCCCGGCGTGTACTGCGTGAACGCGCGACCGAGATAGAAGAAGACCCAGTAGTTCTGGAAGAGCCCCGGGCACGACGGGACGTCGCCGTACGCTTTGAAGTGCGCGAAGAGATCCGCTTGGTACGTGTACGCCCACTCGTCGCCGCTGTTGCAGAAGCGCTCGAGGACGTAGACGCAGACGATTCCTCCGAGCGTCGTCGCGGCCATGAAGAGGAGCGTGTCGTGGAGCGCGTGGCGGCGCATCCGTGAGGGCGTGACGGCGGGGCTTGCCGGGCGCGACGCGAGGCGGACGTGGATGGCGTACGCGGCGGCGAAGAACGCGACGTGGAGGACGGCGATCTCGGCGTCCGATTCTTTGAGGTACGCGGCGATCTTCCAGAGGCCGACGGTGCCAACGGCGACCGGGAGGGCGAAGAGGCGCGGCGGCGCGATCACGAACGCTAGGACGACGGCGACACGCGTCAGCGCGAGGACGAACGCGGTGTGCTCGGGCGACAGGGTCGCGCCGAGATCGGTCAGGAGCTTGGCCTCGAACGGCGAGATTGCGGCGAGCCAAATCGCTGCGAAGAGCAGGACGGAGGCGACGATCGACTTCGGTGGTCGGCGCCACACGACGGCGCTGAGGACCGCTGCCGCCGAGGTTCCCGCCACCGCGACGGCGTCACCGAAGCTGGACGTGTACGGCGTATGCACGCGGCGACGTTTCTACACGAGGCCGAAGTCCGAGAACAGCCGCGCTGCCCAGGCAAGCACCATGCGGCACTTTTCGGAAGCTTGCAGAGCGCAAGCTGCTATACCCCCCGCGCCATGGTCGAAGCCTCTTCCCACTCGAACGGACGCGCAGAATCACCCGCTTCGCCCGCGCCGACGTCGACGTCTCCGATCCTCCCGCCGCGCACGCCGCTCGGCCGGCTCGTCGGGCATCCGCGCACGGCCATCCTCATCGGTCGCGTCGCGCACGGCGCCGCCGAGATCATCGAGGGGCGCGGCGGCAAGCTGCACCGCATCCAGCGCATCGACGAAGGCACCGAGCTTCGCGGCGTCGACCTCATCATGTTCGGCGAGTCACTCACGCTCGAGCGCGATCCGGTCGCGGCTCTCCGCCGTCGCGCCGAGTCGCTCAGCGACGGCGGCCACATCCTCGTCGATCTCCCGCGCGGTCGCGGCACCGACGACGCCGTCTTCCGCGGCGAGAACGCGATCAAGATCATCGAAGACGCCGGCCTCGAGGTCATGCGCGTCGAAGACGACACCGAGTCGCCGCTCTACACGCGCTTCGCGAAATCGATCCACTCGCTCATCACGAAGATGCCGCGCACGCGCGTCGGGCAAGCGATGGTCGTCGCGCGCCGTCCGCCGAAGCCCGGTCCGCTCTCGCTCACCGTCGGCATGCTGACGCTCAACGAGATCGACAGCATCGAGCCGATGATCGCGGACATCCGCAAGTACGCGCCCGACGCAAAGATCCTCATCGTCGACAGCTCGAGCGACGACACGCCGAACATCGCGACCCGGCTCGGCGCGCGCGTCGTTCGTCAGCTCCCGCCGCGCGGCCACGGTCCGGCGATGGAGCGCCTCATGTACGAGGCCGCGAAGGACAGCGAAGCGCTCATCTACCTCGACTGCGACTTCACGTACCCGTCGGCGACCATCCCGCGCATTCGCGAGCTGCTCGAGGCGGGGGCCGACGTCGTCAACACGACCCGCACGCACAGCTACCCCAAAGAGATGCCGGTGCCGAACTTCGTCGCCAACCGCTTCTTCGCGGCGACGGCGCAGATCGTCCACGGTATCCCGACGACCGACGTGCACAGCGGCATGCGCGGCTACCGTTCGTCGGTCACGCGCGCGTTCGACTTCGACGGCTCGGGCGACGCGCTCCCGCTCCACACGCTCATTCTTCCGGCGAAGGCGCACTACCACGTCGCCGAGCTGCCGATTCCGTACTTCGAGCGCGTCGGACCGTCGAAGCTCGCGAAGCTCCGCGGCACGGCGTGGACGTTCATTCGCATCGCGACCGCGATCGGCGAAGGGACGCGCGTGCGGCATGGCGTGCGTTATCGCCACGTCGACGAGTGAGATTTTTTCACAGGAAGATCGGAAGATCGGAAGTTTGAGAGTTTCTCGATTTCCCCGATCCTTCCGATCTTCCGATCTTCCTGTTCAATCCTCTCGGGAGGTTCGTACGGCGGCGAGCTCGCGCACGAGCGCGTCGTGGATCTTGCCGTTCGTTGCGATCATTTCGTCGGCGGTGATGTCGCCTGCGCTGCCGTCGTAGCGCGAGATGCGGCCGCCCGCGCCGAGGACGATCGCGGCGCCCGCGGCGAGATCCCACGGCTTCACTTTTTTCTCCCAGTACCCGTCGTGCGTCCCGTCGGCGACGAGGCACAGATCGATCGCGGCCGCGCCGCAGCGACGCACGGCTTGGCAGCGCTTCTTCAGGGCCACGAAGGCGTCGAAGTTGTTGTCGTCACTCGTGGCCCGGTCGTAGGGGAATCCGGTCGCGAGGAACGACTGCGCGAAGTCTGCCGTCGCGCTCACGCGACATGGCTCTCCGTTGCGCGTCGACGCGCCACCGGCGATCCCGACCCACTCGGTGCCGAGCGCAGGTGCGACGATCGCGCCGACGAGCGGGAGTCCGCCGGCCGCGAGCCCGACCGACACGCAGTAGAAGAAGTGACCGTGGACGAAGTTCGTCGTGCCGTCGATGGGATCGACGTACCAACACGGCGCGCCCTCGCGTGCTTCGGCACCGCCGGTCTCTTCGCCGACGAACGCGAAGCTCGTCGCGCGACCGAGGCGATCGCGGAGGATCTCTTCGCTCTCGCGATCGAAGCGCGTCACCAAGTCGATGCTCCCTTTGTGCTCGGCGACGGGGTGCTTGCGCCATCCCGTCGCGACGTGCGCGGCCGCCTCACGCGCGGCGTCGCGTGCGATCTCCGCCAAGCTTTGCAGCTCGCTCGTCGTGAGGGAGCTCATCGCTTCGCGCCGCGCGCGGCGAGGCGGTCGATGAGCTTGGCGTGGATCCCGCCGAACGCGCCGTTCGACAAGAGCGCGACGGTGTCGCCGGGCGCCGCGCCTTCCACGATCGCGTCGACGATCGCGTCGATCGTCGGCATCGCGCGCGCCGACGGACCGATGCCGCGCGCGACCGCGTCGAGATCGAGGCGCTCGGCCTCCGGAATGTTCGCGCGCCCGAGCGGTGCGAGGAGCACGTGGTCGGCAACGCGAAACGCACCGGGGTACTCGGCTTGATGGATCGCGCGGCACGCCGTCGCGCTTCGCGCTTCGAAGACCGCCCACAGCGCGCCGTTCGGATGACGCGATTTGAACGCGCGGAGCGTCTCGTCGACCGCGGTCGGGTGGTGCGCGAAGTCGTCGTAGACGCGCACGCCGTCGGGCTCGCCGATGAGGTCTTGGCGGCGTCGCACGCCCTCGAAGACGGCGAGCGCGGAGCGCGACGTGCGCTCGTTGACGCCGAATCCTTCGGCGCACGCCGCGATCGCGGCGACCGCGTTGCGAACGTTGTGCGCGCCCGGCACGCGCATCGTGTACCTGCCGCACGACACGCCGCCCGCGTAGAGATCGAACGGCTGCGCGCCGCTCGCGTCGACGGGCGCAGGCGCTCCGAGCCACGTCGGCGTGACGTCGCCGGTGTCGTCGCCGTGGAGCGCGTAGAACGTCACGCGCGATCGAGCGTGCTCCTTCGCGATCGCACGCAGCCGCGCGTCGCGCGCGTCGCAAACGACGAGGCCGTCGGGAGGCAACGCGAGGAAGAGATCGCGGAACGCGGCTTCGTACGAAGCGACGTCGGGGTAGATGTCGACGTGGTCGTACTCGACGCTCGTCACGATGACGACGTCGTTCGCGCCGACGCCGACGTAGTCGAGAAACTTTGGACGCTTGTGCCAGTAGACCGCGTCGTACTCGTCGCCTTCGACGACGAACGGTGCAGGGCCCCCGTCTCCCGTGAGCTTTCGCTTCGTGCGACCGATCGCCGCGCCCGCCGGAAGGTTCTTCGGAATGCCGCCGATGAACCAGCCGGGCTCGAGCTCGGCGCGCGCGAGGATCCACGCGCACATCGCCGACGTCGTCGTCTTTCCGTGCGTACCCGCGACGACGAGCGGCTTGCGACGCGCGAGGAAATGCTCGCGGAGCGCCGCCGACATCGACGTGCGCGCGAGGCCGAGGCTCTCCGCCGCGGCCGCTTCGACGTTCGTACGACGCACGACGTTGCCGACGACGACGAGATCGGGGCGTGGCTCGAGGTGCGACGGATCGTACCCATCGAGGCAGCGCACGCCGATCGCACGCAGCGCCGGTCCGATCGGCGGATCGTACGACGTGTCCGAGCCGCTCACGTCGTGCCCCGCCTCCCGGAAGAGCGCAGCGAGCGCCCCCATGCCGGTGCCGGACACGCCGACGAAGTGAACGTGCATCCGCTCCGTTTACACCACGATCCTCGCCACGCGCCAAGAATGAGCCCCGAACCGGTCGAGGCGATCGCCGGCTCCGAGCGATGTTCACGGCGTGGATCGCGAGACGGCTCGGCGCCACTCGGTCGCGTGCTCCGGCCCGTCCGGGAGATACCGCTCGACCCACCCGCGCGTGGTGTCGCGCCGAATCTGAAGCACGCTCGCGTTCGACGGGTTCGCTTCTTCCTCGAACCAATCGACGCCGAGGTTGAGCCACGCCATCCGAAACGCGCGCTGCGTGACGCCGTGGAGGAAGAGCAGGTGATTCGAGAAATCCGATCGGTGCACTTTGCCCATGAGCACGAGGACGCGGAGGACGACGTCTGCGCGGCTCTCACCGTTCGGATACCGGTAGTAGAACTTGCCGAGGTTGTCGGTGAGGAGCTTGCGCTTCGCGAACGCGCGCGGGAGCTCGCGCTCCGCTTCCTGGTCGGTGAGGCTGTCCCAGTCGCCGAACTCCTGCTCGCGGAGGAGAAAGCTCTCGCGCCTTCGCACCTGCGCGGCGGCCGTGCCGAACGCGTGCGCGAGCACTGCCTCTTCGGTCTGCCGGCAGCGCACGTAAGGGCTGCACCACGAGCATGTCGCGTCGACGGCGAGACCGAGCGCGCGGATCAAATCGGCGGCGTGCCTCGCGCGCGGCGAGTCGAGCTCGACGAGCGGGATGATGTGGTCGGGCATCCGCTTGTAGACGCTCGGATCGACGTTCGCGATCGACGCGTCGTGCCGCACGAGGACGATGTTCTGGATCACGCTCGTCGTCATCGCGGCACACGCATCGCGTCAGCCCTTCGAGAAAATGAACTCCTCGTCTTTGACGTCCACGCAGACGATGCTCCCCGGCGCGTATCCGCCCGCGAGGAGCTGCTCCGCCAGCGGATCTTGCAGCTTCTTCAGGATGGCGCGCTTGAGTGGGCGCGCACCGAACGCAGGTTCGTACCCGAGATCGACGAGCGCGTTCTTCGCCGCGTCGGTCAGCTGCATCTTCAGCTCGCGATCGGCGACGAGCTTTTCGAGGCGACGGAGCTGGATGTCGACGATGCCGCGAAGGTCTTTCTTCGACAAAGCTCGAAACAGCACGATGTCGTCGATGCGGTTCAAGAACTCGGGACGCAGGAAGTTTCGCAGCTCTTCGCGCATCACGTCGCGGAGCGCCTCGCGCCCTTCGTGCGTCTCGAAGAGCTTCGGATCGGTCTCGAGGATGCGCTTCGATCCGATGTTGCTCGTCATGATGACGACCGTGTTCGAGAAGTCGGCGGTGCGACCGCGGCCGTCGGTGAGGCGGCCGTCGTCGAGCACTTGGAGCAGCAGGTTGAAGACGTCGGCGTGCGCCTTCTCGACCTCGTCGAAGAGCAGAACGCTGTACGGACGGCGACGCACGGCCTCGGTGAGGAAGCCGCCTTCTTCGCTGTCGACGTACCCGGGCGGCGCGCCGACGAGGCGCTGCGCCATGTGCTTCTCCATGAACTCGCTCATGTCGAGGCGGGTCATCGACTGCTCGTCGTCGAAGAGAAACTCGGCGAGTGCCTTCGCGAGCTCGGTCTTTCCGACGCCGCTCGGGCCCAAGTACAAAAACGATCCGATCGGCTTTCCGGGATCGCGCAAGCCCACGCGCCCGCGTCGCACCGCGCGCGAGACCGACTTGACCGCTTCGTCTTGCCCGACGACGCGCTTGGCGAGCCGGTCTTCCATCTTGAGCAGCTTGTCGGCTTCGGACTCGAGCATCCGCGCGATCGGAATGCCGGTCCAATCGCCGAGCACCAGCGCGACCTCTTGTTCACCGACGACGTTCGCGCTTTCGGTGGGACCATCTTTGCCTACCGCGGCTTCGGCCGCGTCGAGGCGGCGCTTCACGTCTGGGATCTGCACGTGCTCGAGCTCGCCGAGCTTGGCGAAGTCTTGCTTCTTGCGCGCGTCCTCGAGCTGCGTCGCGAGCTTGTCGTGCTCCGCGCGGAGCGTCGCGCGCGCTGCGAGAGCGCCGCGCCGCGAGTCGAGCTTCGCGCGCATCTGGATGACCGTCGGCTCGAGCTCTTTCAGCTCTTTCTCGATCCGGTCGCGCGTCTTCGTGCTCATCGAGTCGGAGTCACCCGCGAGCGACGCGAGCTGCGCCTTGAGCGACGCGAGTCGGCGAATCGCATCGTCGACCGCCGCGGGGACGCCGTCGATCTCGACGCGTTTGCGCGCCGCCGCTTCGTCGAGGAGATCGATCGCCGTGTCGGGCAACGCGCGATCTTGGACGTACCGCTTCGCGAGCCGGACCGCGGCGACGATCGCCGGATCGCCGATTTGCACGTTGTGGTGCGACTCGTACCGCGTCGCGATCCCTCGCAAGATCTCGATCGCCTGATCCGGCGTAGGCGCGTCGATCTGCAACACGGAGAAGCGGCGCAAGAGCCCCGGATCCTTGTCGCTCATCTTGCGAAGCCCGTCCGGCGTCGTCGACGCGAGGAGGCGCACTTCGCCGCGCGCGAGCATCGGCTTGAGCAGATCGCCGACGCCGCTGCCGGCGTTTCCTTGGCCGAGGAGCGAGTCGATCCCGCCGATGTAGAGGAGCGTGTCGCTCGGTGCGCCGATCGAGCCTTTGACCGCGCCGATGACCTGCTTCAATCGCTCTTCGATCTCGCCGCGGAGCTTTGCGCCGGCGACGAGCGCGCCGGTCTCGAGCTCGAGGATGGTCAGCTTGGTCAAGTTCTCGGGCACGTCGCCGGCGGCGATTCGCATCGCCAATGCCCCGACGATGGCGGTCTTCCCGACGCCCGGCTCGCCCACCAAGAGCGGGTGGTTTTTGTGGCGCCGCTCGAGAATTTGCAGCAAACGGCGCACTTCGACGTCGCGCCCGATCACGGGATCGAAGCCCCCCTGCCGCGCGCGTTCGATGAGATCGCGCGTGAAGCGCGAAGCTTCGAGGGGGGCCTGCGCGCCGCCGCCGCCCCCGCCGCCATCCTTCGGTACGGTCTTGAGCGCGCCCATGTGCGGTCGGAACGAGCCGGGGCCGAGCGCGAACGCTTGGAGGACGACCGCCGCGCCGCCGCGAAGCTCCTGCGAGAGAGCGTTGAGCAGGTGATCGACCAGCACCGCTTTGCCGTCCGACTCTTTCTCGGCGCGCGCGAGGAGGCCGAGCATCGCGGTCGACAAGTACGCCAGGCCGCCGCTCGTCTTCGGGATGCGATGGAGCTGCGTCTCCGCTTCGACCGCCACGTCCGCCGGATCCGCGCCTGCTCTGCGAAAGACCTCGGCGACGCCGCGGTCGCGATCGATGGCGCGCGCGAGCAGGTGAATGGGATCGACCTGCGCGTGCTTGCGCTCGTCGGCTAGCGCCTGCGCGCCCGCCACGAGCGCCTTGGCGTCGGCGGCGTAGCGCTCAAGATGTATCGTCTGCTCGGCGGCCATGGAATTTTGGAGGCTATCACGCGGAAAGGGGCTGGCGAATCGCCGGCAGTGACCCCAAGATAAGGCAGTGGGCGCCCGCGTCGTCATCTACACCACCCGTTGGTGCGGCTATTGCGTCAGCGCAAAGCGGCTGCTGAACAAGCGTCAGATCGCCTTCGATGAGGTCGACGTCGACGGAGACGCGCCGGCGCGCGCGCGCCTGACCGTGGCGACGGGCAGCCGCACGGTGCCGCAGATTTTCATCGACGGGAGCCCGGTCGGCGGGTGCGACGAGCTCCACGCGCTCGATCGCGCCGGCGAGCTCGCGCGGCTCCTCCAGACGGGCTAGCTAGGCCAGCGCGTCGACCAGACGAGCGACGTCCTTCTCCGCGACCGAACAGAGCGCGACGCGCAGCGCGCCGCGATCGTTTGTCCCGCCGCTCTTGGGTGGCGATTGCGGGACCACGAACACGCCGCGCTCCTTCATGGCCAAGGCCTTCTTGAGCGCGTCGTCGTGAAAGACGGTGACGAAGAAGCCGCCCTCGTACCGCGGGTAGCGGAGGCCACGGCCGGGCGCGAGGGCGTTGAACGCCGACACGCGCGCGCGTAAAATTTCCTTCAGCGCGTCGCGTTCGGTGTCGCACGCGAGCGCGAGGGGGCGCTCGGCGAGGAGACGCGTGACGGCGAGCAGCCCTCCGCGGCTGCAGTTCGACCAGGTTCCGCGGCAGGAGTAGACCAGCGCCGACTCGGTCGCGCCGCGCTCTTTTTCGTCCGCGACGCAGGCCACGAGCGCACCGACGCGGAGGCCGTAGTGCGTGAACGTCTTGGAGGCGCTCCACGCGAAGAGGAGCCCCGCTTTGCCGACGAGGGGCACGAGCGCCTTCAGGAACGCGCGCGGATCGTGCGCATTGTAGGCAAAATAAGCGGTATCGACGAGGAGCGTGATCGGCGCGCGCTCGGCGTGGACGACGATGCGATCGACGACGGCCTTCCACTCGTCCGGCCGCAT
>JAYVXB010000462.1:0-15234 GCA_043785585.1 Deltaproteobacteria bacterium | reverse complement strand
CGGCGTGTACGCGCACCTCTTCGCGAGCAGCGTCTACAACGACTCGGCGACCGCGCAGATCCCGCGCATCAATCCGATCAAAGGGAACGCCGCGTTCGAGTCGGTGAACGGCGGACGCTACTACGCGAGCGCGGATCTCATCGGGCTCGGGCTCAACTACAAGTTCTGATTCTCAGAAGAAGCCGAGGAGCAGCGCCGTTCCCGAGATGAAGAAGTTCAGGATGATCGTCGCGAGCGACGAGTTGACGACGGCGCGCGTGGTCGCCCAGCCGACGCCCTCGGATCCGCCGAAGGTCGAGAGGCCGCAGTAGCCGCTGACGATCGGGATCGCCGCGCCATACGCGAGGCACTTCGTGAGGCCCGTCGCGAGATCCGGGAAGCCGGTCTGGCTCAAGTTGAAGAACGTCGACGGGTGAACGTCGAACGCGAAGTACGCCATCCCCGCGCCCGCGGAGAACGCGACGGCGCCGCCCCAGATGACGAGCACCGTCGTCATGACGATGCTGGCGAGGAAGCGCGGCACGATCAGAAAATCGATCGGATCCGCGGCGCACATGCGGAGCGCGTCGACTTGCTCGGTGACGACCATCGAGCCGATCTCCGCCGCGATGCCCGCGCCGACGCGCGTCGCGAGCATCAGCGCGCCGAGCGACGCCGCGATGTCGCGCACGAGGAGCTGCATGAAGAGCGCGCCGAGCTGCGTCATGTCCGGTACGACGCGCTTGGCCTGCACGCCCGCTTGGAACACGAGGATCATTCCGATGAAGCCCATCGTGATCGTCATGAAGAACATCGAGCGATTGCCGATCGCGTACATCTGCTCGACGACCGCGCCCTTGTCTCGGTTGCCGCGAAACACGTAGTAGAGCGTCCGCACGAACACCGAGTAGAGCTCGCGTCCGCCCGAGGCGAGCTCCATCGCGGCCGCGCCGAGGTCCGCCGTCATGCCGTGCGGCGGCTCGGCGACGACGGACGGGTCGTGCGGGACGTGGCCTTCTTCGCTGCTCATTCGCGCGTGAGGCTAAATCAGGGAGCGCGTTTCGGATAGAGAAGGAGAGGGTTTCATAGGAAGGTCGGAAGCTCGGAAGATGATTTTTCCAACTTTCCGATCTTCCGATCTCCCTGTTCGAATTCTCGGGCGTAGCGCACCAAGTCCGCGGCTTTCTCGCCGATCATGATCGACGGCGCGTTCGTGTTGCCTCCGACGATCTTGGGCATGATCGACGCATCGGCGACGCGGAGGCCTTCGATGCCGTAGACGCGCAGCTTGGGATCGACGACGGACGCGGCGTCGACGCCCATCTTGCACGTGCCGACGGGGTGATAAATCGTCTTGCCGTAGAGGCGCACGGCAGCGCGGAGGTCGTCGTCGGACGTCGCCTTCGGACCGGGCGTCGCCTCCTCGAGGATGTATTTCGCGAGCGGCTCGGTGCGCGCGATCTCGCGCGCGAGGCGCATGCCGTGGACGAGGACCTTCATGTCGTCGTCCTCTTCGAGGTAGTGCGGATCGATGATCGGCGCGGCGGATGGATCGTTCGATCGAAGAAGGATCTCGCCGCGACTCTTCGGACGAATCAGCCCCGGCAGCATCGTGAAGCACGGCTGCTTGCAGATCGCCGGCTCGCCGGGGCCGTCGTCGTTCGGCTCGGGGTACGCCCAGGGGATCGAGAGCATCTGCAGATCGGGGCGAGCGTCGGCGCCGGGCGTGCGAACGAAGGCGCCCGTCTCGAGGAACGTCTTTCCGATCCATCCTTTGTCGAAGAGAAAATCGTTGATCATGCCGCCGATGAAATGGAGCGGCGTGCTCGTGTGGCCGGTGTCCTTCGTCGCGAGGAAGCGGAGCGGCGCCATCAGGTGATCGTGCAGGTTCTTCCCAACGCCGGGGAGATCGCACACGACGTCGACGCCGACCGAGCGAAGATGCGCCGCGGGGCCGATGCCGGAGAGCATGAGGATCTGCGCGGAGCCGATGACGCCGGCGGCGAGGATGACCTCGACGTCCGCCTGCACCGTCTGCGCTTCGCCGCGGCGCACGAACGACACCCCGCGCGCGCGCCCCTTCTCGATGACGATGCCGGTGACGAGCGCCTCGTCGATGAACTGCACGTTGGGGCGCGCGAGCGCTGGATAGAGAAACGCGACCGACGTGCTCGAGCGGCGACGATCGGCGCACGTCTGCTGGTACGCGCTCGCGCCTTCTTGCGACGGTCCGTTGAAGTCGTCGATGACGGGGACGTTGCACACCTTGGCGGTCGCGTCGCGGAACGCCTCGGAGACGACGGAGATCTCTTGCTGCCGCGACACGCGGAGCGCACCGCTCCCGCCGTGCCATTCGGACTCGCCGTCTTCGTGATGCTCGGAGCGCTTGAAGAGCGGGAGCACGTCGCCCCACCCCCACCCGTCGCACCCCATGTCGCGCCATTCGTCGTAGTCGTCGCGATGGCCGCGTATGTAGAGCATGCCGTTTACCGCGCTGCACCCGCCGGTGATCTTGCTGCGCGTCCACGGCATCTCGCGATCGTTCATGTGCTTCTGCGGCGCCGTCGCGTAGCCCCAGTCGCTCTTCTTCTTGAGCTTGGGGATTTGGTAGATGAGCGCGAGCATCCCGGGGCGGCGGAAGAGCGGCGACGCGTCGCTCGAGCCGGCGTCGATGATCAGGACGCGCGCGGCGGGGTCCTCGGAGAGGCGGCTGGCGAGGACGCAGCCGGCGGAGCCGGCGCCGATGATGACGTAATCGTAGGCCGGCATGCGGGCGAGAATAGAACACGTTCTACTCGTTGTCATCCCCCGCCGTGCCGGGTAGAACGTGTTTCATGAAGACGCGGGACCACGGCGACTTGTTCATCGGCGGCGTGATGGTGAAACCTGCGGGGACGGGGACGATCGAGGTCCGTTCGCCCGCGACGCTCGACGTGGTCGGCCGCGTGCCGGACGGGACCGCGAAGGACATCGATCGCGCCGTCGGCGCCGCGCGCGACGCGTTCGATCGCGGCGAGTGGCCGCGCATGTCGCCGAGCGATCGCGCCGATGCGCTCGCGCGGCTGAACGAAGAGCTGATGACGCGCCAGGAAGAATTCGCCGACGTGATGACGTGGGAGGTCGGCTCGCCGATCACGTTCTCGCAGACGGTGCAGGCGATGTCGCCGACGATGGTGCTCGCTTACTACGCGGACATGCTTCGGACGTATTCGTTCGAAGAGCTGCGCGACGGCGTGCTCGGGAAATCATGGGTCTTGCGCGAGCCCATCGGCGTCGTCGGCGCGATCATTCCGTGGAACGTCCCGCTCTTTCTCGCGATTACCAAGCTCGCGCCTTCGCTCGCCGCAGGTTGCACCGTCGTCCTCAAGCCGCCGCCCGAGACGCCGCTCTTCGCCTACCTCCTCGCGGACGCGATCATGGCCGCCAAGCTACCAAAGGGCGTCGTCAACATCGTCGCCGGCGGGCGCGAGCTCGGCGAGCACCTCGTTCGCCATCCGGACGTCGACAAGATCAGCTTCACCGGGAGCCCGGAAGGCGGGCGACGAGTCGCGTCGATTTGCGGCGAGCTGCTTCGCGCCGTCACGTTGGAGCTCGGCGGGAAGTCTGCCGCGATCCTCCTCGACGACGTCGATCTCGCGCAGAAGATCCCCGAGCTCCTGCCGTTCGCGATGATGAACAGCGGACAGGCGTGCATCGCGCAGACGCGCATCCTCGCGTCGAAGAAGCGTTACGCCGAGGTCGTCGATGCGCTGACCGAAGAGGTCAATCGCCAGAAGACGGGCGATCCGTTCGACGCCGAGACGTTCGTCGGCCCACTCATCTCGGAGCGGCAGCGAAAGCGCGTCGAGGAGTACATCGCGTCGGGGCGCGAGCAAGGCGCGCGCGTCACGACGGGCGGCGGGCGACCGCGCGGGCTCGATCGCGGGTGGTTCGTCGAGCCGACCGTGTTCGCGGACGTGAAGAACGGAATGCACATCGCGCAGGAAGAGATCTTCGGACCGGTCGTGGCGGTGATTGCCTACGAAGACGAGGACGACGCGATCCGGATCTCGAACGACTCGCGGTACGGGCTGTCGGGGAGCGTGTGGACGAACGACTATGCGCGCGGGCTCGCGATCGCGAAGCGCGTGCGGACGGGGACGTACACGGTGAATGGGTACGTGCTCGATTTCGCAACGCCGTTCGGCGGGTACAAGGAGTCGGGTATCGGACGCGAGCTCGGACCGGAGGGGCTCGGCGCGTACTGCGAGCTCAAGTCGGTGAACATGCCGTTTGACTACGTTCCGCCGGGCGCGTAGCTCCGATCATCGTCGCGCTGCTCTACCGCCGCACGCGGAACAACCGCAGCGGGACCCGTTCGACCGCGAACGGCGTGCCCTGAAACACTGGGGAGGCCCACACTTCCGCGAGCGGCTCCGGTTCGACGTGCGCGCGCCAGGCTGCGCAGATCCGCTGCACGTGGTCGACGTCGTCGCCGGTTCGCGCGTCCTTCGGCTCGAAGAAGCACGCCGCCGTCTCGTAGTAATGATTGCATTGGCCGAAATCGGGCATGTCTCCAGCGACCGTGACGAGGCGGCCTTCGAGACCGACGTACTTGGCTCCACCGCGCGGTGACCACGCCGAGTCGAAGTCGACGTGCGTGCCAGGCCAGTCATGGTTCATCGCGGGATCGAGCATGCAGACGCGGGCGTCGCTTGGCAGGCGAGCGATGGTGGAGCGGAGGAAGTCCACCTCGTGGCGGAAGACGTACTGCCGGTCCGTAGCCAACCAGCCGCGGGCCTCGGCAGTGCAGAGAAGCGTCGCGGCGATCAACGGGGCCACCGCGAGTCTTGGCGCGAGGACGTCGCCGAGCGCGGAGAGGGCGACGACGACCGCGACCATGACGAGGAACGCCAATGGCAAATAGTAGCGCAGCGTCAATGCGTTGATGTCGGTGTGACCGCTCGCGAGAACGGGCGCACCGATCGCCAGCACCGCGAGCCCCCATCTCACGGCGAGGCTCCTGTCCGAACGCGCGAGAACGACGAGGCCCGCCAACACCAAACACGCCAACACGACGGGCGCGCGCGACAGACCGCTGCACGCGTTCACGGGGAGCGAGACCCACGCGAGCAGCGAGCCGCCGCGAAGCTCTTGCGCCGTTCGGAGGGAGGGTAGCGCGACGAGGAGCGCCGACAGGCAACTGACGCCGAGAGCGAGCCACGCTGCGCGAGACGTATCGCGTCGCGGAGGAAAGAGCACGACGGCAGCGAGAAGCCAGATCCACGTCTCCGCGCGAACCCACGGCAACAGCGCACCGACGAGCATCCACGCGACGACGACGCGCGCGCCTCCCGTTCGCGCGCGTTCCCACGCCAAGCAGAACGCCATCCACAGCGTCAGTGCGACCGGGTGCGGCGCGTCGCTCGCGCCCATCCGAACGAGCGCGGGGGACAATGCCATCAGCACGCCGACGAGGACCGCGTCGCGCCTACGAATGCCGAGTCTCTCGGCAACGAGCACGGCCAAACCGCACCCGAGCGCGCCGGAGAAACGAACGAACGCGAACACGTGGTCCACGTCGGCCCCCGCGAACGGCATACGTTGGAAGAGCTCTTCGAGCCCGACGAACCCTTGACCCAAGAGGACGATTCCGGACGGGCTCTCGGGCGTGATCGAATACCAATTGAAGACGACAGGCGTAGTGGCCAATCGCGCGCACCAACCGAGGACGGACACGGCGAGCGGTGCGACGAGCCAAGCGCGCACGTCTGCGGCCTTTCGCGCGAACGCCGTGACCGCGAGGAGAATGACGAGCGCCGCGTGCACGAGCAAGACGGCTACGCCGCCGAGCGCGCGCGCCCACGGAGGAAACGGAGGCGACCACTGCGGACGATCCGCGGACGGTTCACGAACGCGCTCCCAGGGGTCCTCGGGGCTCTGTGTCGCGAGGCGCTCCGCGAACAGCGACGGCGCATCGGGGCACGCAGGCGTCGCGCCGCCGAGCACGCGGTAAGGTCCGACGAGGTGCCCTTCCTTGCTCGCGTCGGGATGCACGAGCGTGATCTCGAAATGCGGTCGTTCGTAGTGAAGCGTGATGCGGCTACGATCGATGCCGATCGATTCGAGCGAGGCGGCGCACGGCGCATCGACGCGCGAGAACGTCGCCTTGAGCGTCGGCTCGGCCTTCGGCGTGAGAACGTGCACGTCCGCGGCGGCGACGCGCGCGACGAGCAGCGTCGCGAGAAGAACGGGAGTGAACGCGGAAGCTTTGAGCAAGCGTCCGCGCGCGTTGGCTACTGTCGCTTCAAGTCGAGACCACCCGGGTACATGTAGCTCGTGTACGCGCCGTACCCATAGACCTGAACACCGAACGGAACCGCGCTGGTCGCTTTGTGCACGCCCGTGCATCCCACTGCATTGTTGGCGCAAAGCGGGACGTACGTCACCGCATATCCGCTCGCGCCGATGGCGGTGCTCGCGGTGTAGTTGGCGCCGTCGACGGAGACGACCGTCCCCGTCGGCGCGATGATGTTGAGCCAGTTCTGAATGTAGTTCGCCGGCGCGACGAACTGGTACGACGTCCGGAATTGCGCGGTGGCGACGGCGACGGACTCGGACGGATCGCCCGACGTGTTCGATCCCGACGTGAAGCGGCTCTCGCCTTCCATGTATTGCGCGACGAGGATCGGTGCGTTCGACGTCACTCGGAAATGCTGCGTCGCCTCGAACGTGAGCACTTGGCCGGCGCCGATCGTCTGGTTCGCGGCGACGGCGGGGTTGAAGACGAGCGCGGTGTTCGCCGCGGTCCCGATGATCTTCACGTACTGCTTCGGCGCGCCATTCACGTTGTTCGGCAACGTGACCAGGTAGTCGTTGCGCAGCGTCTCGATGGGGAAGCTGACCTCCTCCATGTGATCGCAATAACCGCTCGTCGCAGGAATGTAGATGCACGAGTGCCCACCGAGCACCTCGACCGGCGCGTTGGCGGTCACGAGCGAGCCGCTCATGTCGGTGCCGTACACTTGGCCGGTGGGGCCCGTGTTCGTCACTTGGAGGACGTCACCGCGGTTCATCGTGATCGTTCCGCCGTTCGTCCCCATGCCGCCGCCGGCGAGGATCGCCGACGTGGGAGCGAGCGTGACGCTCGTCGCATCTTGCGTCGCGACGATCGCGATGAGCCCCGGCCAATTGTTGAAGACAGGCCAGCTCGAGACTCGGTAGTTGCCCGTCATTGCATTGACCGGCAGGAGCAGCGAAGCATCGTTTGTATACGAGAATGCACCGCCGATCTGGTAATCGCGCGGGCTGAATTGGTAGACGGTGACCGGCTCGGTGGTGCGGATTCGGTACGCGCCGTTGGCTTGGAGCGTGGTGCCCGGCGCCGGCGGTTGACCTGCGTTGCACGGGCCGACACCGCACGAGAGCGGCTTCACCCACGGGAGCGTGACCTCGGCGAGCGCGCCCGGCGCGATGGTGCGCGAGATCGCCGCACCGAGGCCGCCGCCGGAGATCGTGGCGGTCGCCGTGTTCGTCGTCGATGTGTTCGAGATCGACACGGAGAAGAAGAATGTCCCCTGGTCGAGCAGGTGATTGAGCATCGTAACTGCGTAGTATTCGCAGCCGATGTAGCTCTGGCCGATGTTCGATGCCGCGCAGTCGCCTTGGCAAATGCCGCCGCTGCACGAGAGCCCCATGAGCGGATCGCAGTTGTTCGTCGTGTATCCGCTCCCGTCGCTCTTGCAGACGGAACCGGTGCTGCCATTGCAGCTACCGCTCCCCGGCGCGCACACGACGCAGCCGAAGCCGTCCGCGCACAGCGGCGTGCCGCCCGTGCACTGCGTGACCGTGGTCACTCCGTTGGTGCACGTCGTCGCCGTCGTCCCATTGCAGGTGACCCCGTTGGGTGCGCAGCCGACGGACGTATCGCCGCCGCCGCCGGTGTCGCCCACGCTCGTGTCGGGGACGGTGAATCCGTCGGGGAACGCGATGTCGAGCGTGGCGTCGTTCGATCCGCCGCCGTCGCTGCCTGTCGTGGCGTCGTTGCCTGTCGTCGCGTCTTGGCCGATGCCGCCGTCGCCCGTGATGATCGATCCGTCGTCGCCGGTGCCCGTATCGCCCGAGCTTCCCGAGTCGTCGCCGCCGAACGGCGCGCTCGAATCGCCTCCGCCGCAGCCGACTCCGGCCAACGTGAGACCGAGCCCGCCGAGCACAGCATAACCAAGCAACCTTCGCATGGGCACGACCTCCGGAGGAGGCACGGCGGCGAGTCGGGACTCGCGCACACGCCTCCCTTATAGAAAGAGCGTCGCACCAGGTCCCGCGCGAGGCAACGGAATCCCGACAGCGAGGTCATAATATTCCGCCCACGCCCGCCGCCCTTGCTGGTACTCTCAACGTGGGAGTTCTTTTGGCTTCACTCGCATCCGCGCCGAGCTCGACTCGAGCGGCCGAGCGCTCGAGCACTCCCAAGGACGAGGGACCATGCGCTTCTTCTCTTCTCGCGTCTCTTCGCGTTCGCGAGGTGTCGCACTCCCGCTGGGCGGCATCGGTGTCGTGATCGTTGGTTTGCTCGGCGGCTGCTCGTCCGACAACGGCCAAGCGACCGATGGCGATGCCGGGACGACGGTCGACTCCAGCGTCGGCGATTCGGGCATCGGTATCGACGGCGCGCAGAGCGACGGCGGCATCCAGCTCGACTCGTCGAACCCCGACACGAGCGGCGGCGGCGACTCGAGCACGACCGGCGACGCGGGCAACGCGGACGCGCCGTATGCGTTCGACGGCTTCGCGCACCCCGACGGGTACAGCGAAGCGTCGTATTGCCTCGACGACGACAACGACGGATTCACGACGTGCGCGGGCGATTGCAACGATCACGACTCGCTCGTCAATCCGTGCGCGTTCGACACGAGCTCGGCGACCGACCCCGTCGGTCACGATGGCATCGACAACGACTGCGACGGCACCGTCGACAACCTGCGCGTTTGCGATCAAAACATCGCGGCGAGCGGCCACGACACGATCGCCGCGCACTACGCCTGGGCCGCAGACATTTGCGACAACGTCGACCCGCGCTGCAAGACGATCGTCGACGCGCGATTCTACGGGCCGAACAACGCGAGTGCGCACCGCGTGACGAAGCACATGGGCACGACCTTCGTGCCGAAGAAGGGCCAGTACATGGCCTTCTTGTCGACGGGAATCGCGGACGACGACACGGACACGCCCGCGTACCGCACCGGCGACGGCACCGATCTCATGAACGCGTTCACGCACCCGAGCCCGCTCCCGGCCGCCCAGAACACGAACCCGTGCGGCTCGGGGCAGGACGAAACGCCGATCGCGATTCACGACTACACCGAGCTCCGCCTCACGCTCAAAGCGCCTAGCAACGCCGGGTCGTTCACGTTCGACTTCAACTTCTTCAGCGAGGAATACCCGGTCTACGTCTGCCAGGGATTCAACGACACGTTCCTCGCGATGCTCACGTCGCAGCAATACGCGCAGCCCTTCCAGATCGCGTTCGATCCGCAGGGCCACCGCGTCAACGTGAACAACTCGTTCTTCCAAGACTGCACGAGCGTCACCGTCGGGCAGTACGGGTACAATCACACGTGCACGGGCGCGCTCTCGCTCCTCAACAAGACGGGATACGAAATTCCGTATGCCGGCTCGGGGCTGACGAACGGCAATGGCAACTTGGGCAGTGGCGCGACCGACTGGCTCAAAACGACCGCGCCTATCAAGCCGGGCGAGACATTCACGCTGAGCTTCATCGTATTCGACGAGCACGACGGCATCCTCGACTCGGCGGTCATTCTCGACAACTTCCGTTGGAACTCGACGACGCTCGGCAGCCCGGTCACGGGTCGGTAACGGGGAGGCGAGACATCATCATGCGTCGCACAGACTTTGGCCTTGTGAACGACAAGGCGCGCGCTTCCCTGGGCCGCGCGGGCTTCGCCTTGATCGTCGGGACGCTCACCGCCTGCGGCAGCGTGTTCCTCGCGTGCGGCTCCGACAAGGGAAGCCCTGGCTTCGGCGGAGACGCCGGCATCGGCGCGGACGGGAGCGCGGACGCGACGGTGAACCTAGACTCGTCGGGCGACGATGGCGGGATCAACTTCGGCGACGCGATGGTCAGTGGAGACCAAGGATCGCAATCGCCGATTCCGAAGACGTGCGCCGAGTCCGAGAATCGCCACAGCTACATCGGTTGCGACTACTGGCCGACCGTCACGCTCAATCCCGTGTACGAGGCATTCGACTTTGCGGTCGCGGTGTCGAATCCGCAAACGTTCGCGGTCACGGTGACGGTCTCGGGCGGCGCGTTGCCGAGCGCGAAAACGGTGATGGTGCCCGCCAATGCGGTCTTGGCGATTCCGCTCCCGTGGGTGACGGCGCTCAAAGGCCCGTCGTTCGACCAGAACACGGCGGTCGGCGATCCCGGCAAGAGCCGCATCGTCGTCGGCGGCGCGTACCACGTGCAGGTGGATTTCCCCGTCAGCGTCTATCAATTCAGCGCGCTTCAATACGAGATCGACGCGGGCGCGCCGTGTCCGGGCTACGGCGACGGCGGCGCGGGGCCGCACTGCTATTCGTTCTCGAACGACGCGACGCTTCTCTTGCCGTCGACGGTCGCGACAGGCGACTACCCGGTCCTCGCATGGCCGTCGTTCGGCGCGACGCCGGGATTCTTGGCAGTCACCGCGACGCAAGACGGGACGAACGTGACGGTGTACCCGGGCGGGCGCGTGCAAGGCGTCCCCGACGCGGGGCCGCCGATCATGATCCGCGGCGATCAGCACACGTACGCGCTCAACCGCGGCGACGTGCTCGAGATGTTCTCCGACACGGGAGACATTCGCGTTCCAAAGTATGGGGCGGATCTGTCCGGCTCGATCATCCACGCCGACAAACCGGTCGTCACATACGCCGGACACGGCTGCACCTTCATTCCCGAGAACAAGAAGGCGTGCGATCACCTCGAGTCTTCGATGTTCCCGGTGCAGACGCTCGGTACCCAGTACATCGTGTCGCTCCCGCACACGCCGCACGGCGAGCACCAGTGGGTGCGGCTCATGGGGCTCTACGACAACACCAGCGTCGCGTTCGATCCGCCGGTGAGCGGCCGGAACGGCGTTCTCTTGAACACCGGCGACGTCGTCGACTTGCCTGATGTCGACAAGAGCTTCGCGATGGTCGCCAACGGCCGCATCGCCGTGAATCAATACATGCTCGGCGAGTACGCCAACGTCACCGACGGCGGCACGCCCAACCCCGACCTCGGCGATCCAAGCCAATCGCCGGCGATATCTCTCCTCCAATACCGCACGACGTACACGTTCCTCGCGCCGTCGACGTACTCCGAGAATTGGATCGACGTCATCGCGGCGCTCGGCACGGTCGTGACGCTCGACGGCGTCGATATCCCCGTGTCCACGTACACGCAAGTCGGCGGGCAGCAGTTCGGCGTCGCGCACGTGCAGCTCACCGGCGCGAGCGAAGGGCACGAGATCCACGGGAGCTCGCCGTTCGGGCTCATCGTCTACGGCTACGGTTCGCGCACGAGCTACATGTACCCGGGCGGGCTCGATCTGCGCGTCGTCTTCGTGCCGCCGCCGCCTCCTCCGCGGTGAGCCACTCGCCAGACGGAGCGGCGGAAACCGCGCAGCGCACGGATCTCAGCAGCCGTCCGCGCGTCGACGTACACTGCGGAAAGATGGGCTCCGAAGCGAATCCGAACGATTCGGACGACTGGCTGGTTCCGCTGCCGGCGCCGCGGACTCGGGTTCCGAACGCGACGCACTTTCGAAGCACGTGGATCACGGCGTCGCAAGGGACGTTGAAGGCGCGCGGGCTTCGCGAGCGGTACGAAGCGCAGATCGCGCGGGAGCACCGCGACGTGCTCCTCAACATCATCGCCGGCGAGTGGCTGCCGATGGAGATTGCACACGCGCACTACAGCGCATGCGATCGACTGCTGCTGCCGGCGGACGAGCTCTTGGAGATCGGCATCGAAGCGACGAAGAAGGCCAGCAAGACGCACATCGCGTTCATCGTGCGGATGGCGCAAGGCATGGGCGTGACGCCGTGGACGCTGCTCGCGCAGACGCCGCGGATCTGGACGCGAACGTTTCGCGGAGGTGGAGCGATCGGCGTCGCGCGGCTCGGGCCGAAAGACGCGCGGCTCGAGATCGTCGGGTTCCCGGTCGCGGGGCTTCGCTACCTGCGCGTCACGATGCGAACGATCGTAGGGAGCATGCTCGAGCTGTTCTGCGAACGCGCGTACGCAAAAGACATCCCGGAGATGTGTGACGAGCGCGTCCTCGCGATGCGTTTGTCGTGGGTGTAGAGAGCGGCTCTCGCGTGGCGCGACCTTTGCTGTAGCGGGGTCATGCTTTTTGAAGTGCGACGAAATAGGCTGAATTTCGGCCGATCGGCGCGATCCATGTGGAGCGTCGTTCTCATCTTGGTGGCTGCGGTTCTTCTCGCTTCTGCATGCGCGCTCCCCGGCGAAGAGTGCAAACGAGGCACGACGCGGTGCAACTTCGGCAACGTCGAGATGTGCGACGCGCACGGCGGCGGCTACTACGGGAACGGCGGAGGAGGCGTGACGCACGTCAAGCGCTCCTCGAACACCTGGGACAGCGTCGGCAGTTGCGGCGGAACGGACTTGTGCGTCTCGCCCGAGCAAGACGTCGCGTTCTGCGTCCTCGAGCACGACACGAGCCGCGTGTGCCCCGCGACCGGGACGTCGACGGTGTGCGACGGCACGACGCGCGTCGAATGCCACGACGGCTTCATCGTGAAGAGCGAAGCGTGCGCGACGTGCGACGCGGTGAAGCACGAGTGCGTCGGCGGGATCTACGCGACGTGCAAGGTCGACACGGACTGCGCGCGCGGAATGACGTGCCGGCGCACCAGCGGCACAGGCACGTGCGAGATGGCGTGCGCGTGCGCGGAGGGCGCGGCGTGCGCGTCGTGCGACGTGCTCGATCGCGAGACACAAGATCCGCAGCACGGCACCGCGTTCACGTGGGTGTGTCGCGCGGGAGCTTGCTTTCAGAAGTACTGACGCTCGCGCCACGCCGGCATGCGGCGTGCTTGGGAGTGGGTCGTGACCTCTCTCTTCAGGACGCCGGTCCGCGAGCACATGAGCCAAACGCTCGTCGCGGTGCGCCCGACGACGAAGCTCGACGCGGTTCAGTCGCTCTTCGAAGAGCACGACATCTCGGCCGTGCCGATCATCGACGACGACGGAACGCTGCGCGGAATCGTCTCGACGACGGATCTACTCCGCGTCGCGCGCATCGCGCTGACGACACCGGGCGACCTCGCGCAGATCACCGCGCCGCCGCACGACGTGGCCGACGTGATGCGAACCGACGTCGTCACGGTCGACGAAGGCGCGCCGGTGCGCGAGGCCGCGGAGAAGATGTTTCGACACCGCATCCACCGCGTCGTCGTGCTCCGCCACGGAAAGGCCGTTGGCGTCCTCAGCACGCGCGACGCGATGCGCGCAGTCTTGTTTCACCACATCGAGACGCCGCTCGGGCGCGTCATGAGCGAGCCGGTGGTGACGATCGGTCTCGCGGACACGATCAAATCCGCGGTCGGACGGCTCGGAGCGGCGAACGTGCGCGGCCTCGTCTCTTTCGCGTCGCGAGCCAGGCGATCCAGATGCGCGCACGGCGCATCCTCGCGGTCGAGCAGCGCGAGCTGCGCGGTATCGTCTCGGGGTTCGACCTCGTGCGCATCATGACGCTCGACGAGGCCTAGCGAAGAAGCGTAGCGGACCGTCGCACTACCCGAATCAGGAGACTCGTATGGATACCCCGGTGGAAACGGTGAAAGCGAAGCTCGTCACGATCGTCGCGCCTTCCGAAGCGCGCGACTCGCTCACGCAAGCGCTCGAGACCCTCGGCGCGTCCGCATATACGCTGGTGAAAGCAGACGGTCACGGTCGCCACGGGCACCGTCGGTACGGCATGCTCGACGGCGCAAACGTGCTGATCGAGACGGTCGTCACGGCCGCGGTCGCCCAGAAGATCCTCGCGCACGTCGTCGTCCATTACACAGGGCGTGCGGTCATCGCGTACACGATGGACGTCGAAGCCGTGCCGAAAGAGTACTTTGCCTGACGCGGAGAAGGCGCGAGCTTCGCGCGACGCGCGAATCCTGCACCAACACGCAAACCATGCGCGATCGCGTCGAACGACGACGCCCACGCCTAAACGCGCCACGTCACATCGAAGCGCGCGACCTCGCCGTCGCGACGCCACACCACGCGGACCTCATCACGACCCGCGAGCTCCATCACGGCGCGAACACCGGCTGCGATCCCGATCGCTTGCAGCTCCGGTACGTCGGGCCACCCGTCGAGCACGAGCTCGGCGTGTCCGGGCGCGGTTCGCTCTCCGGTGAGCGAGCCGCGATCGTAGCTCCGCGCGTAGAACATCGGCGTGCGGTTCAAGAGCGTCAGGTCGCTCGTCATCGACATGAGGACGCGCCACAGCCTTCCGACGGTGCCGCGCACGACCTCGTAGATCGTTTCGTCGGTGAGCGCGCGCGCGTCGATGCCGGCGTCGCGCGCGACCTCGATGACGACGTGCTCGATCGTCGCGCTCCGGCACCACATGTCCACGCGCATCGCTTCGTACTCTTCGCGTTCGTCGCGGGGGATGCGCGCGAGCGCACGCTTCAACGCATCGGCGCCGAACCGCGCGACGAGCGCCGCCCGCTGCGGAACGACGAGCGCTCCGAAGACGAGTGGCGAATCGGCGTAGCGGATCGTGACGTCCAAGTCGCGCCTCCCCGGGCAATGGTAGCGGACGTACGTGCTCTGCGGATCGAGTAGCGGGGCTTTCGCCGCAGTGTGCGACGCTAACGCCAACGACCGATGGCCGCGCGCTTCCTCGACAACCTCCCTGACGCGATCGCACGTCCCGTGCGTGTGGCCTCGGTGCCGGCCGAGCTCCGCGCGTTGTTCGCGCATCTGCCGGAGCGAATCGCGCTCGACGCGCGGCTCCCCGACGATCCCGCGGCGATCGGCGCCGCCGCTTGCGAGCTGTTGAAGCTCGCGTCGCTGGGCGGGGCGATCGTCGTGCGTGACGTGACGACCGGTGCGTCGCAGGTCGAGATCGCGCTCGCGACGGCGGCTCGTCGCCACGACGTCCCGCGCGCGGACCTCGACGCGGGGATCCACGTCGCGTGCCGACGCGCGCTCGAAGCGCTGCTCGATCCGGCGGCGTTCACCCGAGCCCTCGAAGC
>JAYVXB010000461.1:0-15245 GCA_043785585.1 Deltaproteobacteria bacterium | reverse complement strand
AGGTCGAAGTCGAGCGCCATCGACGCGCCGCGCAGGTCGATCCGCTCGCCGGACGCGAGCGCGGTGATTCCCTCGAAGATGCTCATCGGGCCGACTTCGATCGCGCGACCCGGCGGCATCAGGCGCGCGAACACCCGCGCGAGCGACGCGCCGTCGACGGGGGCGTCGCCGAGCGCGAACGTCGCGTACGCGAGGAGGTAGAAAGCGTCGTACGTCGCGGCGGGGTTGAAGTTGCGCGTCACCGGCTTCGGGTGCGCGGCGTTGTATCGAATGACGAAGCGAGCGGTGGGCGTGTCGTTCGACACCGATGTGATGGCGAACACGCGATGCCGCCGATCGGCGTTCTTGCCGACGAACGACGCGAGCTCCACCGTCGAGTTGTCGCCGACGACGTAGGTCGGACGCGACGCGCCGCGCGACCGCGCCTCGACCGCCTCGATCAACGGCGTCGTGACCCCCGTGTCGCCCATCAGCACGACCATCGTCGACTGCGCCGTCGCGATGCGATCGGCGAGGTCGGCCAACTGCGTGCGCGTGATCGATCGTGGCGGGATCACGATCTCCTGGTAGTCGATGCCGTTGTCGACGGCCGGCTTCCCGTTGAAGACGAGCCTCCGGTAGAACGCCTCGCCGAACCAGAGGCCCGCCGCCATGTCGACGCGCGCGAGCACGACGCGCGTTCGCCGCCCGGGCGCGGCGAGGCGAGGCTCGAGGACGTCGTGCACGATGCGGGCGGCCACGTCCGAGAGGTCTTCGATGCTGTAGCTCGTCCGCCAGACCATCCGGGGCAGATCCGCCGGCTGCGGCAACCGCGTGATGAGCGGGCTCGTCGTGAGCGACGCGACCGAAACCACGCGCCGGTCGATGAGGATCGATCCGGCGAGATCGACGAGCGTCTGCCCGGATCCGAACCCGAGTATGGCGGGGACGCCGACGTCGTCGACGAGGTGGCGCGCCGCGCGCGCGGGATCGGCCTTGTCGTCGCACGTGACGAGCGCGATGCGCCTGACGCGCTTCGACGCGTGCGACCCATCGAGCGAACGAGTCGTGGATGCGATCTCGCGCCGCGCGAAGTCGGCCCCTTCCGCGTTCATCGTGCCGAACGCCTCGGCGGCGGACCCCTTCGTCGGAAGCATCGCGCCCAGCCAGACTGTGTCCTCCGTCTTCAGATCGGCCGGCTCGAACCGCGCGACGCAGTCCTCCGATTCGATCGCCACGCACGCGCCGTCGCTCGCGCGGCAGGCGTACGGCGCGTCGCCGTGCGTCGCCGAGCACTCGTGCGGCGAACAGCGTGGCGTGGTCGCGGCAGGTGTCGCGGCTGCGGCAGAGGACGCCGATGCGGTGGGCGCCTGGTGCGCGCCGCGACCGAACGCGATCGCGGCCAACGCGGCGATGCCCAAGGCGACGACGACGCCGAGGAGCGCGCGCGGGAATCGCGAGGCGCGCTCGATCGCCTGCAGCATCTCGGTCATCGACGCGTACCGCGCTTCGGGCGCCGCGCGCAGCCCGACGAGGAGCGCGCGACGCAGCCGCGCAGGGACGCGCTTCCCGCGCGGCGGCGGTCGCAGGCGCCCTTCGAGCTGCGCGGTTCGCAGCGCGATGACCGTCGCGCCGTCGAACGGCCTCTCGCCGAACAGAGCCTCGTACAGCGCAACCGAGAAGCTGAAGACGTCCGAACGCGCGTCGGCGGGGTTGCCGCGAAGCTGCTCGAGCGCCATGTACGCGGGCGTCCCGACGAGCGCGCCGGTTCGCGTGAGCAGCGACGCCGCGACGTCGTTCGCTGCGCCGCCCGGGTCGGCGTCGTGCGGACTCTCCGTGTCGTCGCCCACCGCGCGCGCGAGCCCGAAGTCGGTGACGCGCACGCGACCGTCGTCCCCGACCAGGACGTTGTCGGGCTTGAAGTCGCGGTGAACGAGCCCCGCTGCGTGTGCGGCCGCCAAGCCGCGTCCCGCACGCAGGAAGACGGCGACGATCTCGCGCCACGAGCGCTCGCGCGCCGCGAGCCACTGACGGAGCGTCCCGCCCTCGACGAGCTCCATCGCGATGAAGATCTGCGCGCCGTGTCGTCCCGCGTCGTGCACCGCGATCACGTCGGGGTGCGAGAGGCGCGCCATCGCTTTCGCTTCGCGTTCGAGCCGCGCTTCGAGCCGCGCGCTGGCGGTCCGTGGGTGAAGGAGCTTCAGCGCGACCTTGCGATCCAGCTCGGGATCGTGCGCCACGTAGACGCGTCCCATCGCCCCCTCGCCGAGCGTCCCGAGGATCACGTAGCGACCGACGCGAGCGTTCGGCTCCAGCGCCGAGATCCCGAGCTCCGCCGCGTCACCCGCCGCGTCGGATCCCGATATCCCGCGCGCGACCTCCGCCACGACCCGCGTGCAGTCGTCGCAGCTGTCGAGGTGGCGCTCGACGCGCGAGAGTGGCTCGCCGTTCAAGCGCCCCTCGACCAGCCGAGCGACATCGTCTTCGGAGAGGCATTCGGAGGGAGACACGCGCGCCTGCATCTTTGCGCAGCGCACGCCCGATCGCCACCTCCCGCGTGCCCTGGACGAGAACGTCCAAGTCTCGAGCCGTGGTCACGCGGCGACGCCTGTCCCTCGAAAGAGTGACGCGCATCAGGAAATCTGCAGTTTTCGTTCGCCGCCGATCGCTTCGGACGACCCCCGGGTGGGAAACGCCGCGGATGGCCGTGTCTTACGCATGAACCGACGTCGCTCGCGAGCGCGCGTGCCGACGACGGGATTTCCACGCGCAGGAGTCCAGGGATGTCACACGACAAAGAGCGGGACGAAGCAGCCAGAGTCGACGCCGAGCCCGATGGCGTGCTGAGGCGATCGTTCCTTCAGTACGTCGGTCTCGCGTTCGCGGCGAGCGCGTTGCCTCAAGCGCTGACCGCGTGCGCGTCGCACCCGAAGGACGACACGAGCATCGACCAGCAAGATCTCTTGCCGTCGATGACGTTCGACGTCGTTCGCCCGGACGATCTCCTGACGTTGACGTTCCGCCTCGTGAACATGAAGCGCGACGCGACGAGCGGGAACCTCATGGCGATCAACACGGCGCTCGCCTGCTACGTGATGGTCGACTTCCCGCCGCAGATCATCGCGGAGACGCCGCTGCTCCCGACGGACAACCCTCCGCCCCAAGATCCGAGCTTCTACCCGTACCCGACCGAGGATCCGAAGCTCCCTCAGGCGCGCTCGAAGATCAGCGGCCCGAGCCGCCTCCTCTTTCGACTCCCGACGACCTTCCGCTCGGCCGACTACTCGCTCGCGTCGCTCTTGGCGCTCTGCTCGACGGGCTCGGTGGTCGTTCCCGCGTCCGCCATCGGTCCGTCGAACATCCCCGCGCCGCCCGCGCCGCCGCCCGGCGTCGACACGCTGACCGCGCTCGCGAACGGACCGATCGATCGCGCCCTCGCGTCGGAGGATCCCGTCGCCGGACAACGGCAGCTCGCGAAGCTCGTTCCGCCGGGCTCGGGCACATCGAGCTCGGTGACGTACTCGACGACGCTCGGGTCGGGCGCGCTCGGTGACAAGTCGACGTCGTGGATCGAGATGCCGCACCGGCTCCTCCTCGCGCCGAACGCGAACGGCGTGTGGGGCCACGCGACTGCGCCCGTGCAGTCGGCGACCACCCAGCGCGTCGAGCTCTGGCACAGCTACATGGGCGTCCGCGATCCGATCACGAAGCGGATCGACGAGCACAACGGCGTCTACCGGACGGCGTGCGCCGTCGGGACGCGCGACGACGACTCGGGCATTCCGTCCGGGCCCGATGTCGATGGGATGTGGCCTGCGAACCTCGTCTCGCTGCATGACTGGCAGCGCAGAGCCATCGTCGGCTTCACGATGGCCGCGACTCCCGCGCCGATCAAGCTGCGCCGCCTCATGCTCTCGGCGCTCGGCGGCTACCTCGATGCGCACGCCGACTTCCCGGATCCCAACGGCAAGATGCTGGCGTGGTCGCATCGCATCGCGCAGGGCCGCGAGCACGCGGTCGAGGTCGTGTCGGACGGCTTTCTCTTGCCGTTCGGCCACCGCGCGACAAGGCTGTCGATCACGAAGCGCAACGACAACCCGAGCCGCCAAGTCGGCCTGCTCGAGCGCTACGACGTCATCATCATCCGGCGCGCGCTCGTCTCGTACCGCGACAACGAGGTGCAAGCCGCGACGCGAACGCAGCTCCTGAGCTTCCCGTTCGTCGCGTGCGAGGTGCGGCAGACGACGTTCGTCATCGTCCCGCAAGACGGGATGCTCATCGACTTGGCCTCGGGCAAGGCAATCTCGGCGCCGTTCACCGGCTACGACCGCCGCGGACGGCCGGTGAAGTTCGAGGTCCCACTCTATTACGTCAACGGCTATCCGAGCGCGTCGAACCGGGCTTCGTCGCAGATCCCGTACTACCCGTCCCTCGCGATCGACATGAAGGGCCAGCGGATCGCGTACGCCGCGTCGAGCAAGGACGACACGACGTTCGAGACGAAGAGCCTGACGATGTCGCTCGTCGCGGCGCCGACGGAGATCGTCGACGCGGTCCCTCAAGCGACGAACATCGACATCAACGTCGAGGCGATCCGCCAGATCACCGGCAACGGCGACTCGGTCGTCAACTACGATTCCCAGTACGCGCGCTACGGCTTCGATGGCGTGAACAACAAGGGCGAGCGCCTCTTCGCGCTCGGCAGCTCGGTGTCGGCGAACTTCGCCGCGAACGGCGGCGGATCGACCGGCTTCGTCTCGCCGAACATGGCGTACAACGGCCTCTCGCGAAAGACCGGGCCGGTCAACACGGCGGCGGCGCCGGGCGCGCCCTCGTCGGCGCTCGATTCGGGGCAGTTCGATCCGAAGCAGCTCTTCAACAACGCGCTCGACTCGACGCTCGGCGACGCGAAGCTCTTCGGCTGCGTCCCGCTGCTCGATCTCATCCAGCACGTCGTCCCGGGCGCGATCACGGGCGCCGAGGACGCGCTCGACAAGGCGCTGAAGGACGGCCTCCGTTACGCGCCGAAGATGGTCACGGAGACGTACCACGAGGTCGAGAAGATCCTCGCGACCGTCATGGACGTCAAAGGCAAGGTCGTCGGGCTCTACGAGCACTCGGGCGATCTCGCGGGTGTCGCCGACGCCGCGCTCGGGAACATCAGCCAGTTCGATCCGGGCGTGCAAGCGCAAGTGCGCGCGTACCTCTTGCTCGCGAAGACGGATCTGAACAACCTTCAGGCGTCGGCGCGCGCGCTCGTGAACGCGGCCGAGACGGTCATCGCCGACGTCGAAGCCGGGAACATCGTCGCGCTCACCGGGCTCAACCCCGATCTCACGAGCAACACGACGGCGCCGAGCCCGAGCCACGTCCAACTGCTGCTCAACGCGATCAACGGGCCCGGCGGCATCCAGGGCGCGCTCGGCGCGTTCGCGATGCTGCCCGCGGTGCCGCCGCAGGTGAAGCTGCTCCTCAATACGGTCTTCACGCCGATCGACGCGCTCGTGGCGGACGTCAACGCGGCGCTCGCGACGGCGCAGAGCTACCTGTCGGACGCGCGTGCGCTCGTGCAGAAGCTCGCCGCGGTCATGCAGGGCCTCGAGATGGTCCGCGACATGAAGGTGAAGCTCGAGTGGCGGCCGAAGATCCAGGAGGTCGACATCTTGAACGCGCACGTCGGCTACTTCCAGCCGGCGGTCGAGAACGGCCTTCTCCTCCAGGTCGAGATTCGCGGCAAGGCGAACGGCAACGTGCCCGCCGGCGCCGACGTCTTGTGCCGACTCGATCGCTTCGCGCTCCGCGTCGGCGCGAAGACCGCGAAGGAGGCGTGGATCTCGCTCCAGTTCGATCGCTTCCAGTTCAAGATGGAGCTCGGGAAGAAGCCTGACGTCGACGTCGTGCTCCACGGCATCACCTTCGGCGGGCCGCTCTCGTTCATCGAGACGCTGCGGCAGCTCATCCCGCTCGACGGCTTCAGCGATCCTCCGTACCTGAACGTGACGTCGACGCAGGTCGAAGCGGGCTTCACGCTCGCCGTGCCCAACGTCGCGATCGGGATGTTCAGCTTGGAGAACATCGCCGTCAGCGCGGGGCTCGTGGTTCCGTTCGTCGGCAACGATCCGCTCACGTTCAGCTTCGCGTTCTGCGACAAGGACCACCCGTTCCTCGTCACGGTCGCGATGCTCGGCGGCGGCGGCTACTTCAAGCTCGTCATGACGCCGACCGGGCTCAAATCGATCGAGGCCGCCATCTACGCGGCGGCGTCGCTCGCGATCGATCTGTACGTCGCGTCCGGGTCGGTGAGCATCAGCATCGGTCTCTCGTTCTTGCTCGTGAACGACGGAAACACGACGCACGTCACGCTCGGCGGCTTCCTCAAGCTGCACGGGCAGCTCGACGTCCTCGGGCTCATCACCATCTCGATCGATCTCACCCTCGAGCTCACGTACACGGAGCCGGGCGGATGCCTCGTGGGGAAGGCGACGCTCCACATCGAGGTCGACATCGCGTTCTTCAGCACGAGCGTGACGATCCCGTTCGAGCGAAAATTCGCCGGCTCGAACGGCGACCCCACGCTCGTGCAGATGCTCAATCCGTACGTCGACACGAACCCCTGGTGGAGCCCGGGCGCCACGCAGGTGACCGTGGATCCCTGGGCCGATTACTGCGCCGCCTACGCGGCGGTCTGACGAACACCGCCGGAGATGACCATGAGCCACATGATGATGTTCACCGCGCTCCCCCGCGGCATGAGAGGGAGTCAGCTTCGCTTTTCGGTCTTCATCTCGCCGCGATTCAACATCGGCGGGACGAGCACGACCCTCGGCAACCTCCTGCAGGCGCCGAACGACTGGCCGTCGATCGCGAAGCGCCTCTCGTTCGGCGTGTTCTTCACGGGCGCGCTCGGCCGCGTGATCGCGACCCCGGATCCGGACTCGCTGCCCGCATACGACTCCGCGCTCTGGACGCGACTCTTTCCGGCGGCCACTCCGCTCGGCGGGTACGCGCAGAAGCAGTACAACACCGGCTCGCTCACGTCGTACGGCGCGCAGACCGTCACGTCGCACGTGAAGAACGTCTACGCGCAGGCGGCGCTGGGCAGCGCGGCGCGACCGATCGTCACGAAGTCGACGAACACCACGCTCACGACGTCGGCGAAGAGCGTCGCCGCGGCGTTGAAGCAGACGTACGCCGCGGGGCCCGCGATCGATCCGCGTGCGAAGACGTCGCCGTCGACGCTCTTGTCGAAAGCGGCGGTCGCGCAGGCCGTCCCGAGCGCGACTGGCGACAGCCGCGAGTTCTTGCGCGCGGCCGTCTACCACAACCGCGGGAAGTGGCGCGAGCGCGCGGGCGTGCCTGCCGCGTCGATGGCGCCGGCGCTCAGCGCAGCCACCGCGATTCAGCCGCCCGACTTCCATCAGATCGTCGGCCAGCTCGGCGACCACCCCGCGATCCTTCGCAGGCTCGGGCTCATCCTCGACTTCGTTTGCACGGCGCCCGCCGGCGTCTCCGGCACCACGTCGTTCTACGCGATGCCGATGCCCGACAACGCGCTCGTATTCCCCGCGCCGCTCGGCAGCACGAATCCGCTTCTCATGCTCGGCGGAAGTGCGTCGGCCGGAATCGTCCACCCCTTCATCCGCTGCACGCTCACGTCGACGTCGTTCCAAGCGTGGACCAACAGCAACGAGTTCGATGGGACCACCCTCGAGCTGAACCTCACGACCGGCCCCTTCGCGGTCGAGACGCTCGACGTCGATCACGCCGTGCAGGAGTACAGCGCGTTCGCCGAGCACGCGAACGACTCGATCACGCAGGTGTCGCAGTCGTCCGATCCCAACGCGTCGGTCGAGCTCTGCATGCCCGCGCTCCACACCGCGGGGTTCACGATCCACCACGGCGACCGCGAGGCCGTCGTCGGTCAGCGCTTCAACCGACCGTTCACCTTCGAAAACGATCCGAACCGCCTCCTCTTCGTCGCCGAGGAAGTGATGCGCGGCTACCGCGTCGAGGTGCAGCGCACGCACGACCAAGTCACCGGACCGTGGCAGTCGCTCTGCGCGCGCACCGTGAGCCTCGATCTCAACGGACAGGTCGTGCCGCCGTACACGGACAAGGGCTTCGTGAAGGCCGCCTCCGTCGCGGCGAGCTCCCCCGACGTCGACATCTTCAACGTCCACGAGTCGCTCTTTCGATGGGAAGGGTGGAGCCTCACGGCGACGCGGCCGGGACGTGTCATCCAGCACGCGCCGGAGACGAACGGCGAGCTGCCGACGGTGCTGACGAACTCGTCGCCCAGCGGCGCGGTGAACGCCGTCGCGACGCGCATCGTCCCGCAGCCGGGCACGCTCCCGCGTCTCCGCTTCGGCAGCTCGTATTCGTTTCGCGTCGTGCCGGTCGATCTCGCCGGCAACGACATGGTCAGCGGCGGTCCGTCGAACGTCTCCCTGCCGATCGCGTTCTTGCGCCACGATCCGATCTCGCCGCCCGCGCTCGTCTTGCAGAGCGCCGTCACCGAAGGCGAGAGCGTCGAGCACCTCGTCATACGGAGCAATCCGTACGACAGCGTTCCGCAAGATCCGAACGCGTACGCGGCCGCGATGAACCTGAAGAAGGACGCGAGCGGAAACCCGATCGCGATGAACCCGTACTCGGGGAGCGCCGTCCGCCACGTCGCGCCGCCGAAGACGTCGCAGCACATGGCGGAGCTGCACGGCGCGTTCGACGCGCTCCTCACGAATCCGGCGCACGGTTACGCGGTCGCGTCGAAGGAGTCGGGGACGTTCCTCGATCTCGACGTCATCGACACGACCGGCAACGTCGCGGGGTCGTCCCATACGAGCCGTCGGATCATCACACCGCCCGCGGCGTCGATGCCGGACGGTTCGGCGCCGCCGAACGTCGATCCGAAGGTTGGCGAACCGCGCGTCAACGTGCCGCGCGGCGACGCGCTCGCGCACGGTCAGTACGTGACGCTCTCGGACGACACCGCGAACATCGTGCTCCCGTACCTGCCGGATCCGAACGCGGCGGGCGTCACGCTGCAGGTCGATCCGAGCACCATCACGGCGGTGCCAGGCGTGACGCTGAGGACGCGCACGTACGCGGCGCGCAACGCCGGCGGTGGGTGGCCGGAGCTCGGCCTCGTGAAGCTCGTCGTCTCTCACGACGATCTCGTCCAAGTCCCGACGATCACCGGCGACGACGCGCACCCGAGCCCGACCGGCGCGCTCACCGTCTCGCTGCCTGCGGCGTCGAACGTGACGCTTCAATACAGCTCGAGTGTCGTCGATCCGAGCATCATGGCGCTCGCGCCGTCGAGCATGACCGCGCTCGTCAAGGGCGGCGGCCACACGATGGTGTCGCCCACGCGCAAGCTCGTCCTCATCCACGCCGTGCAGAAGCCCGCGCACCCTTCGTTGAACGACGCCTCGTTCACGTTCGTTCAGCGCGGGCCCGGCGAGACCACGGCGCCCATTCAGGGGTACATCGATTTCGCCGACGGAAAGAGCAGCGCAAAGGTCGATCTCGTCGCCGCGTGGAACGAGTACCTCGACGTGCCGCAGGTCCCCGGCAGCGCCGATCCGGTGCCCGATCCGAGCGCGACGCCCGTCCCTCACACGTCGATCATCACGTCGCTCACGCTCGCGCCGTCGAACGTCGGCCCGCAGCTCCTGAGTGGCGCGCGCCAAGCGTTCGGCGATACGAAGCACCGCACCGTGAGATACCAGGCGATCGCGACGACGCGCTTCCGCGAGTACTTTCCCGCTGCCATCACGGCGGATTACACGCAGATCACGAACGCGAGCACAGAGCTCGCGATCAACGTGCTGTCGACGGCGCGTCCGCCGGCGCCCAAGGTTCTGTACGTCGTCCCGAGCTTCAAGTGGGTGCAGAGCGCGCCCACGTCGAGGACGCGCGTCGGCGGCGGCGTGCGCGTGTACGTCGATCGCGGTTGGTACGCCTCCGGCGAAGACGAGCGGCTCGCGGTCGTGCACGCGACCTCGCTCGCGCAAGCGCAGCGGATCCCCAACCTCGTCTCCGTCTGGGGCGACGATCCGATCTGGATCCAGAAGAACCCCGTGAGCCCGGCGGGCGCGATCGATGCGTCGCACTTCGTGCCGCCGCCCAGCTCCGACTCGGCCTCCTCGATCCAGAACGTGCTCTTGTCCGAGACGCTCGCTGGCAACGGGAACGAGGTCGTCAACGTCCTCTCGTTCAAGCCGCAGTTCAACAAGGACCGGCAGCTCTGGTACTTCGACATCGAGCTCACGACGGGCAAATCGTACATGCCGTTTTTGCGGCTCGCCTTGGCGCGCGTGCAAGCGAGCTCGCTCGTCAACACGACGACCAACCTCGATCTGCGGCTCTCGCCGGTGATCAAGGCGGAGTTCGCGCAGCTCGCGGCGGATCGCACGGCGACGGTCGCGCCGAACCCCGACGGCACGTGGGGCGTCACCGTGTCCGGCGTCGTCGGGTCGAACTACGATTGGGACAACGTCACGAACACCGGCACGCGCGTCGGCTTCGACGCCGCGTCCGGCCGAATCGTGACCGCCGAGCTGCAGGAGTCGTCGGCGGCGCGCGGCGACGCGGTCGACTGGCGACGCGTCTCGGCCCCCGTCGCGCTCACGCCGTACGTGAGTCAGTCGGGCTCGGGGTACCTTCCGGTCGTCTCGTTCCAAGGCAACGTCGCGCTGCCGACGCTCACGCCGGCGACGCAGCACCGCATCGTCGTTCGCGAGTACGAGAACTTCGCGAGCGACGACGAGATCGGCGTGAAGTACCTCAACGCGCCGCTCCACTACGGCGCGCCGGAGGGCTCGCCCGCCTACGGTCGTCGCTTGGTTTACGTCGACGCGATCGCCATCAACGTCTGATCGAACGGAAGAGAAGAGGAGAATCGTCATGGGTCCCATCGGAGTTCCGGAGCTCGTCGTCATCGCGCTGATCGCGATGCTGCTGTTCGGCGCGGGTCGCATCGCGGACATCGGCAAAGGATTCGGCCAAGCGATTCGCAACTTCAAACAAGGCGTGAAGGACGACGAGTCCACCACGCCCGCGAGCGCAGACACCAAAGCCTGAGACGCACCGGGCAAGCCGGTCGCGATCACCACCCCACAACGTCATCGACCCGCCGGCCGCCACGGCCGCGCGGCAACGGAGAAGGAGCATCCATCGTGTCTACCAACGTGAAGAGCATGGGCCGGGTTCTGAACAGTCTTCTGCGTGCGCGCGCGCTCGGCGCGCTCGGCGTCCTCGCGGCGATCGGAGGCGGCACCACGCTCGTCGCGTGCTCGTCGGCGCCCGTGGACAGCGCGGCGGAAACGAACGACGCGCTCAGGTTCCCGGTGTGCAAGGTCGGGACGAATCGCAATTGCACGTCCGACGACACGGATTGCTCTCCGTACGAGTTCTTGCCTCCTCACAAGTGCCCGCCGCCGAACATCGTCTGCAAATGCGATCCGTGCGGAGGCGACGGCGAGCAGTGCTGCAACGTCGGGCCTGCCTGCGGCACCACCCTCGTCTGCGCGAGCGATACCATCACGTGCCAGCCGAGGGTGGCTTCGGCGATCTTCGCAGGCGCGAACACGACGTACGCGATCAAGCCCAACGGGGACGTCTGGGGCTGGGGCTCGGGCGAGAACAACGCGCTCGCGACGGTCGGTACCACCAACAGTCCCAAGTTGATCCTCTCGGCCCACGCGACCGCGATCTCGGCGGGGCCGACCGGCGCCTGCGCGCTGATCGCCGACGGCACCGTGTCGTGTTGGGGTCTCTACTCCGCGAGCACGAGCACGAAGCTCATCAACACGACGCCGAAGACGGTCCTCAACAAGGCGACGGGACAGCCGCTGCGCGACGTCCTCTCGATCGCGCAAGGTGGCACGCACAACGGCTCGACGTTCGCGTGCGCGCTGACGAGCGCGAAAGCGATCTACTGTTGGGGCGACAACGACCAAGGCCAGCTCGGCGACTTCACCGACTCCGGGACCGAGCCGTACTCCGCGCAGGCGGTCCAAGTGGTCGCGGCGCTCCGCGATCTCTCGAACATCGGCGGGCCCGTGAACGACGCCGTCGCGCTCGCCATCGGCGGCAACACGGCGTGCTACCTGTCGTCGACCACGCCGGCAGGGCCGAACGCGGGCCTCATCTGGTGCTGGGGCGACAACAGCCAAGGGCAATCCGGCTCGGGCACCAACGGGCCCGCCGTCAACTACGCGAGCCCGCAGCTCGCGCCCGGCACCAATCCGAATCCTCCGCAGACGATGCTCGTCGGCGGCGGCTTGGGGACGTTCTGCTCGGGCCCGGGGACCAGCTCGGCGCAGACGCCCGCGCTCAACTGCTGGGGCGTGAACTCCTTCGGGCAGACGGGGCTCAAGGACGTCGCGCCGGCGTTCGCGCCGAGTGCGGACGGCTTCGCCTCGACGCCTCTCGCGTTCGGTAACGAGACGGCGTGCCATTCGGGCAGCCCCGGCTCGTGTTGGGGCAACGGGTTGCACGGACAGCTCGGCGACGGTGCGAGTCACAACGCGATCACCGCGCCGGTGCCGAACACGTACATCTCCGCCGGCGTCGCGCTGGGCGACAGCCACGGCTGCGGGCTCGACACGCTCGGCAACGTGTACTGCTGGGGACTGGACGATCAAGGCCAGCTCGGCAACCGCACCACGGGTAGCTCCTCGCAGATCTTCGCCCCGACGAAGATCACCTTCTGAGCGTCCGGCAGGCCTACTTCTTCTGCCACTCGCACTTCTGCACGACCGGAAGCTGCAGCGCGCGCTCGCGCTCGAGATCCAAGTTGCCGACGTGCAGCGAGATCGGCGCCTGCACCCATTTGTAAATCGACGCGACGAAGAGGCGCGCGAACTTCGACGTCCAGGCGTCGATGCGCGCGCCGTCTTCGCTCGGGAACATCGAGCGGAGCGCGATCGCGACCTCGTCGGGCGCCATCTTCTCGCCGGCATAGAGCGCGAAGCATGCGTCGAGCACCGGGAACGGCATCAGATCTTTCTCGTCTTCTTGATCGTCGGCGAGCTCGGCGGACGCGGGCTTCTTCAGCGTGAGGCGAATGCCTTCCGAGCCCGTGGTCTCGAGGAGGTAGTCGAGCAGGTAGTTCACGACGGTCTTCGGGAGGTTCGCGATGACCGACAGCGCGCCTTCGGTGTCGCCGCCGATCGTCGCGTAGCCGACCGCCTTCTCGCTCATGTTGCTCGTCTGGAGGAAGAGCCCCGACGCGCTGTTCGACCACGTCCACATGCGCTCGGCGCGCACGCGCGCTTGGACATTCTGTTTCGCGAGCTGCGAGATCCTCTCGCCCGGTTGGAGCATCTTCTCGATCTCGGCGAGCTCGCGCACGAACGCTTCGTCGATCGACACGACGACGAACGGGACGTTCATCTCTTCGGCAGCCTTCTCGGCTGCGGCGCGCGTCTCGGCCGACGAGAAGCGCGTCGGCATGAAGAAGGCGCGGAGGATCTCGCGCGCCTTCGCGTCGCGACCCGCGGCGTCGAGGCTCGACCAGCGTCGATCGACGAAGCGACGCGCGAGGATGAGCACGAGCAAGCTGTCGCGTCCGCCGGAGAGCGCGACGCCGATCGTCTTGAACGCGCCGGTCTTCTCGAAGTAGTCGCCGATGCCGAGCGCGAGAGCGTCGAGGATCTCTTCGCAGAACTGAACGCGCGGGCCAGGCTGCGTCGAAGCCGTCGGGAGAAAGAAGCTGTTTCCTGGCGGCGGCGTGAAGCGGAGCGCATCGCGGCGCGTCGTCGGCGCGTCGATCTGGACGTGGCAGACGGGATCGCCGTCCCGCGCCCACGCTTCTTGGTCGGTGCGCCACGTCGTGTTCTCGGTGCGGAGGCGTCGCGTGCGATCGAGATCGACCGTCACCGCGGCGAACCCTTCGCGGAAGCGCGGCGCAGAGAGGAGGATCCGGCCGTTCTGCGAGACGAAGCCGCCGCCGTCGAAGATGAGGCCGTCGTTCGCACCGACGAGGTTGGCGTAGACGACGGTCGCTTGGTTGTCGCCGGCGCGTGTCGCCATCATCTCGCGGCGCGTCTCGTCGACGCCGACGCGGTACGGCGAAGCCGAGATGTTCACGACGAGCTCGGCGCCCGCGTAGCAGCGACGACGCATCGGACCATCGGGCGACCAGGCGTCTTCGCAGACCTCGAGCGCAACGCACCCGAAGTCGAGATCGAAGACGAGATCGCCGAACGGCGCGCCCCACACTTCGTCGTAGAGCCCCGCATCGCCGCGCGCGAACGTCCGCGCTTCGTAGAAGACGTTGTAGAGCGGGAGCTTTTCTTTCGGCACGACGCCGCGAATCACGCCTCCGTGAACGAGCGCAGCAGCATTGTAGAGATGCGCGCCGCGCGCGACCGTGACGCCGATCGCCATCGCCGCGCCGAGATCTTTCGTCTCGCGCGCGAAGCGATCGAGCTCGACCTTTTGCGCGTCGACGAACGCTCGCCATTGGATCAGATCTTCCGGCGGGTACCCGCCGATCGTCTGCTCGGGAAACGCGACGAGCGTGGCGCCGTCCTTCGCCGCGGCGCGCGCGACGTCGAGCGCGCGGTCGACGTTCGATCGCATCGCGCCGACCGTGGTGTTCACATTTGCGATCGCTACGCGCACGAGCCTCATGCGATCCCCGCTTCCTTGGAGAGACGTTCGATGAGCGCGACGAGAGCGTCCGACGCGACGATCGTGCGCGGACGCGGCGCCGGCTCGAGCGCGCGGAGCTCGGGAGGCAGCGCTTCGATCTGACGGCGCACGTGCGCGCGCGACTCGTCGAGCGTCGCCAAGCCTTCGACGGGCTTTCGTCCGCGCCACACCGGGCGCATGAGCGGCGTGCCTCCGGCGGGAGCCGCTTCGTCCGCGAGCGCGACGAGATCGTGATCGGCGAAGCGATGCACCTGCAGCGCGCCCGGGAGCGTTGCTTTGCCCGAGCCGCGCGCCAGCTTCATCGTCACCTTGCCGTAGCCGTTGACGACGAGCTTCGCGACGGCGCCGACGCCGGTCGCCGCGTCGGGCGAGCACGAGATGTTCTCGCCGACGCCGAAGCCCGCGACGTGCGGCGCGAGCTCGCGGACTTTGTGCTCGTCGAGGCCGTCGGAGACGAAGATCTTCACGTGGGTGGCGCCGAGGTCGTCGAGGATTTTTCGCGCGCGCTGCATCGACGCGACGCTGACGTTCGAGTCGATGCGGACGCCGGTGAGCTTGCCGCTCGTCGCCTTGACGGCGTCGGCGAGGCCGCGGTCGGTGTC
>JAYVXB010000460.1:0-15246 GCA_043785585.1 Deltaproteobacteria bacterium | reverse complement strand
GTACACGCCCGAGCTTGAGGTGGTACGCCGCTTTCGCGGCGTTCGCGTTGCTGCCTGCGATCCCCTTCTCGAGCTCTTCGACGAGCCCCTGCCAATCGCGAACGTTTTCCAGATATGAAAGACGCTCCTCTAGCTCCATGGATCGCCTCGGTCGTTTCAACCGCTAGCCGCGCGGCGTATGCGTGTGGCCGTACGCGCGCGAGCCCGAAAGGGGGAGAACCTCTACGAAATTACTGCAGGCCAACGCTACCAGAGCGCGCCCTGACTGTGAGCGCGATGATCACAAACTTCGGATGCTCGACGCATCGGACGTCTCGACGTGAAAAGCCGGTGTATCCGCTTGACATTCCGGCTCGCAAGATGGCTTCCCGCACGTCACTCCGATCGCAGCGAGCCGTCACTGCAGCGGAGTGCCGAGTCGCGTCGAGATCTCGCGCGCCTGGCTGCACTGCGCCTCGTAGCGCTGCGCGAGCGCGCCTTTGCACGTCACCTTCCAGAAGCGCTGAAGCTCTTGAACCGCTTCGTTCTTCCGCGGGGGGGACGCCGCCGCGTACGCCGTTCCGAGGAGGAAGTACGCCTCCTTGTGATCGTCGCACTGACCGCACGCCTTCTTCGCCGCCTCGTACTCGTTGATGGCGCCGGGCATGTCGTTCTTCATCTCGAGGACGTTGCCGAGGAGCGCGTGCACGCCGAACAGGTGCTTGTCGCCTTCCTTCGCGAACGTGAGTCCTTCGCGTAGGACAGACTCCGCCTCTTTGTTGAAGTTGAGGCGCATGTAGAGATCCGCGAGCGGCGCGTAGAACTGAAGCTCGTCCGGCTTCACTTCGATCGCCTTCGAGTACATCCCGAGCGCGCCCTGCTCGTCGTCCGAGTGGAGCAGAACTTCCGCGAGCTCGAAGTACGCCTGCGCGATGTTCGGATCGATCTGAAACGCGGTCTGCAGCGGGCCCTTCGCTTCGGCCCACGTGACGCCGCCCTTGAGTGCCTGCTGCTCGAGCGCGTAGCCGTGGAGGAAGTAGTACTCGGCGAACGTCTTTTTCTTGTTCACCTTTTCTTCGGCGAGCTCGGCCTTCGCGCACGTCGCCGCGACCTTGTCCCACGCTTCCTTCTTCTTGTAGGCGCGCGCGAGCTTCCAGAGGATGCGGTGGTTGTCGGGATCGAGCTTCGACGCCTGATCGTATTTTTGGATCGCGTCGTCGATGTTGACGTCGCGCGCCTTGTCTCCCTCGTTGGCGAGATTGACGGCTTCGATCGCGCTGCGGCTGCAACCCGCCGACGTCAACGACGCCAGGCTGACTGCCGCGAACATCAACGCGGGGGTGAGGAAGGTCAGGCTCTTGATCATGTTCGTGGATCCCCGGCGGTTCACGCGGCGGAGTCTACGAGAAACGACGCCGCTCCTGCACGACAAAACGAAACGCGGCCGGAGTTTCCTCCAGCCGCGCTCATCTACCGTCGAAGTGTTTCGGATGGGACGGGACCCATCCGAGCGAAACGTCACCGGCGACTAGTCGCCGGGCGCGAACATGATCGGATAGACGACCGTGACCATGCCGCCTTCGGGCTCGGGGAACGAGAGGTTGCCGAAGCCGCGGACGACGCAGGAGACGACGCCGCCATCCGGGATGTCCGAGCCGCCGTCGGCGGTGAGCGCGACGGCGCCTTTGCGATCGATGACGAACTTCACCGCGACGCGACCTTGCCAGGTCGGGTTGTTGCGGAGGCCGGCCTCGTAGCAGAGACGGAAGCGACCGAAGTTCTGGCGAACGATTCGCTGGATGACTTCCGGCGGGAGGCGACCGTTGACCGACGCCGCGCCTTCGCGAATCTTCGGCGCCTTCACGGTGTGACCGCCTTGCAGCTTGCCGCGACCGCTGCCGATGCCTTGACCCTGGCCCGTTCCGGCGCCGTGACCGAGACCACCGAAGTTGCCGAGGCCGATGCCTTCGCCACGACCGCCGCCGCCTTCGCCGACACCGGAGAGGCCGAGGCCGCCCGCGCCGAATGCGTCGCCGATCTGATCGCCGAACATGTTGCCGCGCGCGCTCTTCTCGTCCTGACCGAGCGAGTCCTCACGACCCCACGGCGCCGTCGGCGCGTTCGGATCGCCGCCGCCCATCGTCGCGATGAGCCCGATCATTCCGAACTGCGCGGCCTCTTGAAGCGCCGCCGCCTTCGCGAGGTGCGGGTCCGGATTGTCCTTCGGACCTTGCACGCCGTACCGGTTGTTCGTGGCCTTGGTGTTGGGGTTACCCATCGAGCCTTCTTCGCCCTTGGCTCGCGTTCCGGTGCCGCCCTCTTTCTGGTCGGGCTTGTCTTCCGGCTTCTGCTCGGTCTCTTGATGCTCCTGCTCACGCTCGGCTGCCGCGTTGAGCATCTTTTGGAGATAGAGATTGCGATCGTTGTCGTAGTCGTCGGTGCCTTCCTTGTTCATGGGCGGCATGAAGAACGCGAAGATCGCGATGAAGCCCATGTGGAGGAGGAACGAGAGACCGGTGTAGAGGAACGCCGCCGGCTCGGTCGACGAGAGCATGCCCGTCGGGACCGGCTTGCCCGCGTTGCCCGCGCTGATTTGAAACGCGAGGCCCGAGCCTTCGAGCTCCATGCGCGCCTTCGCGCCCGCCGGGAGATCGTACTCGTGCGCGCCGCTCAGCTCCGTCGACGGACGCGCGCGACCGGACGCGATGAGATCCTGGAACGAGACTTTGCCCTGGCCGGGGATGTCGACCGATCCGTGCGAGCGCGGAAGAATGACGAGCGATGCGCCGATGCCGCCGCGCGACACGACGACCGGAGCCCGCGTCGTTCCGAGCGTCTCGCTCGGGATGAAGTAGTCGACGCCGACCTTGCCGACGAACTCTTCGCCGACGTAGTAGCTGCGCGGCGGCGTGAGGTGAGCGACGTTGAGGACATTGGTCCCCCACATCACCATGACTTCGATCGAAGAGAGGTGTGCGACCTCGACGTCGTCGGCGGAGACCGGCGGCCCGGCCTTCACCATCGAGTACGTCGACATCGCGCCTGCTTCCGCGCTGCTCTGACCGAAGTCGATGCCGAGGCCGACACCGAACTCGGGCTCGGCCGCGTCACGCGCGGGCGCGACGAACGGATTCGCCGGCTGCGCGAACGGATTCGCGGGAGCTGCGGGGGCGGCGGCTGCAGCAAACGGATTCGCGGGGGCCGCGCCGAACGGATTGGCGCCGGCAAACGGATTGGCGCCGGAAGGCGCGGGCGTGGGCGCCGGCGGCGGGTTGCTCGGTGGGGCGGCGGGCGGCGCGAACGCAGCTCCTGGGGTCGGCGCTCGCGGCTGCGAAGGCGCGGGAGCCGGCGCAACGGCTGCGGCCGCGGCTTCCGCCGTCTCGAGCACGATCAACGTCGAGCCGATCTGCACCTGATCGCCCGGACGGATCTTGCACTTGTTGACGCGCTGACCGTTCACGAGCGTCCCCGGCTCGTTGCCGAGATCGATCAGCGTGATGTCGGTCGGCGAGGCGACTTCGATGACGGCGTGCATGCGCGACGCGAGATCGTCATCGATGCGCAGATGGCTCCGCGGATCTTTTCCGACCTTCACGATGTCCTGCGCGATCGTATCGCGGCGAATCAGCTGCTCGCCTTGATAGAGCGCAAACGTCAGCGCAACTTTCGCCTTACCCTGGGCATCCATGATGCAAAACCTTCCTGATGGTCCGCCACGAGAGCGAGGCCATCACGATACCGATGGATGGAGGCGCCGCGCCTCCATCCGGTAACTCACACTCAGATGTTCTCGACCGATTTGAGCATCTCAGGAACGAACGACGTTCGCGGACGAATCAGCGTCGTGCGCACCGGCCCAGGACGAACGCGAATCGTCGCGTCGTTCGGACCGAAGCCACCCGCGCTGAGCGGATCGTCTTCGAATTTGTACCCGTAGTCACCGCTCTTGGTGTCGCCGCCGCCCGCCGGCGTCGCCGGTGGCCTCTGCGCGAAGGCCGAAGCCGACATGAGAACGGTCGCCGTCACCAAAAGACCGCAGACGAGTGCCCGTTTCGTAGAACGATTCGATCGTGCCATGGCTTTCAGTCTCCTCGGAAAACTCCGCTGGAATTACAGTATAAGTGTATTCGCAGCGAGGCTTGCCGTCAATGGGATCGACGGGGAATCCCAACATGCACGAGCGATGTCTGAATGACAGCGTTCGCCAGGAAAGGTTCCCAAACTTCGAGCAGTGATGTTGTCAAATCAGGTCGCTGCCAATTCACGATACGTGGTGACCGAGATTTCGTAGGCTCAGGGCTTTGCGGACGGGGCAGGCGCGGGGGCCGCGCTGCCGCTTCCTGCGGGCGGAGGCGACGTCGGATCGGGTGCGGCGTCCGGCGTCTCGAGGAAGGTGATCTTGTCGCCGATGTCCTGAATGCGCTCGTTCGCCTTCTTCACGGCGCCCGCGTACTCCTCTTTGCCACCGGCCTTCGCGACGAAGTCTTTGTAGATGTCGCGTGCGGCTTTGAGCGCGGCGATCGTCTTCGCCTTGTCGCCGCCCCCTCGCGCCTTGAACTCTTCGGTGAGGATTCCCTCGTTGAAGTACGCGTCCGGGCGGTCGGCCTGCTTCTTCTTGCACTGGTCGAGCTCTGCTTGAACGAGCCCGACCTGCTTGTCGTAGTTGGTGTCGTCGATCTGCCCGCGGTACGCGAGCGCGAGGCCGAGGTGCGCGTCGTAGTCGTCGCCGTGGCCAGTGATGTCGAGCGCCTTCTTGTACGCAGCCTCCGCCTTGTCGAACCCGCGGAACGACAAGTTGACCGCCGCGAGGTTCATCAGCGCCTCGAAGAACTTCGGATCGAGCGTCGCCGCGGTTTGGAAAGAGTTGACCGCGCCGTTGACCTGACCAAGCTCGTTTTGAATGAGCCCTGCCGTGTTGAAGATCGGCGCGTACTTCGCGTTCTTCCGAACGGCTTGCGACACGACGAGCGCCGCGAGCTCGAGCTGCTGCACGTCGGCGCGACGTCCCATCGCGGCGTTCGTCGCGATCTGCCGCTTCACGCCGCCCGCCTTTCCGGCCGAGCCGGCAGCGCGCTTCTTTGCGAGCGTGAAGTAATAGAGCGCGAGCTGATTGAACGCCGGCATGTAGCTGTCGTCGATCGCGAGCGCGCGCTGCAGGTTCGTCTTCGCGCACTCGAAGTCCTTCAGCGCGGCGTCTTGACCGTTGAAGTCGGTCTTGCACGTCGAGCCGACGGAGTCGGAGTCACGCTGCATCTGGAACATCGCCAAGTCGACGAGCGCGGGAACGTCGTTGAAGCGCGCGTCCTCGACCGCCTTTTCGAGCGACGAGATCGCCGCGTTGACGTTCGCGTCGGCTTTGTACTGATAGAGCGCGAGCTGCGCGCGTGCGAAGTGAAACTTGTCGTTCGCTTGGAGCGCGCTGTTGAACTCGCCCTTCGCGGCCTTGTCGTTTCCGCAGCGCTGGTACGCGAGGCCGGCGTTGTAGTTCGCTTCGGGAAACCCCTTCCCCTGAAGCTTGACGGCCTGACGGAAATGCTCGGCGACCGCCTCGCACGCTGCGTCGTTCCAGTCGTTGTCGGCGTCGTGCTTGTTCAGCTCGTCGAGCGCCGCGTTGTATTCCTTTTCGGCTTCGGGGGCGATCTGCGGCTTCAACTTGGTCCCGCCAGGACCGGTGGTGCCGCCGGCGTTCGGCCCCTTGCCTTTGTCACCGCCGCACGCCGTCGCACCACCGGCGACCGCGAGCACGAGCCCAATCGTCAAAACGGATTTGTAGAGTCTCATGATTCGTCTCCGCGTCTCGTTCGCGACTGCGCTTACTTCTTCGGTTTCGGGGGCGGCTTCGTGCCGGTCGACGAATCGGTCGTCGTGACCTTTTCCGACGCCTGTCCGGTCGCCGCCGCATGCCACAGCGTCCCGCCGATGATGAGCGGGGGTGAGCGATCGTCGAGACCGCCGTTCGACAGCGTCGGCGCTCCGCGAAGCTCGTCGACGATGTGGTATTCGGTCTTGTAGTTCTCCGAGAGCCACTTCTCGCACGCGCGAGATTTCTCGTCGAAGTACTGATACGAGACCGACTGATCGAGGCAGGTCTTGAGCGCACGCTTCGCTTGGAGCTTGTACGGCTCGGAGGCCTCGTCGAGCTTCTGGAAGTAGACGAGGCGGACGTCGCTGTACTTGTTCCATTCCTTCGGGATCGGCGCCTTGCGGAACTCGGTGACGAAGTCACCCCACATGAGGCCGGAGCGCGAAGCTGCCGAGATGACCCAGCGAGGCGGTGCAGGCTTCAAGTCGGTGACGACTCGGCCGTACTCCTTCTCGACCGTCTCGATCGCTTCCTTCTTCTTCTTGAACCACGGGAGGACCTTCTTCTCGATGTGATTGAGAACGTCCTCTTTGGTCCCGATGCCTTGGTAGATCGGGAAGATGATCGGATCGACGACCGAGTGCTTCTTGTCCTCGGCCGCGATGAAAAGCGCTTCGCCGACGGCATCGAGCGCCTTGCCGAGGCGACGCGCCTTGCTGTTGTCGTCCTCGGTCGTGTAGGCCGCGGCGATCTTGGAACTGGCATCGCTGCCGTTGCCCCAGATGCTGAGCACTTTCTTGTATTCTACACGCGAGCCCGGATAGGCCTTCATCCGATCGAGGCAGCGACCGAGCGTCGCGTGCGCCTGCAGCTGCGTGTCCGGCGGCGACTTCTCGATGACGCCCATGGATCCCTGAAGCGCCTTGCGACAGTCGTCCCACTTCTCCTGCTCGGCATAGTGGGCGCCGACGGCGAAGGCGATTTGCGCGGTCTGGTTCGGATTCTTCGCGCCGTAGTTTGCTTGGAACGTCTTCGCGTCGCGGATGGCTTCGTCTTCTTGACCGAGGCCGAGCCGCAAGACGATCGCGTCCGCGAGCGCCTTGTCCGCGCCCGCGCGGTCTTTGTATTTGTTCGCGTACTTCTCGTACCAGTCGGCGGCAAAGTCATAGACGGCGATCGCCTGCCAATTGCCACCGATCTTGTACATCGCGTCCTTCGCGAGCTCGGTGTTCTCCATCCTGTATGCGGGATTGAGGAGCACCATGCGCGCGCGAATCGCGCTGGCGATGAGGCGGCCGGCCTGGAACGCGGCAGCCGCGTTGTTCACGATCTCTTCGAGCTTCTCGCACTGGGGAGCTTTGTTCTCTTTGAGCGGCTTCGCACCGTACTCTTCCCAGAGCTTGAAGTACGCCTTCCCTGCCTCTTGATAGAGCTGAAGCTGGTTCGGGGGCGCGGGCTCCTTGTTCGCCTCGTCGACCATGCGCTGCGCGCGGAGGCGCTGAATGTCGCACTGGACCTTCGCGAGCGTCGTGCACGAGTCCGGGTTCTTCGCGTCCTTGCCGCCAGAGCAGAAGGTCTCGATGAACTTCGGAACCGTGACGATCATGTCGTCGATGCACTGCGGCCGATTGGGCGCGCCGTGGAACGTGAGGACGTTGATGCTCTCGAGGTAGAGCATCGCCGCGGGCACCGCGAGATCGCTGTCCGGGTGACTGTCGGCGACGTCTTTGAATCCGATCGCCGCTTCTTCCCAGTGCTGCAATTCGAAGTACGTGCGCGCGCGGAAGTATTTGACCTCGACGAGCTGCTTCTGCCCGTCGGTGTCCTTCGCGTCCGGCTTGATGTAGCAAACGTACCGGTTGAACGACGCGACCATCGACTTCTGCTCGCCGGTCATGTCCTTCGGCTTGTACTTCGCGTCGTCGTCGACCTTGATGTCTTTGCCGACACCCGGAAGGTTGCCAGAGCCCTTACGGTCCGAACCGGCCTTGTGCGACAGGCCGTACACCTTCGTGTAGCAAAGCACCGCGGCGTACGCGGCTTCGGCCGCGTCGGGCGACGTCGGGTTCTCTTCGACGACGGCGTCGAACGCCGGACCGCACTGCTTCCAGATCGGCAACGCCTGATCCGGATTCGCGGTGTTGTCCGCGCGGAAGTAGATGAGGTCGGCCATGTTGTATTTGATCTTGTAGATCGTCGGCCAATCCTCTTTGACGAGGCGGAACGTGAAGGTCTTGAACTCGTCCTGAGTGAATGTGTCGCCGACCTTCTTGTAGACAGCCGACGCCGCGTCCATCGTTCGCGGATCGCCCGTGCCGCGCTGGCCTTGCGAGCCGACGGCCTCGAGGTGCCACGCCATCGCGGTCTCGCTCATGAGCGACGCCGTCTTGTTGGCGCACTCCTGCTTCGACTCGGGCGTGTGATTGTCCTGCTTGAACTTGCTGTAGATCTTGAGCTGGTTGTCGAGCTCTTTGACGATCGCGTCTTTGACGCCGCCTTTCATCGCCATCACCGACTCGGTGATGTGACCCTGGTACATGCAGGTCTTGTCGCTGTTGGCGTCGCGAACGAGCAAATCTTTGTAGAGCGTGATCGCGTCCGGGTAGTGACCCGTGTCGATGTAGTTGAGCCCGAGATCGTCCATCATCTTGAACGTCTTCTCGTTGGAGCCGCCCGCGTCGCCGCTGAGCCCCTTGAAGAAGTTGTACGCGTCGGCGGCGCTACCGCTCTGAGCGTAGACGGGGATGATGTCGCGGCGCGCGCTGTCGGCGAGCTTGGCTGCGCCGTTGATCTGCGTCCACTGCGTGCCGAAATCGATCGTCTTCTTGAACGCATCGAGCGACTTGGGGAAGTTGCCGGTGTTCCAATGGACGTAGGCGATCTTGTACCAAGCGTAGCCGTAGACTTTGTTGTCCGGCGGCGGCTTGACGATGACCTTTTCGTACGCTTGACGAGCGGCGTCCCACTTCGTCGGATCGCCCTGCGCTTCATTGAAGAAGAGCTCGCCGAAGGCCAAGTAGGCATTCGGGACGTACTTCGATGTCGGCGTCTTCGTGACGAGGTCGTAATAGACGCGACGTGCGTTCGTCAGGTCGTTCGCCTGCTCGTATTCGTACGCGAGGTAATAGAGAATCTCGTCGAGCAGCGGATACGGCGCCGGCGGGTTGGGGTAGCGCGTCGAGGCGTTGCCTGCGTACTCGCTCGCAATCGTCTCGTAATATTTGATGGCGGCTTTGCGCGCGAGATCGAGCGTTTTCGTGCGGCTGTTGATCAGCGCCTGCTTTTCGCCGGCGAGCTTGGCGTTGCCCTTCTTCTTCGCCTCGTCGCGATCGATCTCGCCTTGCGTCTTCTCGCGGAACGCGGCGTTCTCGAGCTCGACGTAGTCTTCGGCGAGACGCCGCAGAATGCCGACACGATCCTTCGAGTTGTCCTCGGTCGACTTGTAGAGCTGCTCGAGCTGTTGGATCTCGGTGATGAGCAAGGCGAGCGCGCGCTGCTGGAGACGCGACTTTCGATCGTCGCGTTGCCCCGCGCTCATCTGCTCGGACGGAGCACCCGGCTTCGGCGCGCTCACCGGATTGGCTTTCGCTGCGGGCGGCGCGTGGAAGCTCACGACAGGCTTCTTGTCGTGCGCAGCGAACGCCTGCGGCCCGGAGTTCGGGCACGTGTTGATCGCCTTCTTGGCCTCTTCCGAGATGCACGCATCGGCCGCGAATGCGCGCTTCGAGACGAGAGCCCCGGATGCGAGCGCCGCAGTGACGACTACAAAGGAAAGGACGCCCTTTTTCGCGAACAGCATCACTACCTCCCGCACTTCGACCGGATGGTCTGGCGATAGAACCCGAGCTCGTCACGCCAATACTCGCCGTTGAACGGCCAGATGACGTGCTCCTCGTCGGGCTTGACGATGTTGACGACCGACTCCTCTTCACGAACCTGCGCACCGACTGCCGCTTGCTCGAGCTGACCGCGCTGCGCGGCCGTGATGTCGATCAGGATCTTTTGTGCATCGCGGATGCGCTCGTTGAGCTCGTCCAAGTTGCGCTGGTAACGACCGCGCGCGAGATCGCCCGCCTGGTTGATGGCGAACTTGCGCGCATCGGTGAGCGCGTCTTTCTCGAACTGACCGGCCTTCGAATCCTTGAATCCGCTCGGCGCCTTCTTCAGCTTGCTCGACTCGTCGTCGAGGACGCGGACGTATTCGAGATTACGAAGGAGCTGACGATCCGAGAGCGCATTCTCGACGATCGGCTTGATTCGCGGCGTGAGCTTCGCGGTGCCTTCCTTCACTTCCTTGAGAAACTTGTAGAAGGCTTCTTCTTGGTCGCCGTCGCCGCTCGACCCCGTCCCCTTCTTGAACTTCTCGAGGATCTTGGTGAGGTCTTCTTTGATCGGATCGTACTTCGATCGGAACTGCGCGACGATGACGGTAGCGTCGTCGTATTGGCAGTTGGCAAAGTAGATGACCGCCTTCAGGACGTCGGCTTCCGGGTAATACGAATTGGGGAAGTACGGCGACTGGATCGTGTGGATGTTGCCGAGCGCGTGCGAGTAGTCGCCCGCCATGAAGTACGCCCAGCTCTCTTCGAAGAGAGCGTCGAGCCAGTACTCGCTCGCGACGTCGACCTTGTTCCAGTACTTCACCGCCGCGCTCAAGCGCGTCTGATCGACCGTCGGCGCGTTCGTCGTTTCGTCGAGCTTGATCGAAGCCGAATAGAACGTGCGCGCCATCGAGAGGAACGCGAGGTCGCGCATGCGCGTCTCGTCCTCGACGCCTTCGACGCCTTCTTCGATCGCTCCGAGAATGCGCTGGAACGCTTGCACCGCCGGCTTCGACTGACGGAGCTGGACGTGCGTGATGCCCGAGAAGAACTGCGCCGGGACATAGTACTTCGAGCGCCGATCGACCTTGCCGAACGCGGTGAGCGCCTCGGAATACAACGTCCCGCCCGCGCGGTACTTGTAGCGACCGAGCAAGTAGTTGAGCTGCCAATAGAGCTCGCGCTGCTCGGCGTTGTTGAAGCGCGCGATCGCTTCGTCGCTGTAGTGACCGACGCGCTCGATGATGTCCGCGGGCTCCGGAAGATCGGTCGCGAGCTTCGCGAGCCAGAGGAGCGTCTCGTTGAACTTGAGGTGGTTCGGCCGCTCGGAGATGTCGATGAAGATCTTGTAAGCGCCCTGATAGAACTTCAGCTTGTAGAGAGTCTTCGCAAAGTTGAATTGCGCGATCTGTTTGTTGCCTTCATCGTCGCCCGTCTCTCCGGTGTAGACGCGATAGAGCGCCTGCGCGGCGTCCCACCACTTCTCGCTTTCGTACAGACGCTTCGCCTGCGCGGCCGCTTCGGTCGGTTGACCGGCGACGGGCGTGGGCGAGTTGTCGACAGGCTTCTTCTTCGGATCGCCGCCGGGCTTCTTCGGATCGTCGTCGTCGACGCTGACCGCACTCGGCGCGCCTTTGGCAGGCGGCTTCGCGGGCGCGGCGGCGCCGGCACCTGCGGGCTTCTTCTGTCCCTGCGCCATACCTTGGACGCCGACGACACCGAAGGCCGACAAGACCGAGGCTAGAAGGAAAACGCGCGCCACGCGGGGACGTACACTACGCATCGTCATGCTCCTCATTCCATCCTTCGAGCGAAGGACGAGCAACGTCGTGTTGATCTCGCGACCGGTCCGCGAGGGGTGATCCGACCATAAGTGAGGCTTACCGAGAACCCACCGAAAACCTCAACGATGTTGAAAGGATACTCTCGTCAGGCGACCGGATGGTACGGAGCCGAATTGCGCCTTGTCAAGGTGAAAAGCCCGCGACGGCGCGGGTGGGACCGTCACGAGACTCTCGGGAACGGTTCGAAGGGCGGGTGCGGGAGCGGCGCGGAGGGCGGGCCCAGAAGCGCGGAGCGAGGGGGTGCGCGCGGTTCAGACCCACCAAGCGGGGCGAGCTTTGGCTCCGAAGGTCGGCGGGCGGTAGGCGAATCTCCCGACGGATCCTGCTACTTCGCTCCATTTGAGAGCGCATCGCAAGGATGTGATTGACGCATTTGATCTGAGTCGACTAGTTTTCGCCAAACGCTTGTCGCCGGTGGCACGCTCGTTTCGTTCGTGTTTTGGGGCCGCGACCCAAAACCTGCGCGCTGCCCTCGCGTTTCACGTTTCGCGTTTTGCGTAGCAAGCATCCACGACGACGGAGAGCTCACCCGATGACTCGCTCGATCTTGGCCGTGTTCGCCGTAGGACTTGCGCTAGCCGTTCTCTCGGGAACGGGCTGCAAGCAGACGGGCGTCGGCGACCCGTGCACTCCGGAGCAGGAATTCCAGCCGACGTTCCAGGGGTTCGACCAGAAAGAGGTCCTCCTCGAGTCCAAGAGCTTCCAGTGCCAGACCCGCCTCTGCCTGGTGAATCACTTCAAAGGTCGCGTCTCGTGCCCCTACGGCCAGAAGAACGGTACCGCGCCAACCGGCGCGAAGGATCCGTGCTTCGTGCCCGGAAGCACGGACCCCATCATCGGTAACGCGGCGGACACGGCCAACGGCAAAACGGTCTCGGCCCAGTGCCTCGATCGCACCGCCGACAAGGCCGTCTACTGCTCGTGCCGCTGCCAGAACGTCGACGGTCGTACCGACGACGGCGCGAACTACTGCAAGTGCCCCGACGGCTTCCATTGCGGGCAGCTCGTGACGTCGATCGGTGCCTCGAACGAAGGCTTGACGGGCGGCTACTGTGTGAAGGACGGCACCGACTTCAAGACCTCGGACAACTGCGGTCAAAGCTGCGACGCTTCGCTGAAGAACTGCGGCTCCGGTCAGCTGTAAGTCGCAGATCGCGCGGCGGATCGCAATTGTCGGAGCGGCACGCGCTCGGCCGGCGCGCGGAGAGCGCAGTCGCCGATTACCTGCACGCGAACGGCTTCGCGATCCTCGCGCAGAACCTGAGGCTCGGCGCGCTCGAGATCGATCTCGTCGCCCGACGCGGTCCGCTCGTCGTGATCGTCGAAGTTCGTGCGCGTGGGAAAGGTGCGTACGAGCGACCGTTCGCGAGCATCGCTGGGATGAAGCGCACGCGACTCCTTCGCGCAGCCGACCGCCTATGGCGCTCGAGGATCCGCGCGATGCACGACGTCGAGCGGCTCCGGATCGACGTCGCTGCGGTACGCTTCGAAGAAGGACGCGCGCACGTCGAGTACATCGCCGGCGCGATCGCTGCCGCGCCCGCCCCTCTCTAGCCCTCGAGGCCGCGCTTCAGATCGTCGCGCACGCGCGCGACCCGCGCGACCGATTCGGCGCTCGCCCCCGCCGCACGCGCCATCTCCATCGCACCGTCGAGCTCTTCGATCTCTTTCTTCTGCCGCGCTCGAAGGCTCTCCACCATCGACGCGAACGTCTCGAAGAAGCTCTGGAGCTCGTCGCCTTTGCGCAGCTTGGTCTCGACCGCGAGATTCCCGTCGCCGACTTGCTTGAGCAGCCGCTTCATCTTGAAGATCGGCCCCGCGACTTTGTGCGTGAAGTAGATGCCGAACAAGCCAATGAGGACGACCATGAGCGCGAGGCCGCCGACGACGCCATAGAGAAGCGCCCCCTGCTGCCGCGCGATGCTTGCCTGTTGTTTGACGAGATCGTCCTGCTGCTTGATGAGCCCTTGCTGCTTCGCCTCGACCTGTTTGTCGTATTCGTCGGCCTCTTTGTTGAAGTCCGCCATCAAGCTCGGGTCGTCGTACCCGAGGTTCTTGATGTTCATCTTCGTGACCTCGGAGACCTTCTTGCTCTCGTTGATCAGCGCTTGGCTCTGGTTGATGAGCTGCTGTCCCTGCGTCGCGAGGACCTGGCTCTCGGCCACCAGCTGCTGGCTCGTGCGCCAGAGAAACGCGCCGAGCACACCGCTGATGACGAGCGTCACGCCGACGATGAAGCCGGTGTATTTGAGCTGAAAGCGCGAATCGAGAAGGTAGTTCTTGACGCTCCGCTTGTACGGCGGGCCGCCCGCGTTCACCGAGGTCGTCATCGTGTGCTCCTCGCTGCTTCAGCCGCTCGCGATGGACGCTCGGCCAAACCCCTATGTTGCCCCACCCGCGCAGCTCCGAGAAACTTTCTGATCATTTGAACTCTGGTCATTTGAAGGCTTGCGCGAACGACTCGGTCGCGGCCGCGGCGATCGCGGTCACGAGTTGATCTTCGGTCGCGGTGTCGCCGGGTCGCGCGCCGCCAATCGTGCCGCCCTTGCTGAGCTCGCCCTTGAGATCTTTTCCGGGGTACGTCGACACGGCGATGCGAACGGTCGCGCGGAGGTTTCCACCGGCGTATTCGAGCTTGTCGAGGACGATCGCGAGGTAGAAGCCTTTGAGCTTTCGCTTTTCGATCTCCGCCTTCGCGGCGGCGACGCTCTCGCCTTGTGGCGCGACCTGGTAACCGCCGAGTTGCTGGAGCTTCGCGCTGATGGCGCCTTGAATGATTCGGTCGACGTCGCCTTGCGGACGGGACGACTTGTTCGTCACCGGCGAGAGCGCGATGTAGTACTTGGCGCCCGCGACCGGCGTGCTGCTGCCGCTGCTGCCGCTGCCGACCGCCGCTTTGATCGAGTCGAGCGCGCGCTGGATCGCGAGCTTCACCGCGGAGTCTTTCTCGGCGGCGTCACGGCGCTTGAGGCAATCGAGCGACGACGCGCGCTTCAAGCGCTCGAGCGCGATCGCGGACGATTTTCGAACGATGTCGATCTCGTCGCCGAGCCCGTCGCAGAGTGGCGCGACGGCGCGATCGTCGTCCGTCGCGCCGAGCGCGAGCGCCGCGTTCGCGCGGACGCGGAAGTCCTTTTCGGTGCGGAGACGAGACGCGAGAAACTCGAGGCGGTCCTCGGCCCCCGCGATCGTCGAGGCGAGGAGCACGACCACCACGATGAGCCAGCGACCGATTCTCGCCCACGACGGCCGTGCGCCGCGATCTCCCATGCAATCTTCAACGTTATCACGCGCCCCGCCCGACGATCCGCGTTACTCCATGGACCGTGAAGATCGGAGCGGGCAGGAAGGCAAAGGTGCGCGCGGCGATGCTCACCGCGCTGGCCTCTTCCCTCGCCATCGCGCTCGTTTTCGACTTCGCATTTTCTGCACCGTCGCGCGCCTACGCGCAGATCCCACGGATTCACGTGCGCGGCGGCGCGAGGATCGAAGCTCACGCGGCGCGCGCCGCGGGCAAGCTCGTGCTCTCTGGCGCACTCGTCGACGACACGGCGCACGCGGTCGGCGGCGAGAAGATCACGCTTACGATTTTTCCGAAGGGGGAGAACGCGCGCGCGATCGAGCTCGCGTCGGGCGGCGTCGCGACCGCATGCGAAGGTGCGCGCGGACCGACCGCGCAGCCGACGCTCGAGCGCGCCGATACCCTCGCGCTCAAGACCGACGAAGGCGGACGTTTCTGCGTTCGACTCGCGCTCGCGCGCGATCGCTTCGTCGCGCGGCTCGCGTTCACCGGCGGCGG
>JAYVXB010000459.1:0-15250 GCA_043785585.1 Deltaproteobacteria bacterium | reverse complement strand
AGAGCGCCGCGTGCCTCGACGCCGCGGATGCGCTTGGCTACTGCCCACTCGATGCAAAGCTCCGCGACCGGATCGAGCACATCGCGGCGACGCTGGTGCGCTGCGTGAGGTGACGGACCGCGGCGGACGAGCGATTCGTGCTCGTCCGCCGCGAAGGTCTCAGACGGTGAGCCTCACGAGCCCGCCGATGACGTGATCGAGCTTCCCGCGCAGCGCCGCGTCGACGCGGTCGATATACCCGAGCGCGATCGCAACATCGAGACAGGCATTCGTCTCGCGCGCCGAGCCGAGCGCCGTGCGGTACCGCTGCGTCCTCACGCCGCCACTCGACCCGCTGCCTTCGGAGATGTTGAGCGCCACACTCGCCGCTGCGCGCCGAAGCTGCCGCGCGAGATCATTGTCGAACCGCTCGACCCGCGCCAACTCACCCCGAAGCATCTTGAGCACCTCAATCATCGCGTCATAGATCCGCATGCGAAATTCTCCGTGGTTCACCTCCGCGTGAACTCGCGAGAGGCTCCCCCGCCCAAGTCGTCGCGCGCAGGACGGATCAAGGCTGCGAGCAAAGCGAGCACCGCCGAAGGCGGCTCGGCCTTGATCCGTCCGAGCACGACGGCACGCTGAAAAAGCCGAGCGAGCCCCTCTTGCTCCGCGCACGCCCACGCCCACGCCCACGCGCGCGCCCACGCGCCCCCCGCTACCTCGTCGCCGCCGCCTTCTCGCACGCAACATCCCCCGCCCCGCTGATGTACCCCCCGTCGATCTGCACCGGACAGAACGCACCATCACGCGCGGCATCGAGCATCGCAACGACCCTGGCGTCCCCCCACGCACGCCGCCCATCGAAGCGCGCGCGAAGCACACCGCTGCGATCGACGAGCCACGTCTCGGGAAATTTCTGCGTGCCGAGCTGCGCCGCGACCTTCGAGCCTTGATCAATGAGCACCGTGTATCGCGCCCCCTCCCCGAGCGTCGCCCTGAGGAGCGCGGTGGCATGCTCAGGAAAATCTTCCGCGGCGATCGTAACGAGGACGACGTCCGTGCGCGTGCGCAGCATCGCGGCGAGCTTCGCGAGCTCGGGCATCTCGGTCGCGACGACGGAGGCCGCGACCGACGACCACACGTTCAAGAGGACGACCCTGCCGCGAAGCTGATCCATCGTGACCATCGTGCCGTCGATGGTCCTCAGCGAGAACAGCGGAACCGCGCGCGACGAGCCGGCGTAGTCGGGGTGCAGCGAGCAGAGAGCGCGGCAGCTCGTGTCGATGGCGGCGTCCGTCGGCGCGCGCGATTCGCCGATCGTCTCGGGGGCACGCGCGCCCGGCCCGTCGCTCGCGTTCCCTCCGCAGGCGAGGACCGCGAACGCGAACGCGGACATCGAGGGCAGGAGCGTCGTTCTCATGGGAGGATCCGCGTACCACACGAAGCGTAGCGCCGCTTCCGAGTACGTGACCGTCGAGCTGCCCGGAAGATTCCTCAGCGCGCTTCGATCGCCGCCTTGATGGCGTCCGCGGTCTTGTTCTGATCGCAGATCGCACGCAGCTCCTCGCGCGAGAGCGGCGTCGCGCTCGACGTCACCTCGAGGAATTGCTCGGTCGGGAGTGGCACATGCGACTGCTGGTCCGGCTTCGGAGGGCTCACGTCGACGCCTCGGATGAAGGAGTAGCCCGCGATCGTCGTCCGCACGCCGATGACCGCCCAGTACCGCGCGCGCTTGTCGTCGATCGCCGCGATCGGAATCATGACGCGCACGTCGGACGACGCGATCGGATCTCGCTGGATCGACTCGAGCCACGTCGAGGCCGCCGACGCGAGCCTCGTCCACGTGCTCGCTTCGGGATCGCCCTTCGCGCCGAGCTTCGGCGCCATGCCGACGTCCTGCGACGACACGATGTAGAGCCCGTAGAAGAGATCCCGCGCGCGACGAATGCGGGTGCGCAGCGTCTCGTCCGTCACGCCGTTCGCGTCGACCGCGGTCCCTTTGTCGAGGAGGTCCGAACCCTCGACGGCATCGAGCGCCGCCTCGAGAAAAACGTACGACCGAGCGTGCCGCACGTAAACGGTCGCGAGCGGCTCGATGCGAAAGAGGGGGGTGGGTGGCTCGACCACTGCGGAGAGCGCTTCCCCGGTGTCATTCTGCTTCGCGTGCGTCTCGCGGTGCTGCGTGAGCATCGTCTCGAACGCTTCTTGGAGGCGCTTCTTGTACCGCGCCATGAACGCGATCTTCGACCGCTCCTCGGCTTTGTCGGTCACGAGCAAGGTCTCGAGCGCGAACTCTTGCCACTGGTACCAGCCGCTCTCGGGCTTCGGCGCGAGGTCGATGCCGCCGCTGCGGATCGCGTCGATGAGGTCCTGCATGAGGTTCGCGCTGGCGGGGACGCCGTTCGGGTAGAGCTTCTCGTAGAGGCCGACCTCGACGCTGCGCGACGTGCTCAGGAACGCGAGCTCGCCGGTTTGCTGCAGGCATGACGGGTCCGATGCGATCGGCAGGAGATCGACGAGCGTCGCGCGCACGGGGTTCGTGAGGCGACCGTAGAGTTGGACGAGCGTCTGGTAGCGCGTCGCGCGCGTGGCGTCGGCGGCGATCGCCTGCGCGAAGGAACACGCCGCCGCGGTCGTGAGCGGCTGTTGGAGGAGGCGATCCTGTTGCCAGATCCCGCGCAGCTCCGCGCTCCACGTGTAGAAGCCGAAGGGCTTGGAGATCGACGGCGTCGCGAGGAACTTGGATTTCTCCATCGCGATCGCCCCCGCGAGATCGCCCGGCGCGTCGGCCGTCGCGCCTCCGAGCGCGAGCGCGGCAGCGATTCGCGCGATCGCAGCGTCGGATCCACCTTGGCCCCGATGCGCCGCGAGCCACGCGAGCGACTCGCTCAGGAGCGCGCGCTTCGGCGCGATCGTCGGCGCGAGCCCCACCAACGCCGCGTGTTCGACCCCCGCGTAGATCGTGTCGTCGAGCTGCTTCGCGTACGTCCCGATTGTCTGCACCGACGGGATCGCGTCTGGATGCGCTCCGAGGTGCGCGGCGTGGCTCGCGTAGAGGGTCTCGGCGTCGAGCTTCTCCTGATCGGAGCGGAACGGAGCGACGTCGAAACGAAAGCGTTCGTCGGAGTGGTTGTGCGGCTCGCCATTTTTCCCGGTGTACGTCAGCGACTCGTCGTAGGGGGTCTCGGTGGGCGCGGCGTCGTCGACTTGCGCCGCCGTGATCGGGTTGTCGACGACGACCGTCGTGTCCGTCGCGGCACAAGCGGCGCATGCGGCGACTAGGACGGCGATGCCATAGGAAGCGTGAACGTGAGTCATCGGTAGTCTCCAGTGGAAGGAAGTTCGTTCGATGCAGCCCCCACACAGAGCAAAGCTCGCGCCCGAGCTTGCGCCCACCCGCGCCGCGCTCTACGTACCGCGGGCCCGATGCCGAGCGACACTCCCCTGACGTCTTCGATCGCCGAGCGGACCGGGCTCGTGGCCGGGGATCTGCGCGCGGGCGACGACGAGCTGCCGACCGACGTCGAGCCGATGCCGGCCGTTCTTCCGCCGGAGGGGATCGTCGCGGCGCGGCTCCGCGACATCGCCGCGAAAGTGAAGCCGCTGCGTGCGGGGCGCGTCGACGTCGCGGGTGTGCGCGGATCGGCGGGCGCGGCGATCGCGGCGACGCTCGCGCGCGAAACGGCGCGACCGATCGTGCTCGTGACGGCGGACCTCGACGACGCGCGGCGCATCGCCGACGACGTCGCGTTTCTCTTGCGCGGCGGAGCCGAGGTCGACGAGGAGACCGGCGAAGGCGACGTGCTCGTCCTCGCGGCGAGCGAGACGTCACCGTACGCCGACGTGAGCCCGGATCGGCGCGCCGCGATGAGCCGCATGGCGACGCTGTTTCACCTCGCGCACGGGCGTCCGTGGAGCGTGCTCGTCCTTCCGGCGACCGCGCTCGCGCGCAAGGTCGTCCCGCGCGCCGTGCTCCGCAAACGCGCCGACAAGATCGTCGCGGAACAGGAGCTGGATCGCGACGCGCTCATCGAACGTCTCGCCGAGTCGGGCTACCTCCGCGTGCCGGTCGTCGAAGATCCGGGATCGTTCGCGGTGCGCGGCGCGCTCCTCGACGTGTGGCCGCCGAACACCGACACGCCGATGCGCGTCGAGCTCTACGGCGATCTCGTCTTGTCGATCAAACCGTTCGATCCGATCGAGCAGCGGACGAAGAAGGGCGACGACGCTCCCGGGTTGAAAGAGGTGTGGCTCCCGCCGGCGCGCGAGGCGATCCTCGATCGCGAGACGGTGGCGCGCGCGCGCAGTCGCCTCCAGCAGCTCGCCGACATGATCGACATGCCGACGTCGCGCGCGCGCGCGCTCATCGACGACGTCACGAGCGGACGCGCGTTCTTCGGCGCCGAAGGATTCTTGCCGGCGTACTACGACGAGCTCGATCCGATCACGAAGTTCACCGGCGACGACGCGATCTTCGTCCTCGAAGACCCGCCGGCGATCACGCGCGCCGTCCAAGGCGAGCTCGAGCGCGCGACGAACGACGTCGCGCACAAGACGAACGACGCGCACTTTCTCGTGTCGACGTTCTACCGAGACGAGACCGAGGTCGCGGACGATCTCGCGACCTTCGGCGTCCTCGCACTCCATCGCACGCCGATCGTCGGCGACGCGGGCGAAGGTCTCGCGCGGTACGAATCGGCGGACGGCGCGCTCGACGTCGCGGCGCAAGGGCAAGACGATCTGACGCGCGCGGTGAAGGCGGCGCGGTCGTCGAAACGGACGCAACGTGAGGCCGTGAAGGGCGCCGCGACGCTCGCGCCGCTCGCGCGACGGATCGAGCACTGGCACCTGCACGGGCTCCGCGTCTTCATCGCAGCGCGCGCCGTGACGCAGGCCGAGCGCCTGACGTCGCTGCTTCGTCATCAGGGTGTGACGTGCAAGGCGCGCCTCGCGCCGTTCGATCCGGCGTGGCTCGCGGGCGACGCGGACACGCCCAAAGACACGGCGCAGATCGTCGTCGGTGCGCTCTCGCGCGGCGTGGTCCTTCCGGCCGAGGGGCTCGCGATCGTCACCGAAGAAGAGGTCTTCGGCGCGCGCGCGCACCGCCGCCGCGAGAAGAAGAGCACCGACGTCGCGCGTCCCTTCCTCGAAGACCTGCGCTCGCTCGCGGTCGGCGACTACATCGTGCACGTCGAGCACGGCATCGGTCGTTACCTCGGCCTCGTGCACCGCCAGATCGCCGGCGCGATCGGCGTGCCGATCGTCCTCGGCGGAACGCTGCCGCCCGCGCACACCGTCGATCTCCTCGTCGTCGAGTACTCCGGCGGCGACAAGCTCTACCTGCCCGTTCACCGGCTGAATCAAATTCAGAAGTACACGGGCGGCGAGGTCGCGGCGCCGAAGATCGATCGCCTCGGCGGCGCGAGCTTCGCGAAGACGAAATCGCGTGTCCGAAAAGAAGTTCGCAAGATGGCGGACGAGCTCTTGCGCCTCTACGCCGAACGCCAAGCGCAGCCCGGCGACGCGCTCGAGGAAGCGGCCGACGACTACCGCGCGTTCGAGGCGACGTTCCCGTTCGACGAGACGCCGGATCAAGCGAAGGCGATCGACGACGTGAACCGCGATCTCGAAGCGCCGCGTCCGATGGATCGCCTGGTGTGCGGCGACGTCGGCTTCGGCAAGACCGAGGTCGCGATCCGCGCGGCGTTCCGCGTCGCGATGGCGGGCAAGCAGGTCGCGCTCCTCTGCCCCACGACCGTCCTCGCGCAGCAGCATTTCCGCACGTTCGAAGCGCGCATGAAGGACTACCCGATCGTCATCAAGCTCCTCTCGCGCTTCCAGACGAAGAAAGAGATCGACGACGCGATCGCCCTCATCAAAGAGGGGAAGGTCGACGTCGTCATCGGGACGCATCGGCTCCTGTCGAAGGACATCCACTTCAAGCAGCTCGGCCTGCTCGTCGTCGACGAAGAGCAACGCTTCGGCGTCGCGCACAAAGAGCGCATCAAGCAGATCCGCGCGCAGGTCGACGTGCTGACGCTGACGGCGACGCCGATCCCGCGCACGTTGCAGATGGCAGTGAGCGGGCTTCGCGAGATGTCGGTCATCACGACGCCGCCGGTCGACAGGCGCGCGGTGCGGACGATCGTCACGCGGTGGGACGATCAGGTCGTGCGCGAAGCGGTCGCGCGCGAGCTGTCGCGCGGCGGGCAGGTGTTCTACGTGTACAACCGCGTCGAGGGGCTCTACGAGAAGGCCGCGCGACTGCAAGCGCTGGTGCCGAGCGCGCGCCTCGCGGTGGCGCACGGGCAGATGACGCGCGCGGCGCGCGAGGGAGAAGCGGGCGCGCTCGAAGAGACGATGCTCGATTTCGTCGAGGGTCGTTACGACATCCTCTGCGCGACCGCGATCGTCGAGAGCGGCCTCGACATCCCGCGCGCCAACACGATGATCATCGATCGCGCGGATCTGTTCGGTCTGGCGCAGCTCTACCAGCTTCGTGGGCGCGTCGGGCGCAGCAAGGAGCGCGCGTATTGCTACCTCGTCGTGCCGCCGGCGAACGCGATGACCGACGAGGCGCGCGCGCGCATCGAGGCGCTCGAACGTCACACCGAGCTCGGCAGCGGATTCCAAATCGCATCGCTCGATCTCGAGCTTCGCGGCGCGGGCGATCTCCTCGGCGGCGAGCAATCCGGCAACGTCGCGAGCGTCGGGTTCGATCTCTTCTGCCAGATGCTCGACGACGCGGTGCACGAGCTGCGCGGCGACGTCGTCGTCCACGACGTCGACACCGAGCTCTCGTTCGACGTGACCGCGATGCTCCCCGAGGACTACGTCAGCGACGTCGGCGTGCGGCTCTCGTTGTACAAGCGGCTCGCGAGCGCGATCGACGAAGCCCACGTCGGCGAGATCGCCGCCGAGATGGAAGATCGCTTCGGCTCGCCGCCCGAGGAAGCGCGCCGCCTCGTGCAGCTCATGACGCTGAAGACCGAGCTTCGCCGCATCAAGGTGGTCGGATGCGAGGCGAACGCGAAGAGCGTGACGCTTCACCTTCGCGAGGACACGCCGCTCGATCCGAAGAAGGTGACGGAGATGGTGAGGAGGCCGCGGAGCCCGTTCCGCCTGACGCCGGACATGCGGCTGACGCGGAAGTTCGACGGCACGGGCGACGCGATCGCGAACGCCGAGAAGATGCTGCAGGAGATCGCGCCGTGCCTGAAGGACGGCGCGTGACACGCGCTTCAGTGCGGTAGGACGACGACTGAAGCGCGCGCGCCGCGGGCCGAGCAGCTCACTTGCTCGACTGCTTCTCTTTCTTTTTCTTCTGCTTGTCCTTCGTGGAGAGCTTCGGCTTGTTCGACTTCTTTCCTCGTTCGATTCCCTTGGCCATGACGACCTCCTTGTGGTCGCGAGACTACGCGAACGACGCCGGGGCCGGCCAGGACTAAGCTACTCGCGATGGCCGAAGCCGACCCGCTCAGCGCCGTCGAACGCGATGCGCTGATGCGAGCGGCGCGGCCGCGACGCGATCTTCCACTGGTCACGGCGTCGCGCGAGATTCGTCGGCTGCCGCTCTTGGCGCAGTCGCGCGAGATCGACAAGAGGTACCGACCGATCTACGCGGTCTGGGAGATCACGCTCGCGTGCGATCTCTCGTGCCGTCACTGCGGCTCGCGCGCCGGGCACGCGCGCCCCGACGAGCTGTCGACGGACGAATGCCTCGACGTCGTCGATCAGCTCGCGGCGCTCGGCGTGATGGAGGTCATCCTGATCGGCGGCGAGGTGTACCTGCGCGAGGACTTCTGCACGATCATGGCGCGCATCCGCGATCGCGGAATGCAGCCGCTCATGACGACGGGCGGTCGCGGTCTCACGCGCGAGCATGCGCGCGCGGCGGCCGATGCCGGGCTCGTGAGCGCGAGCGTTTCGATCGACGGAAATCAGGCGACGCACGATCGCCTGCGCGGCGTCGCGGGCTCGTACCAAGCCGCGCTCGCGGCGATGCGCCATCTGCACGAAGCCGGCGTGCGCGTCTCGGCGAACACGCAGATCAATCGCCTCAGCATGCGCGAGCTCCCCGACGTGCTCGAGACGATCATCACGAACGGCGCTCACAGTTGGCAGATTCAGATCACCGTCGCGATGGGACGCGCGGCCGACGAGCCCGACGTGCTCGTCCAACCGTACGATCTCCTCGAGCTCTTCCCCGTGCTCGCGCGCCTCCAGGATCGCTGCCTCGAAGCGGGCGTTCTGCTCTGGCCCGGGAACAACGTCGGCTACTTCGGACCGTACGAGACCAAGCTGCGCGGGACGATGGCGCGCGGGCACATGGCGTCGTGCGGCGCCGGTCGATCGGGGATCGGGATCGAGTCGAACGGCACGATCAAAGGATGCCCTTCGCTCGCGACCGCGGCGTGGGGGGGCGGCAACGTTCGCGATCATCGCATCGAAGAGATCTGGGAGCGCTCGTCGCGTCTGCGGTACACGCGCGATCGCACGGTCGAGGATCTCTGGGGCTTCTGCCGGACTTGCTACTACGCGGACACGTGCCGCGCGGGCTGCACGTGGACGTCGGAGTCGCTGCTCGGCAAGCCGGGGAACAATCCGCTGTGCCATCACCGCGCCCTCAAGCATCAGCGCATGGGGAAGCGGGAGCGTCTCGTGCAGATCGAGCGCGCGCCGGGCGTGCCGTTCGACAACGGGAAGTTCGAGATCGTCGTCGAGGATCTCTAGACCGAGCGTCCCTACTATGGAACGCGCGTAGCGATCGTCACGTCCGCGCGAGCGAGCGGCGATCCGTTCCCATCGATCGATGACAGTTATCGATGGACAGTTGCTCTAGACGACGCGCTTCAATCCGTCCGCCGGCGGCGCGCCGTACGGCTTCGCGATGTTCTCGTCGTTCGCGTCGGGGAAGACCGCGACGTCCGCGGACGCGTCGACGTGCACGTTCCCGTCGGCGTTGGTGCTCCCGTCGCCGCTGCCGTTGCCGTCGGCGCTCGCGTCGTTGCCTCCGCCGGGCGGCGTGATGTCACCGCCGCACGCGACGAACGAAGCGGTCGTCACGACGGCCGCGCCGAGCGCCATCCGCGCCGCACGACCGATGCGCGCGGAAGGTACGACGGGAGTGGCGAACGCGACGTCGAGATCGCTCGCGCAGAACGGACATCGCGTCGCGCTCGCGAGGACGTGACGGCTACACGCGACGCAAGGACGGAGCTGCTGCATCCCGCGATCATACGCCTGTCACGCGCCGCATCCAGTCTGCGCTGACGAGAGCGATCTGATCGTCGTTCGCGCCGGCGCCGTACGCGCGGAGGCTGTCCGTGAGCGAGTCGTGGCGCGTCATCGAGTGATCGAGCCCCGGGACGCGCTGCGACGTCGCCGCCCCCGCGTGGCGCGCGTTCACGATCTCCGCGACGCGAAGCGCCTCCTCGTCGCTCACGACCCAGTCGTGCTCACCGTGAAGGACGAGCACCGGGTGATCGACGCGCGCCCACGCGGCGGCGACGTCGGTGGCGTCGAGCTGCCCGTGGTATTCGGCCGAGCGTCCGTCGGTGACGGCGTGCGAGCGAAGATCGTCACGCTCGCGGCGCGCGCGCTCGTCGACGACGTCGGGCGGAGCGCCGCGGAGCTCGAGCTGCCGCCGCGTCGATGCATCGACGCACGCGAACCACCGCGCCGCCGACGTCCCGTACACGACGTACCCGCGCGCGATCCGCTCGCTCTCCAAGAGCGGCGCGATCATCCCGCCGACGCTGTGCCCGAAGACGAAGACGGCGTCCGCGTCGACGAAGTCGTACGACGCGAGCGCACGCAGCGCCGCGCGAACGTCGTCGACCTCGGTCGCAACGTCGGTTCGATCGGGGCGCTCTCCTTCGCTGTCGCCGACGCCGCGCTTCTCGACGCGCATCGTGACGAACCCTTGGCGCGCCCAAGCGTGAACGAGTCGGCAGAGCGGCGCGTCGGGCGACGTGCCGAAGTCGATCGATTCGCACGAGAGCCCTTGGACGAGGAGCACCGCCGTGTGGCGTCGCGCGTTTGGCGGACGACTGACGATGGTGCGAAGGCGCGCCCCGCGAGCGTCGACGTGATCGAAGCGCACTTCGTGGCCGTCGATCGTCTCCCGAGGACGATGCTGCACGCGCACGGACCGTTCGAAGCGCTCGCCGCCGCGCACGACGACGATCCTCGTCGACTCCATCTCACCCGCGCGCCCAATCGCCACGCGCAGCTCGTCGAACGATCGCAGCGGCGCTTCGGCCAACCGTGCCACGACATCGCCCGCTTCGATCCCCGCCTCGTGCGCCATCGATCCGGCGCCCGCTCCCGCCGCGCGCATCCCCTCCGACGTGAACGCATCGCCGTCGGGCAGATCGATCCCGAGGAACGCACGTCGGGGCAAGCTCGCCGTCATCGCGCTCCTCTTCCGCTCACGCAGCGCTGGCGTCGCCGCGCGCCTGCTTCGCGAGGAGCGGCATCAGGAACGCCGCGGTGTCTTCGAAGAGGTTCGCGTGCGGGTTGAGCTGCTTTCCGATCCCTTCGGCCGTCACCATCGCGACCATCACCAGCGCGAGCTCGGCGAGCGGTCTCACGCGGTACCGCCGCCCGAGCGCGAGGATCGATCCGAGGAGCGCGCCGAGCTCGAGCTCCGCGACGTTCTGCCCGCGGAACTTCCCGATGAAGCCGTCGAGATCCTTCTCGAGCGCCAGCCAGTCGACGTCGCCTTGGTACGAGTGAAACTTCTTGATGTGCGCGACGAAGTCCTGCGTCGTCCCCATCGCGAGGCACCGCGTGAAGTCGACGGCCTGCACGAGCACGTCGGCGCTCATGTGCTTGACGAGCCCGACGTCAAAGATGGCGAGATCGCCGTTCTCGAGGAGGAGCATGTTGCCCGGGTGGAGATCGGCGTGAACGAAGCCGTCTTCGAAGCACATCTTCAAGAACGTCTGCTGCATGCGCTTCGCGAGGACGCTGTGATCGCCCGGCGGGAGCGCGTCGAGCTTCGTTCCGCGAAGAAGCTCCATCGTCATGACGCGCTCGGCCGACAGCTCGGGGTACACCGCGGGGAAGTGCACGCCCTCCGTGTCGGCGAAGAAGACGCGAAAGTGCTCGTAGTTGGCAGCCTCGAGACGAAGGTCGGTCTGATCGAGGATGCCCGCGATGAACTCGCGGAGTGGCCGACGGGATCCGAGAGGCGAACGTCGGGATGCAAGGCCGCGATGCGCGCGAAGAGGCCGAGGATGGCGGCGTCGCGCTCGACGCGCTTGCGCACGTCGGGTCGCAGCACCTTCACCGCGACCTCGCGCCCGTCGAGCAGCCGCGCGCGATGCACTTGCGACACGCTCGCGGCGGCGATCGGTTTGTCGTCGAGCTCCGCGAAGCGCTCTTCGACGGGCGCGCCGAGATCTTCGACGAGGATGCGACGCACGCTCTCGATCGGAAACGCGGGCAGACGATCTTGCAGCTTGCGAAGCTCGTCGATCGTCTCGGGATCGAGGAGATCCGGGCGCGTGCTCATGACTTGCCCGAGCTTGACGAACGTCGCGCCGAGCCGCGTCATCGCGCGCCGGAGAATGCGGCCGTGAAGCGCGGAAATCGCCGCGCGCTTCTTCTCGCGATCGTGCGACCGCCAGATGAACGCCGCGCCGATGCGCCCGAGCAGGTAGGCCACGGTGAACCACGAGATGAGAAACCCCATCACGAAGAACCGGCCGGTGTAGCCGAGAGCGCGCATCGTCCTCATCTCAGGTTCTCCTAAGAGTGCTCAGCGACAAAGGTCATTCCCGTGGGATACGACTTGGGTGGCGAATGCGATCTCCGTCTCGGCGCGCCGTCGCTCTCCTCGTCCTGAACGTCCTCTACTGCGTGGTCGCGCTCGCCGAGGACAGGCTCCCTGGATGGAAGATGTTCGCTGCGGTCGATCGGCTCGATTTCGAGCTTCGCGACCGCGACGGGCGCACCATCGACGTGCGCGATTACCTGCCGCGCGGCGCGTACCTCACCGACAAGGGCGATCTCGTGCGCGTCGCGCGCTTCGTCTGCATGAAGGAGCGCGCGCGCGCGCCGTTCACCCTCGTCGAGCCGACGCACGGCGTCCGCGTCGAAGTGGGCGCGAGCGATTGCACCGTCGATGCGCCTCGTTGACGCGGCGCGCTTAGAGCGCGGCTCGGTCGTTTGGTTCTTCCGACTCTTCGGCGCGGCGCTCGTCGCGAACGTGGCGACCGAGCTCGGCTCGGGCGTGTGGCGCGTGCACGCGGGAGAGCTCTTTCCGTGGCGGCATCTCCCGATCGTGCCGTTGTATCCACCGGCGGTGCTCGCGGTGGAGTGGGTCGTCGCGGCGGCGACCGGGATCGCGCTCGTCGTCGGTGCGAAGCGATCCATCGCGATCCGGATCGCCGCGGCGGTGATCCTCGTCGGGCTCTCGCAGCGCTACTCGAACCACGGCGCGCTCCTCTTCCTCGTCGCGCTCTTCGTCTCGCTCGCGCCGCCCGACGTGACCGCATCGGACTTCGAGACGCGCGAGCACCCGAGCCTGATGCTCGTGCGCGCACAGCTCGTGATCGTCTACGTCTTCAGCGCGGCGAACAAGCTCGCGCACCCGTTCGCGAGCGGAGCGGCGCTCGAGCATCTCCTCGGCATCTCGCGCGCGACCGCGAGGCCGCTCGCGTGGATCGTCATCGCCGCCGAGCTCGCGCTGCCCGTCCTGCTCGTGACGCGACCGCGCCTGGGGATCGTCGCGGTCGCGGCGCTCCACGCGATCTTCGCGGCGCGGATGCCTGGCCTCTGGTCGTTCGGTCTCGTGATGCTCGCGATGGCGGCGCTGTTCGTGCCACCACGAGTCACGCAATGACGCGAAGCGATCCGCGCACGACGCCGTAGCCGCCCTGCGTCTTCAGCGCGCGCCACACGTCGGCGTCGTTCGTGCGCCCGTCGAGGAGCGCGCGGTACTCGCGGACGATCCGCGCGACGTCGTCTGCCGATTCGCGCACGAGCTCGATCCGAAAGCGCCGCACGCCGCTCTTCTGCGTACCGACGACGAGGCCCGCCGCGCTCTGCGCCGCCGCGTGAAACACGGTGTTGCGGCAGCCGACGTCGGCCTCCACGGGGTGATCCATTCCCGCGCGATCGCGCAGCGAGACCTTGTGGCGATCGCACGGGCGCCCGCACGTCTTGTGATCGCGCCCCTCCGAGAGGAGCGCCGCGATCACGCAATGCTCCATGTGAAAGAGCGGCATCGGATGGTGCACGACGATCTCCGCCCACGGACCGAACGGCGACGCGACGAGCGCGGCGAGCTGCGCGGCGTCGAGATCGAACGACGGCGTGAACGCGTCGAGGCCACGCGACAGGACCTCGGCCGCGGTCAGCTTGTTCGTCACGTTCAGCGAGAAGTCGCCGATGCGCGCGATGCCGCGCGGGCCTCGTCCTTCGTGGAGCGCACCGAGCCCGCGCACGAGGATCGCATCCGGCGCGAGATCGAGGAGGTACTGATCGATCTTCTCTTCGCCCGGCTTCCGGATCCGCGGCGGGCTCAACGTGACGTGGACGTTTCCGCGCGCGCGCAGCGCTCGAAGCGCCGCGCCCGTCCCGGTGAGCTCGAGAAAGTCGAGGTAGACGCCGTCGGCGCCCGCGTCGACCGCCGCGTTCGCCTGCTCGAGCGTGCGGCACAGGACGAAGAGACCCGCGGGGGGCGGCGCGCGATCCGGCGGGAGCGCCGATGCGAGGACCTCCGCGTGCGTCGCGTCCGTCGTCGCGTGCGTTCGTTGCGACGCGGAGACGAGCGCCTCGACGAGCGCGCGACGGGCGCGGTTCACCGACGAGATCGGGAGCATCGCGCCTGGAGGAAGATCGAGCGTCAGCGACGCGAGCGTGAACGGCGTCTCGCCGAGGCGCGACAGCTTCTCGCGCACCGCGGACTCCGTCGTCGACGCCGATCGCGCGTGCTCGACCGGCGCGTCGCCCGTCACGCGCGCATGCGCACCGCGCGCGCTCGACGCTTCGTAGACGGGCGGCTCGCCGAAGCGTCCCGTGATCGTCACGTCGATCGGTGTGCGGTAGGGATCGCGATCGATCCGCGTGAGGATCTCTTTCTCGCGCGCCGGGTCGTTCGTCTTCCAGACGCGTCGCCCTTCGTAACCGTCGCCGATCGGTTTGTCGGGGCCGAGCCACACCAGCGCGAGATCGCCCGGAAGCGCTCGCTCGACGTCCGCGCCGCCGACGTCGATCCGCCAGACGCGCCCGCCGAGCTCCCCCTCGCTCGCGAAGCCCCCTTCGACGAGCACGCCGTCGCCGCGTGCGATGACCTCGCTCGCGCGCACCGCGACGTGACTCTTCCCGTTCGCGACGCGCGCCCCCTCCGCGACGCCGACCTGCACGCCGCGGTGATCGCACGCGCGCCCTTCGACGAGGCGCTGATGATTCACCCCTTCGAAGAAGCCTGGACCCGAGCCGCGCGAGAACGTCTGGAGCGCCGCGCGACGATCGTCTTCGTCCGTCGCCTCGGTGTCGCCCATCGCCGCGTCGATCGCGCGTCGATAGAGGCGCGTCGTCGCCGCGACGTACTCGGGTCCCTTGAGCCGCCCTTCGATCTTCACCGACGCGACGCCGATCCGGACGAGCTCCGCGATCGCCGAGCTTGCCTCGAGATCCTCGGGTGACAAGAGGTACGCGCGATCGCCGAGGTCGCGCTTCACACCGTCGACGACGAGCTCGTACGGCAAGCGGCACGCTTGCGCGCACGCGCCGCGGTTCGCGCTTCGTCCGCCGATCGCTTCGCTCGTCATGCACTGCCCCGAGTACGAGATGCAGAGCGCGCCGTGGACGAACACCTCGAGCTCGACATCGGTCTTGCCGCGAATGGCGGCGACGTCGTCGAGCGACAGCTCGCGCGCGAGGATGACGCGACTCGCGCCGGCCGCGTGCGCGAGCTCGACGGACGCTGCGTCGGTGCACGTCATCTGCGTCGATGCGTGGATCGGCATGCCCGGCGCCATCGCGCGAACCATCCGCGCGACGCCGAGGTCTTGCACGATGACCGCGTCGACACCGGCCGCCGCGCACGCGCGCACCGCGGCTTCGACGCTCGCGAGCTCGGCGTCGAACACGAGCGTGTTCAACGTGACGTACCCTTTGACGCCGTGCTCGTGCAGAAACGCGAGCGTCGCGCCGAGCTCCGCCGCGTCGAAGTTCGTCGCGCGCGCGCGCGCGTTGAATCCTTGGAGCCCGAAGTAGATGGCGTCGGCGCCGGCGCGCACCGCCGCACGCA
>JAYVXB010000458.1:0-15278 GCA_043785585.1 Deltaproteobacteria bacterium | reverse complement strand
CCGGGTTGCGTAGGCGGGCCTATCAGGTCGGGTAGGGCGGCCGACCGATCGGCGTAGGCCGCCCAACGAAGACGCGAAGCCGTCCAACGCGATCGGGTACGCCGAGGTACCTCACCGCGTTGCTCCGCCTACCGAATCGCGTTGGGCGAGGTACGCGATTGCGTGGGCGCACGCTCCGCCTGCGCCTACGTCCCGCCGCTCGCCGCCCACAGCTCCGCCAGCGGAACCGCCATCCCCGCGAACGTCCGCGGCTCGAACACCTCGTCGTCGCCGAGCGACAGCGCGATCGTGTACGCGCCGTTCGTCAGCACGAGCTGCTCGATCGTCCGCGCGTCCGGATCGACGATCCAATACTCGGGGACGTCGCGCGAGGCGTACCAATTGAGCTTCGTCACGCGGTCGTAGCGACGACTGGACGGCGAGATGATCTCGACCACGAGATCCGGACGCCCGTCGACGAGGCCTTTGTCTTGTCCCGACGCCGCCGTGTTGCCGCGACGAAAGAACTGCACGTCGGGCATCACGCCGCGCTTCGCCGAGATGCGGATCTTGTAGCCGGAAGCGAGCACCTCGCCGCCGTTGCCAGCGCGCGCCCAGTTCACCAAAAAGCAGCAGAGCAGAGCGACGACACGCTCGTGCGGTCGATTCGGCACCTCGATCTCCACGAGCTCGCCGTCGATGAGCTCACGTCGATCGTCGTCATCGAGCTCGATGAAGTCGTCCCACGTGTACGGGGCGCGGGCGGCGAGATCCGGCATGCCCCTAGTATGCGTCATGCCGCCGTGAAGAGCAGCACGCGTGCCGCGACGCGAGGCTCGGATTTGCGCCGAAAGTCGATGCCGTGGGGGTGTCCCGGACAGGTCGAGGGTGTCCCGCGGACAGACGATCTCAGAACGAGCAGGGCCCGCCGCACGTGTCCGTGATCATCCCGGTCGTGAAGAACCCCTGCATCTGCTGCTGCAACTTAGGCAGCGCGTGGATCTTCCCGTGCGCGCCGTTGTCGCTCATCGGTGTCACGTTCGTCAGCGGCACCCCCGGCTTCGCGTGCACGTCCCAGACGGTCAGTGCGCTCGTCGCCGGCCCCGCGCTCACGTCGATCCCGTAGAGCGGGATCGTGCTCTGTCCGACGAGCGGGATCCCCTCGGTGCGCGTCATCTCCATCGTCGCGAGGTTCGGCACTTGCGAATCACCGACCGCCATCTGCACGAGGATCTGCTTCATCGGCACGCCCGCGAGCGGCGCCTTCACCGTGTGCGGCGCGGCGGTCGCCGGATCGGCGAAGTCGAAGTAGCTCTGCGTCACCGCGATCCCGAGCTGCTGGTCGAGGTAGTCCGCGTACGAGCCCTTGATGAGGAGCTCGAACTGCGGCCACTGCGAGCTCCGCTGCATCATCAGCGACCAGAACCCGCCCGCGACGCCGAGCACGCCCTGCGTGATGTCCGGATCGTACCCCATGAACGCGCCGCCCATGATCCCGCCGAGCGAGATGCCCCAGTAGTAGATCTTCGACGTGTCGGCGACGGGGTTGCCGTTCATCTGCATCGCCGGATCCTTCGCGAGCTTTCCGCGCACGGTGCGGACGAGCACCATCGCGTTGACGAGCCCCTGCTGGAGACGATCGGTGACCCACGGCAGACGATTGAAGTCGGTGAGCGCTTCGCCGATCGCGCCGTTGCTCCCATGGGCGGGATCCTCGTTGTGCGAGAGGCCGATCCAGTCGGTCGCGAAGAGGATGTACCCGTTGTCCGCAGCGAACTGCGCCATCGTCGAGCCGTCGGTCAGGTTGTCCGCGCCGCCGAGGAGGCCGTGACCGAAGAGCATCAGCGGCAGCGCCTTGGTCTTCGCCAGCGGCGGGATGATCATCACGAACGGCGCTTCGTAGTGCCCCATCATCATCGGCTTGCCGGCGGCGTCGAACGAGATCTCCGCTTTCGGGTTCGTCGGATCCGCCGGCGTGATGAACTGCGGCACCGTGAACGTGCCCGTGATGCGCCGCGCGACGCGCGTGCCGGTCAGATCGTCGGTCTTCGTGATCGTGAACGCTCCGCCATCCACGCCGACGTCGGCGAGCGCCTGATCGCGCATCGAGACCATGTGCGACGTGACGTACTCGTCGCTCGCGGTGACGAAGTCCCAGGCGACGACGAGCTTGTCGCGCTCGACGCCCGCGGCCTTGAGCGCCGCGAGGATCGCCGGCATGCGCGCCGCCTGCTTTTGCGACATCGCGTCGCTCGGCGCGTTGCCGTCGGCGATCGACGCGAAGAGCGGCGGCGGCGTCGGCAGCGCGCCCGCCGTCGTCTTGATCGACGTCGTGATCGCGACGGCGTACGAGTGCGACGGGAGGAGGCGCGCGAGCGGGCGAATCATGAGCCCTTGGCGATCGTCGTCTTGGCGCACCGTGAGATCGACCTCGGAGAAGTGCGCGACGAGCTTCTTCGTGTCCATGTCGACCAGGATCGTCGCCGCCGACGGATCGAGGCTCTTCGCCGGATCGTCGGGCGCGACGAGCGAAGCGACGTCGATCCGCTCGTTGAAGTACGCGAGCACGGGGGTCCCGGGAGAGAAGCCGTCGGCCTTGTTGATCCGCGTCGGATCGAGCAGGCCGGTGCCGGCCTTGAGCGGCAGGACGTCCGACGTGAGCGCGAGGCGGACGCCGGTCTTCGTCGTCGCGTCCGGCGTCGTGTAGATCGCGTTCGGCCACGGAAGCGCGCACGCGCCCTTCGTTCGCAGCGGGCTGCACGACGCGGGGAGGCCGTCGTCGATCGTCGTCGCGGGCGGCTTCGTCGCCGGCGTCGACGAGGACGAGCTGCTGCAACCCTGCGCCCACGCGCATGCGATACCGAACCCCATCACGAACAGCGTCTTCGAGTGCATCTCGTGCTCCTTCGTAAAGCGAAGCATGCAGCTTTCTAGCGAGTCGCCGCTCGGATCAAGTCAAAACGGGCTCGGAGTCGCGCCTTCGCCGCGTGGGTCGAAACAGGAGGAGCCCGACCAAACCGAGCCAGCCGGCCACCCGCGCGACGCGGTCGAGCGTACCCGCGCCCGCGTACCCGTAATCCTGCGCGCGCATCGTGTACGGCTCGCGCGCGAGGAGCTCGATGAGCGCGGGATCGCCGTAGGCTTGGCCGTCGAGATCGTAGACCACGGTGCGCCCGCGCTTCAGCGCGTCGACCACCGACGCGGCGTCGTCGCGTTCGGCGAAGACGAGCGTGCGCGTGATCCCGAGCGGGCTGAAGAAGTGGTAGTCGGACGAGCCGATCGCCGTGAGGCTATACCCGGCCGCGCGCGCATCGAGGTAGAAGTCGCGCATCTGCGACCATCGCCACGACGCATCGCCGCGCCCGCCGTAGGCGATCGGGTGCATGACCTCCGCGCCGTCGAGCCGATCGCGCACCGGCATGAACCACGGCCAGAAGTGCTCCACCGGGTGCGCGGCGATCGCGACGCCGCCCTGCGCGTGGATGTCGTCCACGATCGCGCCGAGCGTCTGCCGCGGCTCGACCTTCCGCTCGACGCCGATCGCGTGGACGTGAAACGCCTTCGTGGTGACCTCTTCGCCGACGACGATCGTCGGCCCGCCGATCTTCGGCGAGAACCAGCGCGCGAGCTTCGCCGGGAAGACCATGTTGTGCTCGGTGACGCCGAGCACGTCGAGCCCGCGCCGCCGCGCTTGCACCACGAGATCGAACGGCGTGAGCACGCCGTCGCTGAAGCGCGTGTGCGCGTGAAAATCGGCCTCGAGGACGCGGAGACCGCCGCGCATCGAGACGGCGCGATCGGGGAACGGATCGACGAGCGTTCCGACGACGATGCCGAGCGCGAAGAGCCCCGCGCAGATTTGAAAGAGCGGCGGGCGCGTCATGGTGCAGGCGACCAGAAAAACTGCGGGAGGATCTGATCGGTGACGAAGTAGTAGCCGACGATCGCGCCGATGAAGACGACGTAGAAGATTGCCGTCGCCGCCGCCGCGCGCGGACGCGAGAGCGCGAGCCCGCTGCGAAAGAGCGCCCACGTGAGGACGCCTCCCCAGACGAACGCGACGAGGAGAAGCGCCGGCAGCGCGCCCGTCGTGACGAGCGACATCATCGCGGCGTAGACGTTCGGGGCGAAGATGCAGACGCCGGAGACGACGAGGAGGAACGCGAGCCACGGTCCGTGACCGACGAAATACAGGCAGAGCGCGCGCACGAGCCTCGCCTTCGGCGCGACGACGCGAAGCGCGACGGCGACGGCGACCACCTGCCACATCGGCAAGAACACCCAGAAGAGTGCCGTCATCGCGACGTGCGCCGCGACGAGCCGCCCCGCCGACGTCAACGAGACGAAGCCGCCGAGCGCGAGCTCGAGCATCGCGATCTTCGCCGCGAGCATGCGGCCGTCCCACTCGTTGGAGCGCGAGAGCGCCGCGTACGTCCGAGACGGCCGAATCATGGCGCGCGCTTCGTCGGAGAAGAGCATGGCGTTCGTCTCGTCGATCAGTCCAGTGGCACCGGCGGATCGGCCGTCGGCGCCACGAGCACGAGCTCGTCACCGCGCTGTCGGTACCAAAGCCACAGGTTCCGACCCGGCACTCGGCGAACGAAGGCCTCGTGCGTCGGAGGAATGAGCGCGAGCACATCGCCTGTGTCCGGAAGAACGGCGTCGCCGACAAGCCCACCAATGACGCGCGCCACGGTCCGCCCGCGCCCGGAGTCGGCGACCACCTCGAGTCGATCCGCGTCGCGTAGATACCGTGGTGTGAGTCGAAGGACGCGCGTCACTTCGTCGTCGTATCGTCGTCGCCGCGCAAGCGTCGCAAATAAGCTTCGCACTCCTCGACGCTCAGTAGTTCGCCGCGCTCCGCTTGCTCTGCTCCTTCACGGACGGCGTCGACGTCGTCCGGATGCGGAACGAAGTGCTGCGGCTTCGGCTTTGTTGACGGACCGATCACGCGGAAAGTGTACGGCGATGCGGCGCTCGCGGCCAGCAGACGCATGGGGCAGCAGAGGTCGCGATGGACGAAGGACTGCGGTGGGCCCAGTGGGACTTGAACCCACGACCTACGGATTAAAAGTCCGCAGCTCTACCGACTGAGCTATAGGCCCGATTGCTTGGTGTTTCCGTTACGCGGACGACTTCTTAGCACGCGATCGCGACCGTGCGCGCTCTTCAAAGCGGATACGGCAAGGTCCTTCCGAGCACCGTCACGAGCGCCAGAACGAGCGGCAACAGCACGAGGAACACGACGAACGTGTAGCCCATCACGTCCTTCGCCTTCAGTCCGAGGATCGCGAGCGTCGGCAGCATCCAGAACGGCTGCACGAGGTTCGCGAGCGCCTCGCCGAGATCGTAGACGCAGACCATCCACCCGAGATGAACGCGGAGATCGTGCGCGGCGGCCATGACGTACGGCGCCTCGATGACCCACTTCGATCCGCCGGACGGGACGAAGACGCCGAGCACCGTCGAGTAGAGCGCGATGAGCGGCGGAAACGTCGTCGCCGTCGACACGCGAACGAAGAGCCCCGCGATGTGCGCGTTGAGCTGCGTGTACGTCATCATGCCGGCGATCCCCGCGTAGAACGGGTACTGCAGGATCACGCCCCACGTCGCGGGCGTCGCGTCGCGGACGGCGCGCATCAAGCGCGCGGGCGTCCAGTGCAGGACGAAGCCGAGCATCAGGAATGCGAAGTTGATCGTGTTGAGGTTGATCGCGGCGACCTTCGCCTCGGCACGCGCGACGTAGATCGCGAGGTACGCGAACCCGAGCGCGGCGACGAGCAGCGTGAGGAGCGGGCTGTGCTCCAGCCACTCGCCGGGCGTGCGCGTGCGCGCGGCATCGGGTGCATCGGGCTTCGGCGGCTCGAGGACGACGCCGAGCGACGCCGCGGTGCGCGCGCGGTCCGGTCCGGGCGTGTAGAGCCACACGACGATCGCGACGACGGCGATTTCGACGACGACGCAGACGATGCTCTGCCAAAGGAAGATCGTGCTCGTCAGTGGAAGGATGCCGCCGGGCACCGCGTCGCCGTGCGCGACGATGTCGCGAATCGCCGGCTGCAGCATCCCCGGCGTCGCCATCTGGAGCGCCGCCGATCCCGACAGACCCTGCGCCCACACGCTTCCGAGACCGAGAAAACTGGACGCCGCGAGCGCGCGGTAGTCCGCCTCGGGTCGTCGTCGCGCGGTCTCGCGCGCGAGGATCGCCGCGAAGATCAGCCCAAAGCCCCAGTTGATCCACGACGACGACATCGCGAAGACCGCGACCATCGTCGTCGCGCCGCGCGCGGTCCGCGGGAGCGACGCGAGCCAGCCGATCGCCCAAAAGATCGGTCGCGACGACGCCAGCACGTAGCCGGTGACGATCACGAGCGCCATCTGCATCGTGAACGCGCTCAGATCCCAAAAGCCCTTTCCCCAGCTCTCGAGCATCACGACCGGCGTGGCGCCCGCGACGCCGAGGCCGAGCACGAAGACGAGGATCGTCGCGATCAATGCGAAGACGAAGGCGTCGGGGATCCACCGCTCGGCCCACACCGTGAACGTGAGCGCGACGCGGGAGAGCAGGCCGTCGCGCCGCACGGTCATTTGAAGCTGCTCAAGTGAACGACGAACCACTCGCCGCGCCACGAGATGAGCGACATGATCTCGAACGTCTTCTCTTTGCCGTCGTCGACGTAGCGGAGGCGCGTGCCGAAGACGCGCCAGTAGCCGAGCTTGTTGAGCTCGTTGCCGGGATCGACCCACTTCGCGCGATCGTCCGGCACGTCGAAGCTGACGAATTTCGCGCTGTCGGCGTTCTTGCCGAGGCGCTTGTGGAAGGCGTGGATGTCGCGCGCGTACGCGGCGACGAGGCGGCGCTTCCAGTCGCTCGCGGGGTCGGGGATGTCCTTCACTTGTTGGTACGCGCCGACCGGGAAGAAGAAGGTGAGTGCGCGATCCGGATCGTCGTGGACGATCGCGTCCCAGAGCGCGGCGACGCGCGCGTTGAAGGCGGCGCTGTCGGAGCCGGGCCGGTCGCGCGTCTGCGGGAGCGCGCTCGAATCGGGCGGGGTCGCGGTCGCGGTCGAGGTCGAGGTCGAGGTCGGGGCTCCGGTCGAGCTCGGCTTGGCGGCTGGAGAAATCGGCAGCGAAGCGACCGACGCGGGCAGGGGAGCGATCGACGGGCTCGCGCCCCCTGCGTCCCAGGTCGGCGGCTCGCCGCGCGTGCAACCGGCGCCTGCCGCGACCGAAGGCACGACAAACGCGAGCGCGAAGAGCACGACGCGGCCCATGCGCGCTCACTAGCACTTGTAAGGTTTCTCGGCGCGGCTCGTTAAACGGAAGAGAGGCCAGCGTGCGCAACGATTGACGACCCTGCGCTCGCACGATACGGCTTTGACACTTCCTCGGAGGACTCACTCATGCGCACTTTCGCAACGTTGGCCGTGGCCGTGACCGTGACCGGCATCCTTTCCATCGCCGCAGGCTGCGGAAAGAAAGACGATGCTCCCGCAGCGGTCGCGCCGACGGGGCAGCCCGGTTACCCGCCGCCCGGCACCCCGGGATACCCGCCCGCGCCGGGCGCCCCCACGGCTGGCTATCCGCCCGCGCCTGGCGCTCCCACGGCCGGTTACCCGCCGGCGCCCGCGCCGACTGCACCGCCGCCCGCGGCTGGCGGAGCGATGTCCGTCCCCGGTCCGCTCGCCGCGCCTTGCGCCGCGGATGGCCCGTCGTGCGGTACGCACCACTGCAACGTCCAGTACCAGAAGTGCGCCTTCCCGTGCGCCAACGCCGAAACCGACTGCCTCGCGCCGAACGGTTGCGTGCTCGGTCTCTGCGTCCCGAAGTTCCCCGGCACCTGATCGGGGCTCGACGCCAGGGCGCGACGCGACGGGTCGCCACGAGAGTGTTGGGCTTCTCCTCGCGCTCTCGTGGCCGCTGCCGCTCTCCGGCGCCGCGGCGGTTGATCTTCCGTCAGTCGACGGTGTCGCTCTCGCCCGTCAGTAGTTGACGGTGACGAAGTCGGCCTTCTCGCTGACCGGCCACCGCAACCCGCGCACGTGACCCGCGACGCACCCGGCGACACCCGGGCTGTTCGGGCTGGTCGTCACCGTGACGCCGACGGCTCCGCCATTTTTCACGGCGACGCGGACGGTGACGTGCATGTCGTCGGGCGCACCGCACCCCGAGATGAACGCCGCGCTTCGAAGCGGAGCCGCGAGCTGCGCGTTCGTCAGGTCGGGCGTCTGCGACGCGCCGATGTTGATCTGCTGATTGTTGTTGTTGAGGATGTCGTCGAAGCTGGCGCCGCCCGCAGAGACGCCAGGTCCACCGCCGGGCCCACCGCCACCCGAACCGCCTCCGCCGCCGCCACCGCCGCCGGCCTTCTTCTTTTTGCCGATCCCGCCGTCGAGATCGACGCTCCCGCTCCCGCGATCGATCGCGATCTCGAACTCGTCGTTGCGCGTCCCCTTCTTCGTGAGGAGGAACGTCGCGATACCGCCGCCGGCCGCGAGGACGACGATCGCCGCGATGATGAACTTCGCGACGCCACCTTTCTTCTCGGCCGCGACCGCGCGCACGACCGCCTTCTCTTCGGCGACGACCTCGCGTTTCAGCTGTGTCTGCTCCGCGAACGGAGCGAACTCTTCCCACGCTTTGATCGGCTCGTTCTGCCCGCTGATCTCGTCGCGGAGCCCGTCGTCGCCGGTGAACGTGTTGCTCGCGATCTGCTGGAGCAGCTCGACCGCCGTGAACGGACCGTGGTCCATGTGATCTTTGATGACGACGTAGCGCGGTCGCGGATCGCTCTCGAGGCGCGTCTTCAGCGCGGCGAGATGCACGATCGGATCGTCGACGCGACCTCGGCTCGGCGGCGCATCCGGAATGCGCTCGATGACATTGCCGAACGGATCGCCCGAGTGGACGTCGAGGTGCTTCGGCATCGCCGCGGGACGCGGAATCGGCGATTCACCGGGCGACGCCCCCACACCGAACGCGGGCATCCCCGCCGCGGGCGGCATCATCGAGAACTTAACGTCGACCTCGAGCTCCGCGCTCGCGTCGAGGCGCGCCTCGGAGATCTCCGGCGGGTGAATGCTCTTCGCGGGAGCGACGTGGTACATCGCGCTCGCGAGCGCCGCGAGATCCGCGGGGCGGTGCGTGCGATCGCCGATGAGCGACTTGCCGATCAGGATCTCGAGCGCCTCGGGCAAGTGGGGATCGATCTCGCGCGGTCGCTGCATGGCAGGGCCGATGTGCTTGCCGGTGACCATCTCGTAGAGGATCGCGCCGACGGAGTAGACGCTCGCGCACGCGTCGCCCGGCTCGAGCGTCGCTTGCAACTCGGGCGCGAGGCAGTGGCGATCGAACGTGTTCGTCGGGACGAGCGCGAGGCGCGTGTTGAGCTTCGCGAGCCCGGTCGCGTCGGGCGCGATGCCCGAGGGGTGCACGTAGATCTTCTCGCCGCGATCGTGGCGATCCTTGAGATCCAGACAGAGCGGAACGATGACGGCGATCGCCTCGTCGATCGAAAGACGGCGCCCCTCGGCGCGACGGGAATCGAGGAGGGCTCGGAGCGTCGAGCTGGGCGGAATCGTATGAAGCGGCTTCGCGCTCGATATGGGCGCGGACGGAATGGCCATAGGCGCCAAAATATACGGCACCAACCGCGGCTTCCTCAATGGGCGCGGTCTACTCTCACGCGAATTCGTCGCACATTCAGACGAAAGCGGAACTTACCACCCGCATTGGAGGCCCGTGCTCCTGCCGGCCCAGCCGCCGCGTCGAACCCGCTCTCAGGGTTTCGCGCGGGCGATCTCTGCGACGACCGCGCGGCCACCGATGATCTGCCCGGCGAACGCCGCGATTGCCTTCTCGATGAGCTCTTTCTTCACGCTCACGAACGTCATGCGGTCGCGAACGCGGATGCGCCCTGTCTCGTCGCGCGAGATCCCGGCGTTGTCCTCGAGGAGCTTTTGCAGATCACCCGCGCGCGCGCCGTCGCGACGCCCGACGTTGACGAAGATCTGCGCGAACGAGGGATCCTCCGCGGGCTCTGCCTCTTCGCGCGGCTCGCGCGGCTCGCGCGCTTCCCGAGCACGCGGCTCGCGCGTCCGCGGCTCACGTGCCGGTGCGACGACCTCGGCGGATGCTTCCCCGGCGACGGTGTACCCGGGCTCCTCGACGAGGATCGGCTTGTCGTCGTCTTGCTCCGCCGCGGGCTCCCACGTCGTGAACGACGCGTGCGGCACGCCACCACCAGCACCACCACCACCCCGCGCGACGCGTTCAGGACGCTCGGGCCGCGGACGCGCCGGACGTGCGTCGCGTCGTGCGGGTGAAGCCATGCGCGGCTCGGGCGGACGGCGATCGCGGTCACGCGGTCGTTCCGCGCGCGGCGCTTCGGCCGCCGTCGCGCTCGCGATCGTAGCCTCGGCACGCACCGCGACAGGCGCGGCGACAGGCGCCGCGACGACCGCTGCCATCGGCGCGGGGTTCTTCGCGCGTCGCGCGTCCGCCGCCTCGGTCTTCGGGTCGACCGGCCTCGCGCCGAGGTGATCGCGGAGCAACCCCGCGATGATCTTCTCCGCGTCGATGTGCGTCATCAGCCGCCGCGCGAGCGACAGATCGTCGACGTGCGCTTGGCGAGTCACGAACGCCTCCTCGAAGAGCTGCAGGAGATCCTGCTCGGCGCGCGTCTTGAGCTCGCCCGCCGACGGGAGCTGCTTCTCGATCGGCCGAATCTTGTACGTCAGGCGAAGGATGTAGAGTGCACCGATGTCCTTGCCGCCGATCATCGAGATCGCGCAGCCGGTGCGCCCCGCGCGCCCGGTGCGGCCGGTGCGGTGCACGTAGTACTCCGCGCTCTCCGGGAAATCGGCGTTGATGACGTGCGTGAGGTGCGAGATGTCGATCCCGCGCGCGGCGACGTCGGTCGCGACGAGGAAGCGCAGCTTGCCTTCGCGCGTCTTGGCCATCACGCGCTCGCGATCGTTCTGCGCGAGATCGCCGTTGAGCCAATCGGCGTCGTAGCCTTTGTCCTGCAAGAGCGCGGCGAGCCGCTCAGTCTCGTTCTTCGTGTTGCAGAAGATGATCGCGCTCTCGGGATCCTCGACCTCGAGGACGCGCAACAGCTGCGATCGCTTGTCGCTGCCGGGGCGAACGACATAGACGAAGTGGTTGATCTCGAGCGCGCCGACTTGATCGCTCGACAGCGTGACGAACTCGGGATCCTTGAGCTGCGCGACGGCGAGCCGCTCGATGTCCGGCGGGATCGTCGCGCTGAAGAAGAGCCCTTGGCGCTCCTTCGGCAGCGTCTCGGCGATCGCGTGGAGCTCCTTCGCGAAGCCCATCGACAGCATCTCGTCGGCCTCGTCGAGGACGAACATCTTCACGTTCGACGGATCGAGCGTGCCGCGTCGAAGGTGATCGAGCACGCGCCCCGGCGTTCCGACGACGATCTGCGCGCCCTGCTCGAGCGCTTCGATCTGCCGCCCCATCGGCGCGCCGCCGTAGATCGCGACGATCTTCGTCCCGCGGTACTGCGCGAGCTTCTCGAGCTCACGCGACACCTGGAGCGCGAGCTCGCGCGTCGGGCAGAGAACGAGCGCCTGCACCTTCTCGAGCGAACGACGCACGAGCTGATCGAGGATCGGCAACCCGAACGCGGCGGTCTTTCCCGTCCCCGTTCGCGCCTGCACGACCAGGTTCTTCCCGCGGATCGCGGGCTCGAAGACCGCGAGCTGCACCGGCGTGGGGTGCTTGTAGTCCATGGCCGCGAGCGCTTTTCGGAGCTCGGGGCTCAGCGGCAGCACGTCGAAGGTCGGCGGCGGCGGCGGCGGAGCGGGAATCTCGGTGTCTTCTACGGTCATGTGTGGCGGTCTTAGTACTAGGGGGGAGGGGGAAAGTCGAAGGGAAGCGGCCGACCTACGGAAGGTACGCGCCGAGATCGCGGCGCAAGGGCGCCATCGCCGCGACTTCCCCACGAAGCGAGGCCTCTTGCGCGAGGCGAAGGCGCAACAGAAGCACGTAGGCATCGGTGCCACGCGGCACGGCAGAGCACCGGTCCGCGACCGATTTTTCGATGTCCCACTCGGGCGAAATCGCGCGGCGGTAGCGATCGAGCGCGGTCGCAGCGTCGGGCGCCGCGACGGCGGTCGCGAGGCCGCGATCCAGCGCGGAGCGGAGGCTGCGGAGATCGTCGGAGCAGCTCCCGGCCGCGAGCGGCATCGTGACGCCGCCGAAGACGCCCGCCACGAGCTGCCACGTCGAGATCGCGACGAACACGCTGGCAAACGTGCCGTAGATCGCCAGTGCGGCGCGCTTGCCGCGAAGGCGAACGCGCGCGCTCGAGTCGGTGGCGGTGGAGCCGCTCATGTCGTCCGCGTTTTCCCCTATGCTGCGCGCCATGGCAAACCCGAAACGCGCGCCCGACGAACGGGTGGCGCTCGTCGCGTGCGGTCCGGACGGGATCGGACGCGAAATCGCGCTCGCGCTCGCGGCCCGCGGCCTCCGGATCATCGTCGTCGGCGCGGACGAGCGCGCGATCGCGGAGACCGTCGGCGAAATCGCGTTCGGCGGCGGTAAAGCGCGTCATGTCGCGGGCGATCCGAGCGATCCCGCCGTCGTTCGTGCCGCGGCCGCGCGCGCGGTCGAGACGTTCGGCTCGCTCGATTTTGCCGTCGCGGACCCGGAGATCGCCGAGCTCGTCTTCGCGACGTCCTTCGAAGGGCGCTGAGCCGCATGCGCTATTGACCCGGCGAAGCCTTGCCTCCATAGTTTCAAAAGAATTTGAAACTTCCGAGAGAGGCCGTATGACCGCCGCCGTCGCCATCGCTGCGCTCCGCGAAACCGGCACCATCGACAGGGCCGGGGAGCGCGTCGCGCACCGCCTCGCCGACGTGCAGGCGCTCTTCGGCGCCGACATGGCCTGGGTCGAGCGCGAGCTCGGACGATGGACGCGCGAAGGCGTCACGCCGGCGACCGAGTCGGCAACGCATCTGCTCGAAGCGGGCGGAAAGCGCGTGCGGCCGTTGGCGCTGCTCCTCTCGGCGGCGTGCTTCGGCGAGGTGTCGCAGGCGGCGCGCGAGCTCGCGGCGGCCGCGGAGCTCGTTCATCTCGCGACGCTTCTGCACGACGACGTCATCGACGACGGCCAAGAGCGGCGCGGCCTGCCGACGTCGCGACGCATCTGGGGGAACGCCGTGAGCGTCCTCGCGGGCGATCTCCTCCTGACGCACGCGCTCGAGCGCACGAGCGCGGCGGCGCCCGGCGAGGTTCTCGCGGAGCTCTTCGCGACGCTGCGTCGTCTGGTCGACGGCGAGATCGTGCAGCTCCGCGGGCGCGCGCGCCTCGACGTGAGCGAAGAGACATACTTTCGGATCGTGCGCGACAAGACGGCGTCGCTCTTCGTGTGGGCCGCGCGTGCAGGGGCGCGCGTCGCGGGCGCGGGCGGGCGCGAGATCACGGCGCTCGGCGACTTCGGCGAGCACCTCGGCGTCGCGTTCCAGCTCGTCGACGACGCGCTCGATTACGCGGGCGATCCGAAGGCGACGGGCAAGGCCGTGTTCGCGGATCTGCAAGAGGGGAAGCTCACGCTCCCGCTCATCCGCGCGATCGCGTGGCGCCCCGCGCTGACCGACGATCTCCCGCTCGTTCGCACCGGCGACGCCGCCGCGATGGCGAGGCTCATCGCCGCCGTCCACGAATCCGGCGCGTGCGCCGCCGTCCGCGATCTCGCGCGCGCCGAGACTGCCGCCGCGCTCGCCGCGCTCGCCTCGATCCCCGAAGGTCTGCCGCGCGACCTCCTCGCGCACATCGCCCGTGACCTCGCCGACCGCCTCCGCTGATTTTCCGTTAGGATCGACCTACGTGGCGCCTCACGTGAAACCTGCCGCAGAAAAACGAGCGCTGATGCCGACGGAGCTCGCCGTGAGCGACGTCATCGGACGCCTCATCGAGTTCTGGGGCTTCAAGCGCAACATGGGCCGCGTCTGGTCGGTCCTGTACCTCTCGCCCGATCCGCTGACCGCCGACGATCTGCGCCAAGTGCTTCAACTGTCGAGCGGCGCGGTGAGCATGACGCTCAGTGAGCTCTCGCGCTGGGGTGTGGTACGCAAGGTCTGGATCCAGGGAGAGCGCAAGGACTTCTATGCGGCCGAGGTGCAGCTTTGGCGGATGATCTCCCGCGTCTTCAACGAACGCGAGCGGAGCGAGATCGTCGCGGCCATCGATGCATTCGAGGAGGCGCTGGTGTCGCTCGAGCGGACGAAGAAGACGTCGACGGACGCGGTGGTGCGCGCGCGGGCGGAGCTGCAGCACGAGCGCATCACGCAGCTGCTCAAGCTCGCGAAGATGGGCAAGGGGCTGCTCGATGCGCTCCTGTCGACGGCGAAGATCGACGCGGAGCCGCTCGTGCGCTTCCTGCTCGGCGCGCGGTCCGAGGCGCACCGGTAGCGTCCGTCGCGGTCGCGTTGGCGATCGCATTCGCGTCGAGCGCGGCGCACGCGCAGCCTTCGGGCTCGACGACCGCGCCGCCCATTCGCTCGAATGCGTACAACCTCGAGTTCTTCCAAGGCCCGGTCCTCGCGCCGGTTCGCGTGACGGGGCTCGGCGGCGCGTACATCGCGTCGGCCGAAGGCGTCGAGGGCGCGGCGGTCAACTCCGCGTCACCCGCGGTGCGCGACGCCTACAGCTACCGCTGGTTCGACTACGATCTCAACCTCGGCACGTCGATCCTCGGCACGCTCTCGAACACCGACTTCGACAACCACGGCGCGAGCCGCACCGGCGAGAACCGCGCGCGCGTCGGCGATTTCTTTCAGCTCACGTTCGGCGCGCTGGTGCAGCTCGGCGAGCTCGGCGTCGCGGCGACCGCCGACTTGCAGCAGTACACACTGTCCGGGCAGAACGCTTCGTCGCCCGGTCTCACGGTGCAGATCGGACGATGGAAGGCGCTCGGCGCGTACGGGCTCTTCGGCGGGCAGCTCATCGTCGGCGGGGGCTTTCGCGCGGCGACGCTGCAGATCACGCAGCGGGGAGGGGACAACGCGGGGACGCTCCTCACGATGACCGGGATTGGTCCCGAGGTGGGCGCGCTCCTGATGCCGGACGGCGTGCAGTGGCGTGTCGGCGCGACGCTCCGATCAACGGTGAGCGGCGGCACCTTCGGGAGCGACAAGTCGACGATCGACACGAACGGCGTGCGCCGCGCCGGCGCCGTCATCCTCCCGACGCAGGTTGTGCTGCCATGGGAAGCCGAGGTCGGCCTCGCCTACCAGCTCGGCCCGCGCCCGCTGAACCCGCAGTGGCCGAAC
>JAYVXB010000457.1:0-4977 GCA_043785585.1 Deltaproteobacteria bacterium | reverse complement strand
CGCCGCCTCCCCCCGCCTCGCCGCTCCCGCCGTGAAGACGTCCGCAAAAGCGAGGCCTCGACCGACGAAGGGCTCCGCGAAGCCCGTCGCCCGCCCAGCCGCGGCGACGAAGAAGGCCGCGTCCGCAAAAGCGTCCGCAAAGTCGCCCACGAAGGCGACCAAGCCGGTCAGCACGCCCGCGGCGACGCCCGTCGTCCACCCCGTCCCTGTCATGTCCGTCGCCCCACCGCTGCCGACGCCGCCCGCCGCGCGCCCGCCGATGCCGTCGACGCCGCCCACGTCCGCGTCCTCGCCGCCGCCGCCACGCGCGAACGGCCACTCGTTCGCGCCGCACGACTCGACGCGCTCGCGCCACGGTGCGAACGGCTACGCGCACAACAACGGCTACACGCCGCCGCCGATGGCGCCGTTCAAGCCGGTCGCGTTCCAGGTCGGCGACAAGGCCGGCCACCCGTCGCACGGCGTCGGCGAGGTCACCGCGATCGAGCAGCGCGACATCGGCGGCGCGAAGCAAATGTTTTACGTGCTCAAGATCCTCGACAACGGCATGAAGGTCATGGTGCCGACGAGCGCCGCGCAGCAGGTCGGGCTCCGCGTGATCATGAGCGACAAGGAAGCGAGCGCCATCCTCACCACGATGAAGGCGCGCGAGGTCGCGGTCGACGTGCAGCCGTGGAGCCGCCGCTTTCGCGTCTACACCGAGATGATCAAGAGCGGGGCGCCCGGCGAGGTCGCCAAAGTGCTCCGCGACATGAACCGCCTCAAGTTCGACAAGGATTTGAGCTTCGGCGAACGCCGCCTGCTCGATCAGGCGAAGAGCCTGCTCCTGAAGGAGCTCGCGTTCGCGAAGAAGAAGAGCGAAGCGGACATGGCCGAAGAGATTCGCAAGATCTTCAGCGCCTGATCTCGGCGAACGGCGACGCTCGAAGGAGCGCGAGACGGCCCGTCGAATCGGCGGGCCGTTTTTCTTTTGTCGATTTCTCGCAACGACGCCGCCCGGGTCCCGACAAGAAAGGGCAACAACGGACGAGAGCGTGAACGGCGCCACGGTGGCGTCGCGCGCGCGTGCGTCCGCGACGATCCACGGAGACGACGATGGCGACGACGAGCGACGACGAACGGCTCGCGGAGATGATCCGCGCGTACGAAAAGCAAAACGAAGAGTGGACGCAGCTGACCGAGCGGCTCGGGGCGATGGGCGACGTGCACATCGTGGTCCCGCCGCAGCTCATCGCGAGCATCGACGATGCGTGCATGGTGCACGTGCCGTGCGTCTCCGTGGATTTCGCAGGCATCCGCGCGTAGCGGAGAAAGAAGGATCATCATGAGCGTCACCCCCCCGAACAATCAGCCCATCGCCGTCCCCTACAACCCGTACGGCGCCATCGATGCCGCCGGCCTCTCGCCGGACGCGTTGATGACGTACTGCCAAACACGCCTCAACGGCATCGATAGCCAGGTGAAAGAATATTTCGGGCAGCAGAAAAAATCGAACGACGATCGCGCCGCCATCAACGACGCGCTCGCGGTGCTGAACAACTACTCCGCCGGCTTCATGCAAGATGGCAATCACTCGGCGGAGTGCGCAAAGCTGCATGACGCGCTCCTCCAGGCGATCGAGAAAGTCGGCGGGAACACCGACGCAGGCCGACGACTCACCGCCGTGCTGGCGAGGGTCGACGACACCGGGCGCGACGGCGTCCGCGTCGACGGCGGGAAGATCTCGTCGGACGAGATGAAGGCCTTCATCGACGACGTCAAAGGCATCCAGACCGATCTCGGCGCCAGCTCCGAGCTCGGGATGATTCAGCTTCAGTCTCTCATGAGCCAACGCCAAGTCGCGATTCAGCTCTGCACGAACCTCGTTCAGTCGCTCGGCGATCAGCAGAACAAGATCTGCGCGAACGTGGGGCATTGAGGCGCGCGATGACGACCATGACGATGACCTCGGCTGTGACGTCGCCTCCGTTGTCGGCCGTGAGGCCGGCCGGTTTGCGCGAAGGGATCGACGCGCTCTACGCGACGGGGCATTGGCTCTATTCGCGCGAGCGTTACCGCGACGCGACGGCGGTGTTCCGCGCGATGCTGGCGTGCGCGCCGACGGACGAGCGCGGTTGGCTGGCGCTCGGCGCGGCGCACGAGCGATTGAACCAGGACGAGATCGCGCTCGAGCTGTACACGGCGGGGTGGCTCGTGGCGGGACCGGCGCCGCGGTGCGCGCTCGCGAGGGCGCGGCTGCTTCGTGCGCTCGGGCGTGACGAGGAAGCGACGCTCGCGCTCGACGACGCGGAGATCGCGGCGGTCGCGGCGCACGACGACGAGATGGCGACGTCGATCGCGGCGGAGCGCGTGCCGTGAATCCTTGCAGCCTGCACGGAGTCGGGCGACCGGCGCGCGCGGACGACGCGCCGGTCGCGAAGGTGGCGGGCACGGGCGTAACGCTCGATGGGCTGCCGAACCCAAGGCTCGGCGCGATGAGCGGCACCGGAATGAACGACGCGATGAGCTTGATGTACGAGCTCCTCGCGAAGGACGGGCAGACGCAGTTCGCGTCGCGGCGGCACGAGATCGACGGGCATCGCCTCGAGCAGCACAAGAAGCTCGAGGAGCACCGCGCCGCGCTCGAACGTCAACGGAAGGCCGAAGGCGAAGGGAGCACGGGCTTCTTCGGATCGCTCGTGAAGATCGTGAAGGACGTCGCCGACGACGCGATTCATCTGCGCGTCGCCGACTGCGTCAGCGACTTCAAGGACGACTGCGCGGCGGCGTGGCAGAGCCCGCGCTTCTGGCAGGATCTCGAGTCGGGCGCGGGATCGATCGCCAAGGTGTTCAATACGGCGATGGCGGTCACGACGGCGCTGCTCTCTCTTCACGGAGACGACGCCGTCGACATCGTCAAGAACCCGGGCTCGCTCACGGCGCGTCACTACGGGCTCGCGGGGCGATCGCTCCTCGTGCTCGGCGCGGGGATCGCGACGACGGCAACGGGTGGAGGCGCAGCGCCGCTCCTCATCGCGGCATCGGCGGCGGCGATGTCCGCCGGCGGTGAAGCGATCGCGGAGACGAAGTGCCTAGGCGACGCGTCCGTGTACGTTGGGCTCGGGCTCGATGTGGGCGGCGCAGCGCTCACGCTCGGCTTCGCGAACACCAGCGACGCGCAGAAGATCGTCAACGCGCTTCGCGGCGCGGCGATGATGCTTCAAGGCGCGGGGCTGGCCGTCGAAGGGACAGCGCACATTCGCGTCACGTCGTTTCAAGCGGACGCGGAGAGTGCCGCGACGGACGCAAAGGCAGCCACGCAGCAGATGGACCGGCTCGGGCGACTCATCAAGTTCGTCCTGACCGAAGCCAAGGACGTGCAGAAGTCGCACGAGCGCGCGCTCGCGTCGCTTCGCGGCGCGATGGAGACCAACAACCAGACGCTGCTCGTCGCAGCGGGAGTGCGAGGGTGATCATGACGACGGTAGCGATTCACAGGATGGGCGGGGCGGTCGGGATCGACGCGGGCGTCGACGGCCCGCCGATCGCGAAGAGCGGGGCGGAGGGCGTGCAAGGGCTCTTGCCGGATCCGACGGCGGCGAGTGACGGCGGCGACACGGCAGCGATGCTGGCGACGCTTCTCGTCGCGGCGGGGCAGCAGGCGAAGCGAACGGATCGCGAGCTTCAGGCGAGCGAGGAGAAGATGCAGATTGCGGCGGAGGACAAAGAGATCGCCGCGATGCACGCGAAGGTCGGCGAGCTGCGAGCGCAAGGATGGGCAACGGGACTGGCGAGCATCGCCGCCGGTGGTCTCACGGTCGCCGCGGGCGCGAACTATGCGGCCCACCGGGGGACGAGCATGGCCTTCGAGGGACTCTCGAAGGCGGCTGAAGGCGGTGGGCACATCGTCGACGGGCAGTACAAAGGCGCGATCGCCGATCACGAATGCGAGGCGCGCCAACAAGAGCAAATCGCGAACCGCGCGAAGCGCAGGGTCGACTCGGCACACGACTTTCAGAAGGACGACGCGGATCTCATCAAGGCGGCGATCGACTTCTATCGCGAGTGCTCGAGCGCCCAGTCGCAGGCTCGCTCCGCGGCGCTGCATAGAAGCTGAGGATCGCGTAGGCTCCGCGCGCATGAAGCTCTACACGAAGACCGGCGACGACGGCACCACGGGGCTCTTCGGCGGCGCGCGCGTGAAGAAAGCATCGGCGCGCGTCGAGGCGTACGGCACGGTCGACGAGACCAACGCGGCCATCGGCGTCGCGCGCGCGACCAAGCTCGACGCGGCGAGCGAAGCCGTGCTCGCGATGGTGCAGGTCGATCTCTTCACGCTCGGCGCCGAGCTCGCCTGCGTTCCTGGGAAAGAGGCGAGCCTCAAGATGGTGCTCGTCGGGCCCGACGACGCCGCGCGCCTCGAGAAGGCGATCGACGACGCCGTCGCTGTCGTGCCGCCCATGAAATATTTCGTGCTACCCGGCGGCAGCACGCAGTCGGCTGCGCTGCACGTCGCGCGCTGCGTCTGCCGTCGCGCCGAGCGCGCGGTCCTCGCCCTCGAAGACGCGCCCGCGCGCAACGACGTCGTCATCTACCTCAATCGCCTGAGCGATCTCCTCTTCGTCCTCGCGCGCCGAGCGAACGTCGAAGCCAAGGTGGACGACGTTCCGTGGAAGCCGCACGACCGCGGGTGACTCACGCCGCTTCGCGCGCTTCGCTCTCGGCGATCGCCGCGCAGACGCCGCTCATCTCGACGGCGAGCAGACGCCGACCGCGGTGAAGGCGGCTCATCACGGTGCCGACGGGGACGCCGAGCTCGCTCGCGGCTTCGCGGTACGAGAGCTCGTCGAGATCGACGAGGACGAGGACCGCGCGAAATCCTTCGGGCAGCGAATCGAGCTTCGCCTGCGTCGACGGAAGCAGCGGCGCGGTCGCGTCGGGCGCCTTGAACGCGTTCGGCACCGTCCACGCGCACGGATCGCCGGCGAGGTTCTTCAG
>JAYVXB010000456.1:0-4979 GCA_043785585.1 Deltaproteobacteria bacterium | reverse complement strand
GATGCGCTCGAACCAACCGTCGGTGCGGACCGCGTCGAGGGAGAACTCTTTGGCTTTTTCGGGCGAGGGTGACAAGCGGCTCGGAGGTTGGGAAATGGAAAACGGGCGGTTCGGACGCGAGACGACGAGCGTATCCTAGGCCGGCGTTTTCGCGCGCGATTATCCGCGACGCCAGTGACGGCAGACCGATTGGACGCCGCACCCGTCGCAGCGTTTCGGATCGCGCCGCGACGGGCAGCCTTGGAGCATGCCGAGGTGACAGAGCGAGAAGTCGTATTTCACGGGGTCGGCGGCGTCGTAGCGCGCGAGCGCCGCGGTGATCTCCTCGGCGGTGCGCCACGAGAGATCGCGTCGTCGGGTGAAGCCGAGATTGCGCGAAAGCTTGTGGATGTGGACGTCGACGGGGCAGAGCAAAATCGACGGATCGACGCCGCGCCAGAGGCCCAGATCGACTCCGTCGGCGGGACGGATCATCCATCGCAAGAACAAGAAGAGTCGTTTCGATGCGCTCGGGCCGGGGCTCGGGAGGAGATGCGCAGGGCCGCGGCGGCGCGGATCGGGGCGGAGGTTGCCGGCGGCGCGGATGGCTTCGCACCACGCGGCGAGCGCGGGGCGTAGCGCGCCGTGGGTCGCGATCTCGGTAGCGAAACGCGCGCCGAGCGATCCGCTCTCGCGTTGGACGCCGCGCGCGCCAACGACGAGGCGCGCGATGTCGTCGCCGAGAAAGACACGGTGAACCCACCCGCGCATGCGTCGCTTCGTGTCGGCGGCGTCGTCGGCCGTGAGCGCGGGGTGCGGCCCGAGTCGTTCGAGCGCGTCCTCGAGCTTCGCGCGGATCGTCGTGACGTTTCCGAACGCGATGCACGCCGCCACGAGCGCGACGAGCTCTTGATCGTTCGCGTCCGTGAAGCGGTGGACGATGCCCACTGGATCTGCGGCGCGACGCGCGTCGACGTCGCACGATGCGCGGACGCGATCGAGCGCCGCGCCAATCGCGAGGTCGCTCGTCTTCACTTCTTCGCGGGCGCCTTTGGCTGCGCCGGCACGCGCGCTTCGGCCGCCGCGCGCATCGCTCGCGCGCGCTCGCGCCGCACGCGCGCCATCGCGAGCCAACGATCGTTCGAAGCGGCCGGGTCGATGAATTTCGTCCACTGGTCCTCGACCTTCTTCCAGAGCTTCGCGGCATCGGCGGGTTGCTTTTCGTCCTCGGCACGCGCGACCGCGCCGAGCGCGAGATACCAGTGACGCTCGTACGCCGGAACGAAGAAGACGTTTGGATCGTGCGCGATGACGCGATCGTCGGGATCCATCATGACCGCGCGACGCGCTTGCACGACGCCCTCGCGCGTCTGACCGTCGCGATCGAGCGCGACCGCGAGCCCCCACACGCCGAGAATGAGCGTGTGCGTCTGCGAGACGCCGTTCGGGAGCTGCTCGGTGAGCGCGATGGTGTCTCGGTACCCCGCGATCGCGTCGCGAAGATTTCCGAGGCGCATCTCGGCCTCCGCGAGGTTGAGCATCGCGGTAGCGCGCAGTCGATCGTCGGTGACGCGCGCGAGGTACTTCTCGTAGACCGCACGCTCTTCGGTCGATCGATCCAGCTTCGCGTACGCATACGCGAGGTACGCGAGCGCATCTGCGGCCGCGGGATCGCTGGGCGCCATCTCGAGCGCCGGAACGAAGACGGCGATCGCGCGCTCGAACCGATCGAGCAGGTAGTAGATCTCGCCGAGGTCGAAGCGCAGGCGAACGTCGGGGCTGTTCGCAGCGCCCGCGTCCTCGAGGAGCGCGCGCGCGCGTTCGAGCGTCGCGTCGCGCATCGTCTCGGTGTCGAGCTGGCCGCGCAGGTAGATGAGCTGCCGTACCTTCACGTGGAGATCCCACCTCGAACGCACGCCGCGCTCGCGCGCGATGTCCCATCGCGACGGCGGTGTCTCGGCGTGCGCGGCGTCGGTCGCGAGCGACGCCGTCGCGACGGCGAGCGAGGCCAGCGCGACGAGCGAGGCGAGCCGGACCCCGCGCGTCACGGCCGCTTCTTGCCTTTCTTCCCAGCCAGCGCCGCCGTGTGCGCGCGCGCGTGCTCGAGCCACGGCCCCTTCGCGTTCACCTCGAGGTAGCGCGTCCACTCGGCGTGCGCCGCGGCCGGATCGCTCGCCTCGAGCGCGAGCGCACCGAGCGCAGCGATCTCGAGCGCGCCGGCCGGGCCGAGCAGATCCTTCGCGCGCGCGCCGCCGAGCGTCGGCCTCGCGTCACCGCGTACACGCTCGGCCAAGAGAGCGCGTGCCTCGTCGCGATCCCCGGCGCGATCGAGCGCGAGCGCGAGCGCGAGGACGGCGACCATCTGCGCGACGTCCTGCGAGTCGCGCGCCGCTTGTCGCAAAATCGGAACCGCTTCCTCGAGCCCCGCCGCGCCGCGCGCCATCGCGAGCACGCCCGCTTCGATCGAAGCCGCGGAGCGATCCGCCAGCGTGAGCAGCGACGCGCGCGGCAAGAGCGCGCGGTACGCGTCCGCCGCCTCGAGCATGCGCCCGGTGCGCGCGAGCACCCGCGCCCACGCGAAGAGCGCGTGCGGATCGTCGAGCGCGCGATCGTCACGTGCGCGCGCGTCGGCGAGCGCCTTCTGCGCATCTGTGTGCTGCCCGAGCTGCGCAAGCGCGCGCCCTTTCAAGACGAGCGGCGCCGCCTTGTTCGGCACCACCTTGTCGGCCTCTTCCGCGATCGCGACGACGTCGCGCGCCATCGCCGTGCTCCCCGCGAGCTTGGACGCACCGCTCGCGAGCAGATCGCAATACTTCCTCAGCTCGGGCGCCTTCGCGCGCTCCCACACGTTCGACGCGCGTCCCGTATCGAGTGGCGCGCACTCGGGCGGACGCGCGCTCGACCATGCACCGCCCGCGGAAGGAGCACCGGATTGCGCGAGCACGACGAGCACGAACGGCGCGACGGGGATCACGCTGGGAGTGTAGCAGGGCTGCTGGCGATCCTTCGGCTTCGCCTCAGGATGACCGCACCGGGAGGCGGTGCGGTCAATTCTTGTAGAGGAGCGACACCGGCGCGAGGCACATCTCGTCGAGCGTCGTCTCGTCGAGGTGCACGTCGATCGGCGCGTTCATCTGCCGGTCATGCAGCGACTGCGCGAGCTTGTGTGACCGCTCGCGTTCGCGGGATCACGAACGCGGGACCGCTCACGGGATCGTCCGGGCCCGGGAGGAGGTTCGGCGTCCGCGCTGGGATTTCTCGTGGCAGCGCAGCTACGCGTATGACGTCGACACTCCGAGCCTGCCGATCCTGCACACGGGCGACGTGCTCGACATCAAGTGCACGTACGACAACACGACGAACAACAGCCGTCGTCTGATCCGCCGGCTGCGGCCCGCCGACGTGGCCTTGCTGTAGTTTCCAGGCAAGAGCGAGACGACGTTGTACTGCGGCTTCGTGTCGGTAAAGCGAAGCTGCACGCGGAAAGCAGCGTGCACGGGTGAACCGCTCGGCGTTCACGGCACCGTCGCGGTGTTCACTATGCGGATGTGGGACGAAACGGATCCGAGAGGACGATCGTGTCGGCGCGGCGGAAGCCGACACTGACGAGAACGATCGGCGTCGCGATCTCCTTCTCGATGAACGCGACGTACTTCTGCGCGTTGACCGGGAGATCCGCGAGCGTGCGCGCGCCGGCCAGGTCTTCTTTCCAGCCGGGGAAGGTCTGGTAGATCGGGGTCGCGCTCGCGACGTCGTCGATCGGAATCTCGTCGACCTCGCCGTTGGGCGTCTGGTAGCGCGTGCAGATTTTGATCTCGTCGAGACCGGTGAGCACGTCGAGCTTCGTGAGCGCGATGCCGTCGAGGCCGTTGACGCGCGCGGCGTAGCGGAGCGCCGGGAGATCGAGCCAACCGCAACGACGCGGTCGTCCCGTCACGGAGCCGAACTCGTCGCCGACCTTTCGGAGGCGCTCGCCGATCGCGTCGGTGAGCTCGGTCGGGAACGGACCGCCGCCGACGCGTGTGAGGTACGCCTTCACGAGGCCGATGACGGCGTCGATGCGCGACGGCCCGACGCCTGTGCCAGTGCACGCGCCGCCCGCGGTCGCATGCGACGACGTGACGAACGGGTACGTCCCGTGATCGATGTCGAGGAGCGTGCCTTGCGCCCCCTCGAAAAGGACGTCCTTGCCGTCGCGCACCGCGCGTTCGACGAGCTTGCCCGTGTCGCAGATGAGCGGCGTGATTCGCGCGACGAGCGGACGCAGCTTGGTCATCACGTCGTCGACCGTCGGCGCCTCACCGCCGAGCGCGCGGATCGTCGGCGTCCACGCTTCGATCGCGGCGGCGATGACCTTCTCGGTCTTCGCGAGATCGCGCAGCGTCCCCATCGTGAGCCCGCGCCGTCCGACTTTGTCTTCGTAGCAAGGTCCGACGCCGCGCTTCGTCGTGCCGAGCGCGGCCTTCGTCTGCTCGCGGAGCCCGTCGATGAGCACGTGGTACGGGAGGATCGCGTGCGCGCGATCGCTGATTCGGAGCTGCTTCTCGGGGTTCGTCTGGAGCTTTCCGCGGCGCGTGAGCTCGTCGAGCTCGGAGACGAGGCTCCACGGATCGATGACCATCCCCTGTGCGAGCACGCACGTCGTGTCGGGGCGGAGGATGCCGCTCGGGATGAGGCGCACGATGATTTTTTCATCGCCGACGACGAGCGTGTGACCCGCGTTCGGACCGCCGCCGTAGCGCACGACCAGGTGCGCGTGCTCGGTGTAGATGTCGACGATCTTTCCTTTACCTTCGTCGCCCCACTGGCCTCCGACGATGACGACCGCGCTCATTCGCTCACGTCCCTTTCCCTTTGAGGAGAGGCTCCTCTAGCACGTGGGTGAAGCCCCACGCCCGCGCGTACTCGCGAGCTTCCGTCACGTGGGCGATCGCTATCGCCGCGACGCCGCGCGCGCGAAGCTCCGCGACGCGCGGATCGTCCGGCAGACCGACGACGAT
>JAYVXB010000455.1:0-15327 GCA_043785585.1 Deltaproteobacteria bacterium | reverse complement strand
CTCCAAACGACCGATACCTGCCGCGTCGAGCTCGTAGGTCATGCACCTCGAATCTCATGCCTCGGGGCAGATGGAAAAGTTTCCTGCAGTAGTGCTAATCACTTTTCGCCCCCCAATGAGCAAAGCCATGAAAGCATTCCAATTCGGGTTTCGTCGTTCCGTCATCGCGCGCGCGCTGACGCTCGCCATCGTCGCGGCTGGTCTCGCGGTCGTCATCGGCGGTTGTGACGGAGGACGTGAAGGCGATCGCTGCGTTCCCACGTCGCTCCGGAGCAGTGATGAGTGCGGCTCGGGCCATACCTGCCAATCCATCGGCAGCTGCGGAGAGAGCTACTGCTGCCCGGCGGATCCGTCGAAGAGCTCCAATCCCTATTGCAACGGGACCGGCTTCGACAAATGCCCCGCGGCGGACGCGAGCGCCAACGACGCCGGCGACGCGGCGAACGACTCGTCCACAGGCGACTCTTCCACCATCGATTCGCCGAGCGACGCCGCTTCGGGCGACGGCGCCACCGATTGAGGTCAAGGAAACGAAAATGGATCTCGCATACGTAGGTCTCACATTCGTCCTGTTCGCGATGGCGCTCGGTCTCGTGCGCCTCTGCGAGCGGCTGTAGGGAGGAGCACCATGTCCGGACTCTACGTCGTCGGCGGGATCGTCTCGCTCGGTCTGCTCGTCTACCTGTTCTTTGCTCTGCTGAAGCCGGAGTCACTTCAATGACGCTCTCCGGGTATCTGCAGATCCTTCTCTTTTTCGCGGTGCTCGTCGCCCTTGTCAAGCCACTCGGCGGCTACATCGCCCGCGTGTTCGAGATGGAGCAGCCGCTCTGGCTCGAGAAGGTCCTCGGCCCGATGGAGCGACTCCTCTACCGCGCGGCGGGCGTGAAGAAGAACGACGAGCAGACATGGAAGACGTACGCGGTCGCGATGCTCGTCTTCAACGTCGCGGGCGTGCTCCTCACCTACGCGTTTCAGCGATTGCAGGGGCACCTTCCGCTCAATCCGCAAGGTTTCGCGGCGCCGACGCCCGACCTGTCGTGGAACACCGCCGTCAGCTTCGCCACGAACACGAACTGGCAGAGCTACGGCGGCGAGTCGTCGCTCAGCTACTTGACGCAGATGTGCGCGCTCGCGGTGCAGAACTTCGTCTGCGCGGCGTCGGGAATGGCAGTCGTCATTGCGCTCATCCGCGGGCTGTCGCGCAGCACGTCGGATTGCCTCGGGAGCTTCTGGGTCGATCTGACGCGCGGCACCCTCTACATCCTTCTGCCGCTGTGCGTCGTCCTCGCGCTGCTCCTCGTATCGCAAGGCGTCGTCCAGAGCTTTCATCCGTACGATACGGCGACTCTGCTGCAAGCAACCAAAGACGCCGACGGTAACGCCATTACCCAGCAAGTCATCGCCCAGGGCCCCGCCGCATCGCAAATCGCGATCAAGCAAATCGGCACGAACGGCGGCGGCTTCTTCAACGCGAACTCGGCGCACCCGTTCGAGAACCCAACCGGCTTCAGCAACTTCCTCGAGATGTTCGCGATCCTCATCCTCCCGATGTCGCTTTGCTACACGTTCGGAAAGATGGTCAAAGACACGCGCCAAGGCTGGGCGGTGTTCGCGGCGATGAGCGCGATTCTCCTCCCGCTTCTCGTGGTGTGCATATCCGCCGAGCAAGCCGGGAATCCTGCGCTTCGTGGGCTGTCCGTCGATCAGGCGGCGTCCGCGCTGTCGTCGGGCGGAAACATGGAAGGGAAGGAAGTCCGATTCGGAATCGCCAACAGCGGGCTCTTTGCGACGATCACCACCGCGGTCTCGTGCGGCGCCATCAATGGCCAACACGATTCGTTCACGCCGCTCGGCGGCCTCGTGCCCATGTTGCTCATTCAGCTCGGCGAGGTCGTCTTCGGCGGTGTAGGCGCGGGTCTCTATGGAATGTTGATGTTCGCGGTGGTCGCCGTCTTCGTGGCCGGCCTGATGGTCGGGCGGACGCCGGAATACATTGGCAAGAAGATCGAAGCGTACGAGATGAAGATGGCCGCGATCACGATCCTCGTGGCGCCCGCGACCATCCTCGTCATGACGGCGATCGCGGTCGCGACCCCCGCCGGGCGCGCAGCGATCGCGAACCCTGGACCGCACGGCTTCAGCGAAATCCTCTACGCGTTCTCCTCGGCCGCGAACAACAACGGCAGCGCGTTCGGCGGGCTCACTGTCGAGCCGTCGGGTCATCCGGAGGCCGCGCAGGCGGTCTTCTACAACACGGCGCTCGGTGTCGCGATGTTCTTTGGTCGCTTCTTCATCAAGATTCCCGTCCTCGCGCTCGCGGGCGCGCTCGCGAAGAAGAAGGTCATTCCGACAGGCTCCGGCACGCTGCCGACGCACACTCCACTGTTCGTCGCGATGCTCGTCGGAGTCGTCATTCTCGTCGGCGCGCTCACCTTCATTCCAGCGCTCGCGCTCGGTCCCATCGTCGAGCAGCTGCTCGCCCAGGGGGCGTCGTGAACGCCGTTGCGCGAAACAAGGAGGCGATGAAAGACGTTCGCACGCGCGGACAGGCTCGACCTCTGTTCGAAGGGCCGATCGTCCGCCGCGCGATCGTCGACTCGTTCAAAAAACTCGATCCGCGCCATCAAGTGCGCAATCCCGTCATGTTCGTCGTCGAGGTCGGAAGCCTCTTTACGACCGGGCTCTGGGTGCAGGCGCTCGTCGGCAAGGGCGAGGCGCCGCAGGGATTCATCCTCGCGATCTCGCTGTGGCTTTGGTTCACCGTCCTCTTCGCGAACTTCGCGGAGGCGATGGCCGAAGGGCGCGGAAAGGCGCAAGCGGACACGCTTCGCAAGTCGCGCAAGGACATTCCCGCAAAGCAGATCTCCGAGCCTCGGCGCGACGCGTCGCCGAGCCTCGTCCAAGCTTCGCAGCTTCGCAAAGGCGACTTCGTCTTGGTCGAGGCCGGCGACTTCGTCCCGTCCGACGGCGAGATCGTCGAAGGGGTCGCCTCGGTCGACGAGAGCGCGATCACCGGAGAGAGCGCGCCGGTGATTCGCGAGAGCGGCGGCGATCGCAGCGCGGTCACGGGCGGGACGCGCGTGCTGTCCGATTGGCTCATCGTCCGCGTCACGACGAACCCGGGCGAGACGTTCCTCGATCGGATGATCGCCATGGTCGAAGGCGCGAAGCGTCAGAAGACGCCGAACGAGATCGCTCTCGACATCTTGCTCGCCGCGCTGACCATCGTCTTCCTCCTCGCGACGGTGACTCTGCTCCCATTCTCGATCTTCAGCGTGCAGGCGGCGGGCAATGGCGCACCCGTGACCATCACCGTGCTCGTCGCGCTTCTCGTCTGCCTGATTCCGACCACCATCGGCGGGCTGCTCTCGGCGATCGGAATCGCCGGCATGGACCGGATGATTCAGGCAAACGTCATCGCGACGTCGGGGCGCGCGGTCGAGGCAGCCGGAGACGTCGACGTGCTCCTTCTCGACAAAACCGGGACGATCACGCTCGGCAATCGGCAAGCGGCAGCGTTTCTCCCGGCTCCGGGCGTCACCGTCGAAGCGCTCGCGGACGCGGCGCAGCTCGCGTCGCTCGCCGACGAGACGCCGGAGGGGCGCAGCATCGTGGTTCTCGCGAAGGAGAAGTTCGGTATCCGCGAGCGCGACGTGAAAGCGCTCGGCGCGCGCTTCGTCGCGTTCACCGCGCAAACGCGAATGAGCGGCGTCGACACCGCCGAGCGCGAGATCCGCAAAGGGGCGGCCGACGCGATCGAGGCGTACGTGAAGGGGAAGGGCGCCGCATTTCCCGCCGAGGTGCGCGCGAATGTCGAAACCGTCGCGAAGCGCGGCGCGACGCCGCTCGTCGTCGCCGAGTCGAGCCGTGTTCTCGGCGTCATCGAGCTGAAGGACATCGTCAAAGGCGGCATCAAGGAGCGGTTCGCCGAGCTCCGCAAGATGGGAATCAAGACCATCATGATCACCGGGGACAATCCGATGACCGCCGCCGCCATCGCCGCGGAGGCGGGCGTCGACGACTACCTCGCGCAGGCCACGCCCGAGAACAAGCTCGCGCTCATTCGCGAGCATCAGAAGGGAGGGCGCCTGGTCGCGATGACCGGCGACGGAACGAACGACGCGCCCGCGCTCGCCCAAGCCGACGTCGCGGTCGCGATGAACACCGGCACGCAGGCGGCGAAAGAGGCCGGCAACATGGTCGATCTCGACTCGAATCCGACGAAGCTGATCGAGATCGTCGAGATCGGAAAGCAGCTCCTCATCACACGCGGGGCGCTGACGACGTTCAGCATCGCCAACGACATTTCGAAGTACTTCGCCATCATCCCCGCGGCGTTCGCGTCGACGTATCCGGCGCTCGGGACGCTCAACGTGATGCACCTCGCGACGCCCGCGAGCGCGATCCTGTCTGCCGTCGTCTTCAACGCGCTCGTCATCGTCGCGCTCATTCCGCTCGCGCTCCGCGGCATCAAGTACCGACCGCTCGGGGCGTCGCTGCTCCTTCGGCGAAACTTGCTCGTCTATGGGCTCGGCGGGATCGTCGTCCCGTTCGCGGGCATCAAGGTCATCGACCTCGCCCTCGTCGCGCTGCACCTCGTCTGAAGGGAACACCCATGCTCGCCCAGCTCCGTCCCGCGATCGTTCTGCTCCTCGCGTTCACGCTCATCACGGGCGTCGCCTATCCGCTGCTCGTCACGGGCATCGCGCAGGCTGCTTTTCCACGGCAGGCCAACGGGAGCCTCATCGTCCGCGACGGCAAGACGATCGGCTCGCACCTGCTCGGTCAGCCGTTCGACGATCCAAAGTATTTCTGGAGCCGACCGTCTGCGACCGGGCCGGCGTACAACGCGCAAGCGTCGTCGGGCTCGAACCTCGGTCCGACGAATCCTGCCCTCGTCGACGCGGTCAAAGCGCGCATCCACGCGCTTCGAGATGCGGATCCCGGCAACGACGCGACGGTGCCGGTGGATCTCGTGACGTCATCCGGCAGCGGTCTCGATCCGCACATCTCGCCGGCGGCCGCGCTCTACCAGTTGAAGCGCGTCGCGCGCGTGCGGGCGATCGACGAAGGCCGCGTGCGTGCGCTCGTCGATCGGTACACCGAGCATCGATCGTTTGGATTCTTCGGCGAGCCGGGCGTCAACGTCCTCGCGCTCAACCTCGCGCTCGACGATCTCCGGTGAGAGGCGCACGATGAGCGCGTCATGACGGCTGCGCGCCGCGATCCCGATGAGCTCCTCCGTCGTGTCGAGGAGGAGGAGCGGCGCGCCAAGCGTGGCAAGCTCGTCATCTTCTTCGGCGCGGCGCCGGGCGTGGGCAAGACGTACGCGATGCTCGAAGCCGCGCGGACCGAACGCGATCTGAAGCGCGACGTCGTCGTCGGCGTCGTCGAGACGCATGGGCGCTACGACACCGCGTCGCTCGTCATCGGTCTCGAGATCCTGCCGCGCCGAAAGGTCACGCACCGCAACGTCGAGATCGACGAGCTCGATCTCGACGTGGCGCTCGCGCGGCGTCCTGGGCTGATTCTCATCGACGAGCTCGCGCACACGAACGCGCCCGGATCGCGGCACGCGAAGCGGTGGCAGGACGTGGAAGAAATTCTCGACGCCGGCATCGACGTCTACGCGACGCTCAACGTGCAGCACATCGAGAGCCTCAACGACGTCGTCGCGCAGGTGACCGGCGTCGTCGTGCGCGAGACCGTGCCGGACAAGGTCCTCGAGGAGGCGACGGAGATCCGCCTCATCGACTTGCCGCCCGACGAGCTCCTCGAGCGTCTGGCGGCGGGCCAGGTGTACGTGCCGGAGCAGGCCGAGCGCGCGGTGCAGAGCTTCTTCCGAAAGGGGAACCTCATCGCGCTGCGCGAGCTCGCCCTTCGGCGCACCGCCGAGCGCGTCGACGCGCAGATGCGGACGTACCGCACCGAGCACGGCATCCAGGGCGTGTGGGCCGCCGGCGAACGGGTGGTCGTCTGCGTGAGCCCGAGCCCGCTGTCGGCGCGCCTCGTGCGCGCGGCGCGGCGCATGGCGGGGAGTCTTCATGCGCAGTGGGCCGCGGTGCACGTCGAGACGCCCGCGGCGCTTCGGATGTCCGACGCCGACCGCGCGCGACTCACGGAGAACATGCGCCTCGCCGAGCAGCTCGGCGCGCAGACCGTCACGCTCGAAGGCGAGAGCGCCGCCGAAGCGACCGTTCGCTGGGCGCGCGAGCACAACGTCACGAAGATCGTACTCGGCAAGCCGACGCATGCGCGGTGGCGCGACGTGCTGCGTCCGTCGTTCCTCGACGAGATCGTTCGCGGGAGCGGCGACATCGACGTCTACGTCATCACCGGCGAGGAGTCGGCGGCGCGGCCCGTCGTCGTGGACTCGCGTCGGAAGACGCCCGCTTCGGCGACCGGCTACGTCGCGGCGTTGGCCGCTGTGGCCGTCGCGACGGGACTGTCGCGCGTCTTCTTCTGGCGCGATCGCATGCCGGACGTCGTGATGGTGTTCCTCCTCGGCATCCTCACGATCGCGCTGCGCTTCGGACGCGGCCCTTCGACGGTCGCCGCGGTGCTGTCGGTGCTCGTCTTCGACTTCTTCTTCGTCCCGCCGTACTTCAGCTTCGCCGTCAGCGACTTTCAGCACATCGTGACGTTCGCGGTGATGTTCGTGGTCGCCTTCGTCGTCTCGAGCCTCGCCGAGCGCGTACGCAACCAGGCGCAGGCGGCGCGCTCCCGCGAGCAACGAACCGCGAGCCTCTACGCGATGAGCCGCGAGCTGGCCGCGGCGCGCGGAACGCGAGACCTGGCGAGCATCGTGACGCACCACGTGCACGACGTCTTCGACGCGAAGACCGCGATCGTCCTCGTCTCGCTCGACGGCCGCCTCGAGAGCGTGGCGACGGGAACGTTCGCCTTCGAGCCGGACGAAAAGGAGCGCGGCGTCGCCGAATGGGCGTTTCGTCACGAGAAGGCCGCGGGCCTCGGCACGGACACGCTGCCGGCGTCGCCCGCGCTGTATGTCCCGCTTCGACAAGCGCGTCGCTGCGTCGGTGTTCTCGGGGTCATGCCGATCGATCCGCGCCGCCTCGTCGATCCCGAGCAGCGCGCGCTGCTCGACGTGTTCGCGAGCCAAGTCGCGTCCGCTCTCGAGCGCGCGCGCCTCGCCGAGGAAGCGCAGCAGGCGACCCTGCAAATGGAAGCAGAGCGCTTGCGGAGCTCGCTCCTGAGCTCGGTCTCGCACGATCTCCGCACGCCGCTCTCCGTCATCACCGGATCGGCGAGCGCGCTGATGGAGTCCGAGGCGCCGCTGCCTCCGGAGGCGCGACGCGATCTCGCGGCCACGATCCACGAGGAGGCGCAGCGCCTCAATCGCCTCGTGCGCAACCTCCTCGACATGACGCGGATCGCGTCGGGCGCGATCAAGGTCGCGAAGGAGTGGCAACCGCTCGACGCCGTCATCGGCGCGGCCCTCGGGCGGGTCGACGATCAGCTCGAAGGGCGCAAGGTCGACGTCGTGCTTCCTCCGGAGCCGCCGCTCGTGCCGATCGACGCTGTGCTCATCGAGCAGGTGCTGATCAACTTGCTCGAGAACGCGGCGAAGTACACGCCGAAGGACGCGCCGATCGAGATCGCGGCGCGCGAGAGCGACGGCGCGGTCACCATCGACGTCGCGGATCGTGGCCAGGGGATTCCACGGGAGCTCGTCGAGAAGATCTTCGAGAAGTTCTACCGCCTCCCGCGCGAAGGCGCATCGGGCGGCGCGGGACTCGGGCTGGCGATCTGTCGCGGCATCGTCGAAGCGCACGGCGGACGCATCAGCGTTCACGAGCGAGTCGGCGGAGGCGCCGTCTTTCGCTTCACGATCCCGCTCGAGGGCAAGCCGCCGGAGATCGAGCTGGAGAGCGGCGCATGACGCGTCTTCTCTTGATCGAGGACGAGTCGCAGATGCGACGCTTTCTCCGCGGGTCGCTGCCGGCGGGCGACTACGAGCTCATCGAGGCGCCGACGGCGAAGGACGGGCTCGCGCTCGCCGCGTCCCGTCGTCCCGACGTCATCCTCCTCGACCTCGGGCTCCCGGACATCGATGGGATCGAAGTGACTCGTCGGCTGCGCGAGTGGTCCAAGACGCCGATCATCATTCTGTCGGCGCGAGGCCAAGACGAAGACAAGGTGGCGGCCCTCGACGCGGGCGCGGACGACTACCTCACGAAGCCGTTCAGTCTGCCGGAGCTCATGGCGCGCCTCCGCGTCGCGCTACGTCATCGCGCGAGCGACGAGAGCGGCGACGGCGTCGTCGACGTTCGCGACGTGCGCATCGATCTCGTCAACCGCGTCGTCACGCGCGCGAGCGAAGAGGTTCGCCTCACGCCGATCGAGTACAAGCTCCTCGCCGCGCTCGCACGAAGCGCAGGCCGCGCGATGACCTACCAGGCGCTCCTCAAAGAGGTGTGGGGCATTCGATCGGCGACGCACAAGGAGTACTTGCACGTGTACATGGGTCACCTGCGGAGCAAGCTCGAAGGCGATCCGACGCGCCCGCGCTTCTTGCTGACGGACCCCGGTGTCGGCTACCGATTCAAGGGCGACGACTGAGCGTCCTCGCACATTCGACCACTGGATCGTCCGACCCTCGGGCACGCACGCGTCGTTCGAACGGTCACTTCGCTGTAACGTTCGCACGCATCGTCGCTGCTACGTTCTACGACGAGGCGTGGTCGCGACCGTTGGCCCCGACCATGCACGACCCATGACCACCGATGCATGAAGCCGTTGCCTATTCGACCCTTGCGCTCACCGTAGCGCTGGCCGTTTCGCGGCCGCGGGTCGGCTTGCGCGCGCTCCGCTTCACGCCGGGGACCGCGGCGCTCGTGGGCGTGACGCTGCTCTTGCTCGCGGGGCTCCTCGAGTTCCAGGACTTGCTCGCGTCGGCGCGGGTCCAGTGGCGTCCGCTCCTGGCGCTCACGTGCGTGATGGTGATGACCGGTGTCGTGCAAGAGGTCGGCGCGTTCGAGCGGCTCGCGATTCGCCTCGAAGCGTATGCGCGCGCGACGTCGACGACGCGCGCGTTCTCGCTCGTCTTCGCCGCGAGCGTCGTGACGCCGTCGCTGCTCAACAACGACGCAGCGATTCTTCTACTCACTCCGCTCGTCGTCGCGCTCACGCGCCGTCTCTATCCGGGACGTCCGCGCGTGACCGAGGCGTTCGCGTTCGCGGTGTTCCTCGCGCCGGGCGTGGCGCCGTTCGTCATCTCGAACCCGATGAACATGATCGTCGCCGAGTTTGCGGGCGTCAGCTTCCACGCGTACGCGATGATCATGGTGCCGATCTCGATGGCGGGCGCGCTCCTCACGTACGTCATTCTGCGCGTCCACTTCCGGCGTCTCCTCGCGTCCGTCGTCGCGACGCCCGCCGACGTTCCGCTGCCCGCGGCGCACGCCGCCGAGCGACCCGCCGTCCTACTCTTGCTCGCGGTCTTCTGCGCGTACCCGCTCGCGTCGTGGCTCGGCGGACCGATCTGGATCGTCTCGCTCTCCGGCGCGGTGCTCTCCCTCGTGCTCGCGTGGCGCTACCGCGTCGCGCCGCCGCGCAAGGTGCTCGGGCACGTGTCGCCGGACATCCTCGTCTTTCTCTGGGGAGTCTTCCTCGTCGTCGTCGGGCTTCGCCACGTCGGCGTCGTCGAGCGCGTCGCGGGGCTCTACGCAGCGCAGGACGCATCGAGCTTCGCTGCGGTCGGCGTCGTCGGCGTCGTCTCCGCCGTCGGCTCGGCGCTCGTCGACAACCACCCGATGTCGATCCTCAACATGATGGCGCTCGGCGGACACGGAGGAACGCGCCCGCTGCTTGCCGCGCTCGTCGGTGGCGACATCGGACCGCGCCTGCTCCCGATCGGATCGCTCGCCGGCCTCCTCTGGATGAATCTCCTGCGTCGCTCCGGCGTCGAGATCTCGATCGGCAAATTCTTCCGCCTCGGGACGCTCGTCCTCGTGCCGACGCTCGCGCTCTCGCTCGCGATGTTGTGGTTCTTCGGTACGCCGTAGACTTCACGGACCATGAACGAGAAGCCGGCAGCCGAGCTGGTCGTCGTCGCGCGGGACGGGACCGTGATCGCGAGGGTTCCGCGCGACGCGGAGCGCGTCGTCGTGGACGCCGTGCCGCTTCATCGAGCGCCGACCGACGTGCCGAAGCTCCTGAACGGCGCAGTCGAAGCGCTGCAGAAGCAGGCCGCGGCGGTCGACGTCACGCTGTCCGTCGAGGCGTCCGCGAAGATCCCGCGCGCGAACGTCGACGCGGAGAAGGTCGCGTGGGCGGTCACGTTGCTCGTCGGAAACGCGCTCCGCTACGCGCGCCACGGCAGCCGCCGCATGCCGGGCGGAACGATCCGCGTGCGCGTCGGCGCGGACGACGCGTCGCTCGTCATCGTCGTCGAGGACGACGGCCCGGGGATCCCCGACGGCAAATGCGCGCGTCTGTTCGAGCGCACCGGCGACGAGGTGAAGCACGGGTCGGGCCTCGGGCTGCTGGTGGTGCACGACGTCGTCTCTGCGCACGGCGGCACCGTGGCGGTCACGGCGAAGTGCGAAGCGTTCACGAGCGGAACGACGGTGACGATCCGCCTTCCGCTCGACGGGAAGTGATCCGCGACCTCAGCGCGAGCGGCGTGAGAAGCGTCGTCACGACGACCACCGCGACGAGCGCCGAGTACTGCCGCGTGTCGAGGAGCGGGCGACCGCCGACGCTGAGCGTGAGGCCGAGGTTCGCGAAGACGAGGCTGACCTCGCCGCGCGGCACCATCCCGAACGCGATCGCGACGCGGTCGGTCCCGCGAGGCGCGCCGAGCGCGCACGCGAGCTTGCCGACGATCGCCGCGACGGAGAGCGCGCCGACCAGGAGCAACGTCGAGGGATCGGCGAGCGCGCGAAAATCGGCGCGCATGCCCATGAGCACGAAGAAGATCGGCACGAGGAGCGACGCGATCGGCTCCATGCGCTCCGCGAGCGAGCGTTCGCCGCGTTCGACGAACCCGGCGGAGTGCGAGTCCTCGAGGATGAGCCCCGCGGTGAACGCGCCGACGATCGGCGCGAGGCCGATGAGATCCGACGCCCACGCGAAGACGAAGCAGAACGCGAGCCCCGTCGCGACCAGCGCGCCGTCGGAGCGGAGGCGCGCCGTGAACCGGAAGATCGCCGGCGAGACCTTCACGCCGACCACGACCGCGACGACGAGGAAGCCGAGCGTCTTCGCGACGAGGAGCGCGACGCTCGCGGGCGTGACCGCGCTCCCTCCACCTGCATGAACGACGACCCCGCTGATGATCGCGAGCACGACGAGCCCGAGGACGTCGTCGAGCACCGCGGCGCTCAGGATCGTGTGCGCCTCTTTCGTGCGCGAGACGCCGCTGTCCTTCAGGACGCGCGCGCTGATGCCGATGCTCGTCGCGGTGATCGCCGCGGCGACGAAGAGACGCGCGAGAACACCCGAGCCCGGCATCGCGATCGACGCGGCACCCCAGCCGACGACGAGCGTCCCCACCGTTCCGAGGATCGCGACACGCGCCGACGCGATGCCCACGCGCGCCACGTCGCTCACGGTGATCTCGAGGCCGACCTCGAACAGGAGGACGAGCACGCCGATCCGCGCGAGCATGTCCACGCCGCCGTCGACGCGCAGCTCCTGGAAGAACGGCCACGGCAGCGCGCCCAGCACCATTCCCGCGACGAGCTCGCCGAGCACGGACGGCTGCTTCGCGCGCACGGCGAGGTGACCGCCGAGCTTCGCCGCGACGAGAATGACGGCGACCGACACGACGAGACGCGAAACGGGATCCGAGGCCGTCCACACGCGCGCGAGTATGGATCATTTTTAGCAAACGTTTAGACGCGTCGACCTACGGTCCATGCATGAGCGCCGGGCCGCGTCCACGCGGCAGCCTGGTCCCACCGCCATCGCTGCGCCTGACGCGCGCGACGATCCCGAGCATGGCCGGCGCGTCGGTGCCGCCTCCGCCTCCGCCGAAGACCGCGGCGCTCGCGCTCGCGGCGCTGGGCGTCGTCTACGGCGACATCGGAACGAACCCGCTCTTCGCGTTGCAAGAATGCTTTGCCGGACCGACGGCGCTCGCTCCGACGCCGGCCAACGTGCTCGGCGTCCTGTCGCTCGTCGTCTGGGCGCTGATTCTCGTCGTCTCGGTGAAGTACCTGTCGTTCATCATGCGCGCGGCGAACGACGGCGAGGGCGGCATCCTCGCGCTTCTCGCGCTCGTTCCAGGCAAGGGCACGCGCGGTGAACGCCCGAAGATCCTCGTCCTCCTCGTGTTGTTCGGCGCCGCGCTTCTCTACGGCGACGGCGTGATCACGCCAGCGATCTCGGTGCTGAGCGCCGTCGAAGGTCTGAAGATCGCCGCTCCGTCGCTCGCGACCTACATCGTGCCGATCACGATCGTGATCTTGATCGGCCTGTTCCTGGTGCAGAAAGGTGGCACGCAGCGAATCGGGACCGTCTTCGGACCGGTGATGATTGTCTGGTTCTTCGCGATCGGATCGCTCGGCCTCCTCCAGATCGTGAAGAACGTCGACGTGCTCCATGCGCTCGATCCGCGCTACGCCGTCGCGTTCCTCTTCTCCGGCGGGCGCCACGCGTTCATGGTCCTCGGCGGCGTCGTCCTCACGATCGCCGGCGGCGAAGCGCTCTACGCCGACATGGGTCACTTCGGCCGTCGCCCGATCGCGATCGCCTGGTACGCGCTCGTCCTCCCGTGCCTGGTCCTCAACTACTTCGGTCAGGGCGCCTACTTGCTCGGCGGCGGCGGCGTCGAGCTCTCGCCGTTCTACGCGCTCGTGCCGCGCGTGCTCCTCTATCCGATGATCGCGCTCGCGACCGCCGCGACCGTCATCGCGTCGCAGGCGCTCATCTCCGGCGCGTACTCGCTCACGCAGCAAGCGATCGTCCTTGGCTTCTTTCCGCGCGTCCGCGTCGTCCACACGTCGGAGCACCACTTCGGGCAGATCTACGTCCCGTTCATCAACGCCGCGCTGATGGCCGCGTGCATCGCGCTCGTCGCGGGGTTCGGATCGTCCGAGAAGCTCGCCGCCGCGTACGGCCTCGCGGTCACAGGCACGATGGCCATCACGTCGATCGCGTACTTCTTCGTGACGACGCGGACGTGGAAGTGGTCCGTGTGGAAGGCCGCGCCGCTCGTCGCCGTCTTCCTTGCGATCGACGGCGCGTTCCTCGTCGCGAACCTGACGAAGTTCTTCGCCGGCGGTTGGGTGCCCGTGGGGCTCGGCCTCGTCGTGTTTGCGATCATGGCGACGTGGACGGCGGGTCGTCGACAGCTCTCCGACTACTTCGCGAGCATCGCATTCCCCGTCGCCGAGTTCGTGCGCGACGTCCCCTCGCAGTGCGTCGCGCGCGCGCGCGGCACCGGCGTCTTCATGACCGCGAACCCGGACGGAGTGCCGCCCGTTCTCTTGCATCACTTCAAGCACAACCAAGTGCTCCATCAGCAGCTCGTGCTCCTCTCGATCCAGAGCCTGAGCGTCCCTTTCGCCGCCGACCACGATCGCGCGAGCGTGAAGCCGCTCGGCGAAGGGATCTTCCAAGTGATCGCGCGCGTCGGCTTCCTCGAGGTGCCGAACGTTCCGCAGATCCTCGAGGCGTGCGCGCCGCTCGGGCTCGTCGTCGATCGCAGCCGCACGTCGTACTACCTCGGTCGCGAGACGCTCATCCCGACGAAGTCGAAGGGGATCTACCGGTGGCGGGGCGAGCTCTTCTCGGTCCTCTCGCGCATGGCGCAGAGCGCGTCGCGATGGTTCGGGATCCCGCCGAGCCAAGTCGTGGAGCTCGGGATGCAGGTCGAGATCTGACGCATTAAGGAAACATAAGGAAGGCGAGCGCCCGCGCGGGCGCGGGGTTGCACGCGTCCGCGGTCGGACTAGCCTTGCGGTGCGCCGAGTGGCCGGGCCGTGCCCGACCAGCGGAGGAACCAATCCTCCCGTCCGGGGCGAACGTCGTAGAGGACGCGGTCGTACCGCGCGACTTCGACGGAGGCCGCTCTTCCAGCCTACCCGTCAGCTAACTCCGTAGGCGTGAGGAAGAGGACGTGAACCGACTCGGTCGCGCCCTCGTGATTTCGAAGGCCGAACCATGCCAAGTCGATTGCGGAGGCTCCTCTTCGGAGCCCCCAAGGACGTTCATAGTCAGAAGACGTTTCACAGCCTCTCCCTCGTCGCGATGCTCGCGTGGGTCGGCCTCGGCGCCGACGGGTTGTCGTCGTCGGCGTACGGTCCGGAAGAGGCGTTCAAGACGCTCGTGAAGCACGGCGAAGCGAGCGCGTCGCTCGCGGTCTTCCTCGCGGCGGGCACGGCGATCACCGTCTTTCTCATCAGCTACGCGTACTCGCGGATCATCGAGCACTTTCCGTCGGGCGGCGGCGGCTACGTCGTCGCGACGAAGCTCCTCGGCCCGAGCTTCGGCGTCGTCAGCGGCTCGGCGCTCGTCGTCGACTACGTGCTCACGATCACCACGTCGATCGCGAGCGGAGGCGACGCGCTCTTCACGATCGTGCCGCGGTCCGTGTTCGGCATGACGGAGAAGCTCGCCGCCGACGGCACGCTCGCGGGCTTCAATCTCTCCGACGGCTCGTTCCTCCGCGCCGCCGACGTCAACTCGTGGATCGACCCCGTGCAGCGCGTCAAGATCGGGATCGACATCGCCGCGATCGCGCTCTTGATGGTGCTCAACGTGCGCGGCGTGAAGGAGTCGGTCAAAGCGATCCTCCCCATCTTCGTTCTGTTCGTGCTCACGCACGCGATCCTCCTCGTCGTCGCGATCGGCGGGAGCGTCGGCACGATCGGCGAGACGTGGCATCACACGTCAGAGAACATCAGCGCGACGACCGCGGCGCTCGGCACGTTCGGCGCGATCGCACTCTTCGTCCGCGCGTACTCGATGGGCGCCGGAACGTACACCGGCATCGAGGCCGTCTCGAACGGCGTGCAGATCATGCGCGAGCCGAAGGTGCGCACGGCGAAGCGGACGATGGTGCTGATGGCGACGTCGCTGTCGATCACCGCCGGCGGAATCATCCTCGCGTACCTCTTGATGCGCGTCCTCCCCGTCGAAGGCAAGACGATGAACGGCATCCTCCTCGACAAGGTCGCGGCGGGCTGGACGCTCGGCGGCGTGCGCATCGGTCCGACGTTCGTCGCGGTCGCGCTTGCGTCGGAGGTCGGGCTCCTCTTCATCGCGGCGCAAGCCGGCTTCGTCGACGGTCCGCGCGTGATGGCGAACATGGCGGTCGACTCGTGGCTGCCGCACCGCTTCGCCGCGTTGTCCGAG
>JAYVXB010000454.1:0-40298 GCA_043785585.1 Deltaproteobacteria bacterium | reverse complement strand
TCCTGCGCGACGACCGCCTTGGTTCCGTGGAACGCCGCCACCGAAGTCTTCGTGAAGCTCTTCATCCAACCGTCCTCCGTTGCTTCTTCGCGCGCATCGACGCCGAAGCTCGCGCCGCAACGCAAGAAGCGGTCCCCATCGACGCCGCTTCGCACACCGAGCAATCTCGCGCGGCGGGTCGACGGGTCGTCCGAGGCGCGCTCGCTCGACGTATCCGGCACCGTCACACTGTGTCTGATTGGGTTACGCCGATCCGGCGCGCAATCGCTGCAACGCCCCCGATCGACCGCCCTCGCACCAATGGTATGGCCTTCGCCTTACTTGGAGATCCCCAATGATGGACACGTCCCCGGTCGCGACCAACTCGAGCGGCGCCACTCCCGATGCTCGCCCGCCGTGGCGGCGCACGATCGGCGCAAAGCTCGCCGGGGCGTTCGCAGCGATCATGTCGCTCTTCGCGATCGCGCTCTTCGTCGAGCTCGGCGCGTTCGATCGGATCGCCGAAGCGGAGGCCGAGGTCGAGGCCGCCGAGCAAGTGCGGCTCGCGGCGCATCGCGCGGGCGCGCTCGTGCGCGAGCAGTACATGCACCAAGCGCACACGATCATCAACGGCGACGACTCCCACCTCGATCACTACGAAGACGTCGCTCGCGAAGCGCGCGTGGCGACGACGCGTCTGATCGCGCAGGTCGAGCATGCGGACGCGGCGCTTGCCGAAGAGGTCGCGAGGCTCGCCGCGCGCAACGACGCGGGCTTTCACGACGAAGTCCTCCCTGCCGTCTTGCGCGGCGATCGCGTGCAGCTCCGAGCGCTCCACGATCGAACGGCGGGCGTCGTCGATCAGGCCGTCGAAATTCTCGAACGCCTCGACGCGAAGCTCGAAGCTCGGGCGAGCGCAGCACGCGGGCGCGCCGCTGCGCTTCGAGGCAGAGCACGCTGGCTGACGTTCGGGTGCTTCGCGGCGGCGCTCCTTCTTGCGATGGTCGTCGGCGCGGTCCTCGTTCGCGCCGTCGTGCGGCCGATGTCGCTCTTGCGAGACGGCGCGCGACGCGTCGGCCAAGGCGATCTCGGCGTCGCGATCGCGGTCTCGACCCGCGACGAGTTCGACGAGCTCGCGTCCGCGTTCAATCGCATGACGGAGAACCTCGCCCGGCACCAGAGACAGCTCCTCGCGTCGCAGCGATTGGCGTCGATCGGGCAAGTGGCGGCGGGCGTCGCGCACGAGATCAACAATCCGCTCGGCGTCATCCTGGGGTACGTGAAGCTGATGCGCCGCGACGCTTCGAGCGCCGACGCCGAGGGTCTCCGCATCATCGAAGACGAGACTCGCCAATGCCAGCGCATCGTGCGCGGCCTCCTCGACCTCGCACGTCCGCCGCACCTCGAGATTGCGGCGTTCGATCTCGCGGAGCTCGCCCGCGACGCGGTCGAGCGCCTCGACTCGGTCGGGACGTTCGAAGGGCGCCGCGTCGACCTCTCGGGATTGTCGACACCCGTACACGCCGCGGCGGACGAAGCGAAGGTGCGCCAAGTCATCGACACGCTCTTGTCGAACGCCGCCGACGCGACGCACGCCGGCGACGCGATCACCGTATCCGTCGAGCGCGACGGCGAAGGCTGTGCGCTCGTCGTCCGCGACACCGGGACGGGCATCGCCGCGGAGGCGCTGCCCAAAGTCCTCGATCCCTTCTTCACGACGAAGCCGAACGGGCTCGGGCTCGGGCTCGCGATCGCCCAGTCGATCGTCGACGCGCACGGCGGTCGCCTCGACGTCGCGAGCGGACCCGATCGCGGAACGCGCGTGAACGTCTCGCTGCCTCCCCACCGCCTTTCTCCCGTGACGCCATGAGCCGCGCGCGCATCCTCGTCGCCGACGACAAGGAGAACATGCTCAAGCTCTTTCGGAAGATCCTTCCGGAGGACATCGACGTCGTTACGGCGGAGGATGGCACGCACGCGCTCGCGATCGTTGCGGCGGGCGACATCGACGTCGTCGTCACGGACATCAAGATGCCCGCGCCGGACGGCCTCGAAGTGCTCGAGATCGTCAAGCGATCGTGGCCCGACGTCGAAGTGATCTTGATGACCGCGTACGGGTCCGTGCCGACGGCAGTCGATGCGATCAAGCGCGGCGCGTACGACTACATCACGAAGCCCTTCGAACCTGAGGAGGTGCTCGTCGTAGTCGAACGCGCGATCGAGCGAAGGCGCCTGCGTGTGCAGACGCGCGACTTGCGGTCGGCGCTCGACGGCGCGTCACGCTTCGAAACGCTGGTCGGCCGTAGCCCTGCGATGATTCGGTTGTTCGACCTGATGCGGCGGGCAGCGCAAACGGACGCGACGGCGCTCGTCACCGGCGAGAGCGGGACGGGAAAGGAGCTCGTAGTCCGCGCGCTCCACGCCGCGAGCACACGCCGCGAACGCCGCTTCGTCGCGATCAACTGCGGCGCGATCCCCGAAAACCTCATGGAGGCCGAGCTCTTCGGCTTCGTCAAGGGCGCGTTCACCGGCGCGAGCAGCGCCAAGACGGGGCTCTTCGAAGAGGCAAACGGCGGCAGCCTCCTGCTCAATGAGATCGGCGAGCTGCCACTCGGTCTCCAAGTGAAGCTCACGCGCGTTCTGCAGGAGCGCGCGGTTCGCCGGCTGGGCGCGACCGACGAGCATCGGGTGGACGTGCGCGTCTTCGCGGCGACGCACGTCGATCTCAAGGCGGCCGTCGCCGAAGGTCGCTTCCGCGAAGACCTCTACTACCGATTGAACATCCTCCAGGTAAGCGTCCCGCCGTTGCGCGAGCGCCGCGAAGACATTCCGATGCTCGCGACCACGTTCATCGTACGCGAAGGCGGCGCACGCTTCGACGGCTTCACGCACGAGGCGCTCGCAGCGCTCCTCCGTTACGACTGGCCGGGCAACGTGCGCGAGCTCGAGAACGCGGTCGCGCGTGCCGTGGCGGTGAGCGACGGTCCGCGGATCGATCTCGTGAGTCTTCCCGACGAGGTCGCGGCGGCCGCCGCGTGGTCCGGGCGCTCGGAGTTCTCCGCGAGCCTGACGTACCGCGAAGTCGTCGAGCTGGCGCGCGATCGTGCGTCGCGCGAGTACCTCGTCGCGCTGATGCACGAGTTCGAGGGAAGCGTCACGCGCGCCGCCGAGCGCGCGGGCGTCGAACGCGAGAGCTTGCATCGCTTGATGCGGCGATTCGGCGTGCGATCCGAGGACTACAAGCGTTGATGGTCACTGCACGCGAATCTCGCCCATCATTCCGCCTTCGGCGTGCTCCAGGATGTGGCAGTGGTACATCCACGTCCCTGGCGCGTCGAAGCGCGCGACGAGCTTCAGCGTCGTCTTTGCGGGGACGATGATCGTGTCCTTGTTCGCGAGCGCGTCCGCCGCCACGGGCGCGCCGGCTTTCTCGAGGAGCTGGAAGAAGATCCCGTGAATGTGGAACGGGTGATCCATTTCGCTTTTGTTCTCGACTTGAAGTCGACGGACGGCGTTGAGCGGAATGTCGAGCATCGGGACGTTTGGATAGACGGCACCATTGATGGTGAAGACGAGGTTGCCGTTCTGGATTCCCTCGTCGAGCGTGATCGGATCGTCGACCGCGCCGTCCGGCAGGCGCTCGATGTCGGTGAACGCGCCGGGGAGTGTGAGGCCGGACAATGGCGGTTCGTCGCTGATGCGAAGCGTGGCGACGGGTAGCGGCGGATCCTTTCCCGTGCCATGGCCGCGCTCGTAAGGATCGTCGGTGAGCGTCGATGTGCTACCGGGCGCGCCGCTCGCGATGAGCATCACGTCGTAGCGCTCGCCCGGTGCGACGAGCAGATGATCCGCGTCGTACGGCTTCGGCAAGAATCCGCCGTCGGTCCCGATGACTCGCCATTTCGATCGCGGCAGCGCGAGGTTGAAGAAGCGACCATTCGCGACGTTCACGATTCGAAGCCGGACGAGCGCTCCAACTCGCGTGACGAACGTCGGCGCAGCGAGACCATTGACGAGCAGCGTCTTGCCCTGACGACCGAGCATCTTCGAATCGTCGTCGAGGTATTCCGCGAGCGTGCCGTCGGGCAGTACGGTCACGTCATCGAGGACGACGATCCCTTCCTGATCGGCCTGCGGCTCGCTCACCCCACGAACTCGGATGATCCCGTAGAGCCCCTTGTGGACTTGCACGTCGCTGCGAACGTGCGGATGAAACCAGAAGAGCCCCGCGTCCTTCAGCGTGAACGAGTAGTCGAACGTCCCGCCTGGCGGCACCGGCGCCTGCGTCGCGGGCGTTCCGTCCATCGCCGCGGGGACGCGGACGCCGTGCCAGTGAATTGTCGTCTCCTCCGGAAGACTGTTTTTGAAGTGGACGATGACCTTGTCGCCGACGTTCGCGTCGATGAGCGGGCCTGGAACGACGCCGTTGTAACTCCATACAGGCACGGCGCGCGCGCCGGGATATGCCTTCGTCGCGACGGTCGCCTCGAGACGAACTTCGACAATGCCCGCCGCTGGGTTCTCATCCGTCGCGGGCGTGAGCACGTGCCATGGATCGGGCGGCGGCGCCTCGGGCGTCCGAGAGCTGCAGGCTACGATCGACGTTACGAGCGCACCGACGAGAATACCGGCGGACGGTTTCATCGAGTCAGTGGTCAGTGCCTGCGTCGGTCAGGTGCGGGTTCGCGCCCATCTCGGTCGAGTATCCCGAGTACGCGCCGCCCTTTTTGCAGCGAAGTCGGTACGTGTACATCATGTCGTCCGTCGCGGCGGTGTCCATCTTGTTGTCGACGGTACCGGGAACGGAGAACGCCGTCGCAAACGCGTCGGAGCCCATCTTGCGCTCGGCTTCGACGGTGTCGCAGTCGGCCTGGTTGTTCATCCACGTGAGGTGAAGCGCGCTCGCCATCGGGATCACCTCCATGAGCATCGGCGCTTGAGGCGTCCCGGTGCCGCTGGTACCCGAGCTCGAGCTCGCACAACCCATGACGCCCGCGAACAATGCGGCGACGACCAAACTCATTCGGTGCGGATTCATTTTTCGTGGCTCTCTTTCGCGATTCGCGTCGGCGCGGACCGGATCGGATCGCGCCCGCCGGGGCTAGTAGCACGTCGCGCGCCGTCGTCGCGCGGTTCGTCAATGCGCGCGAAGAGCTCGATCTCCCACCGTCGCGACGTGTTTGCGCGCGCGACTGGATCGACGGCGCGTTCGCACTGGTTCACGGGGAGACCGAAACCGGCGCGGTTACTTCCCGACGTCGGCGCTCTCTGGTCGTCGGCGGCTTCCGTTCGGAATGGACTCTGCTAGCTTCACGCGCGTGAGTGACGAGCTCGATGCCCTCCGCGATCACCTTCTCAGCAGGCTCCGCGCCGCGGGCTGGGAGGAGAACGTTCGCAGCAAGACCAGCATCACGTTTTGCAGCGGACGCCGCCTCGTCTCGATCGCGACGAAGACGACCGGCGTGATCCAGTGGACCGTCTTTCCCACCCCGCCAAAACTCCCACCGAACGTCTTCACCAAGCCGAATCCGATACCGGTCGGTACGTTCACGATCGAAGGCGACGCGACAAACGCACGCGTGACGAGTCACGTGCTCGACCGCAACGGAAGGATCGTCGCAGAGCCGCTCTGCGCCGGCGACGCGCCTGCGATCTTCCTGCGGCTGTTCGAAGAGTCGGAGCGTCGGGTCGATGAGTTCGTTCGGACCGTGGAGCGTGCGCCTTGAGCTCGATGCGATCGATCGCATTTCTCGCGTTGACGTTGGCGGCGTGCGCATCGACGCGCGGTGCACCGGACGCGCCCTCCGCGTCACCCGCGAGAACGGCGGCCGCCCCCGCCGCCACTCGCGACGTCAATGTCGCCCCGAAGAAGGTCTACGAGATCAACCTGCGCTTCGCCGGAGGCGCCGAGCTTCGCGGAAGATTCACGTCGACGATACCAGTCGAATGGAACGTCCACAGCCATCCGGCTGGCGCCGTGGTCATCCATCTCAACGGAAGCGGGACGGACGGCGACATCCGCTTTCGCGCGCCCGCCGACGGGACCTATTCGTTGATGTGGAAGAACGACGGCGACGCGCCCGCCACTCTTCACGTGAACATCGACGCGGATCCGCGCATCGTCGAATCGAGCGACTGACGGTCCATCCGTAACGACTTCAGTTACTCGTGACCGAGAGCGTCACGCGACACGTCGTCTCAAGGTGCCTTCGGCGCGGGATCATGCGCACCGCATGAGCCACCGTCGTGGTTGCCACATGCGTGCTTGTCCGATGGTCCGCTGGCCGCGCCCGCGGCGTTCGGATCGCCCGTTCCCGCCTTCGCATCGGGCTGATTCCCCGCACACGCGGCTGCCGCCGTCATGATCCCCAGAATTGCGAACGTGGCCATCTGTCTTCCGATCGTCATCATGTGGCTCCTCGTTTTGACGTGTCTTCAGCAGTAACCATGCCGCGCGATTTTCGTGCGCCGCTCGCCCTGGCGCATGCCGGTGGCAAAGGATCCTGCCATCAGCTCCCGCTTCGCACGTCGATCGTCGTCATCATGCCGGCTTCCGCGTGCTCGAGAATGTGGCAGTGCATCATCCACCGGCCGTCGTCGAGCGGAACGACGCCGACGTCGATCGTCTCCTTTGCATGGATGAGCGCCGTGTCGCGGAAGAACGGCTCGTCGACCGCATTGCCGTTGCGCGCGAGGAGTCGAAAGAACATCCCGTGCAAATGAATGGGATGAAGGCGGGAACTGAGGTTCGTGAAGCGGAGCCGATAGAACTTGCCGTGTTCAAGAGTCACGCTCGACGCTTGCGCATGATCGTGGTCGTGCATGGCGACTCCGTCGATCGTCCACTCGACGCCGTAGGGACCGCCGCGTCGCGCGTCGAGTTGGTAGTCGTGGTGTGCGGGCACCGACATCGCCTCGGCCCACTTCGGAACGCGCGCATGTGCGGGGCTTGCGAACGGCGGCGCGACTGGGCTGTCCGCGCCGATCACGATGTCGGCGAGGTGGTTCGGAGAGGATGCATAGAAGTGGTCGACGATCTCGATCCGACTGCTCGACGCGCCGGCGAGGGAGACATCCAGGTCGACGCGGTTGCCCGGCGCGATCTCGAGGCCCTTCGGAGACATCGGCTCGCGAACGTACATGCCGTCGATCGCGATCACCTTCGCGTCGAGGGCGGACAGGTCCGGCTTGAAGACGCGACCGTTCGCGGTGTTCACGAGGCGCAGTCGAATGCGATCCCCACTGCCGACGACGAGCGTCTCTTTGGTCGTGCCGTTCGTCGTGACGACGTTTCCCCAGCGGCCGTCGTGCGCGAGATCGTGCGGCGTGACGAACTGCTCGACGATCTGTCCGGACGCGTCGCGTAGCCAATCGTCGAGGACCCACACGACGTCGCGAGTGTAAGGAAGCGGCGCTGCGTCCTCGACGATGAGGACGCCGTAGAGGCCACGCTCGACCTGTTCTGCGGCGCGAACGTGGGGGTGGAACCAGAACGTTCCGGCGTCCTTAGGCGCGAACTCGTAGACGAACGTCTGACCCGGTTCGATCGCGGGCTGCGTCACGTGAGGAACGCCGTCCATGCCGTTCGGGACGCGGACGCCGTGCCAATGGATCGTCGTCGACTGAGGCAGCTTGTTGGTGAAGCGGACGCGGATCGTCTCTCCGAGCCGCACGCGCAGGACGGGACCGGGCACGCTGCCGTTGTAAGCCCAGACACGCATCGCCGTTCCGTCGACGAGGGGCAACACGGTCTCCGCGGCGACGATGTCGATCTCGCGCAGCGCCCCGCCTTTGGGAGCAGCCTCGGGATACGCTCCCGCAAATTCGCGAAGGAGCGCCGAGTCCAACGTCGGCTTCGTTGCGGCGGGCGGATCGGATGACCTCGAGCGGCATCCACCGAGCGTGATGACGACGAGCGCTGCGACGATGAACGCGCGAGTCACTGCGTCGTGCACGCGGCGAGGCACGCATCGCGCTTTGCGGCACACGCAGAGGCGTCGCCGGCGTGACCGAGATGATGGCATTCCTTCGCGACGTCGGAGGTGCCGTCGTGACAGCGCTTTCCGATCTCGTCACAAAGCGACGTCGTCCCTCCTGCGGCAGGCTGCTGCGCCGAAGGCGTCGAGCTGTTGCACGCGAGGAGGCACATTGGAAAAATGATGGCGAGCTCGAAGGAGCGAACGAACGAGCGATGCATCGCGGATACGTACCACGGGCATAGACGCGCGCACGACGAGAGCTCGTTCCAGCGCGACCGTGACGACGAGACCGCGTGACCGGTTCGGTTACGCCATCACGCGTGTTTTCGGGTTGCCGCGATCGTCGCGCGAGCACAGCTTGCTGTGCTGCTCACGCCATGAATGATTCCCCTCGAGTCGCACGCATGATCTCGGGGCTCGTCGGCGACACGCCGATGGTCGAGATGCCGCTGCGCGCACCCGGCCGGCTCCTCCTCAAGCTCGAAGCGTTCAACCCAGGTCGCAGCATGAAGGACCGCATGGCGCTCTCGATGATCGTCGACGCCGAACGCAGCGGACGTCTTCGCCCGGGAGGCACGATCATCGAATCGACGTCCGGGAACACGGGGACCGGACTCGCGATGATTGCCGCCGAGCGTGGGTACCGCTTCGTCGCCGTCGTCGACCACCATGCAGCGAAGGACAAGCTTCGCGTCATGCGCGCGTTCGGGGCCGAGCTCGACGTCATTGGGGCGGTCGACGACGAGGATCGCGTCGCGACGGCCGCGCGTGAGGCACGCGCCGCGGAGCTCGAGCGGACGATCTCGGGCGCCGTATGGCTTCGTCAGGCCGACAACCCTGCGAACGCCGCGGGATACGCGGGCCTCGCGCGCGAGCTTCACGCGGCGACCGGTGGCGAGATCGACGTCCTGGTCGGCGCCGTCGGTACGGGCGGATCGTTGTGCGGGACGGTGCGGGCGCTGCGCCCGATGTGCCGTCGGCGGTTCGAATCGGTCGGCGTCGAGCCCGTAGGATCGATCATCTTCGGCGGGCCGAGCGGGCCCTATTATCAGACAGGTACAGGTACACCGGCGGGCGTCGAAGTCGGCGACAACGTCGATCGATCGCAGATCGACGACGGTGTGACGGTGTCGGACCGGGCTGCGTTCAACACGACGCGGTGGCTCGCGCGCCGGTTCGGTGTGCTCGTCGGTGGCTCCTCGGGCGGCGTCCTGTACGAGGCGCTGCGTAGGATCGGCGAATGTTGTGAGCGTGCGGCGCCGCGCACCGTCGTCGCGATCATGTCCGACGCGGGCGAAAGGTACCTCGATACCGTGTTCGACGACGCGTGGATGGCAACGCGGCAGTTGCTCGACGCGGACATCGCCGGCGAGCTGGACCGATTCGTTCGATCGCGATGAATGGGAAGCGAGAGGGCATCTTCGGCGAAGTAAGAGCGTGCCTCTCGCTCTCCGCGCCGCTCGTCGCTGCGCAACTCGCGAACGTTGCGATGGGGGTCACCGACACGATGTTCATGGGACGCCTCGGCGTCGACGCGATCGCCGCGGGCGGGCTCGCGGTCACCGCGTTCACGGCCGTCCTCGTCGCTGCGGGCGGACTGCTCGCACCGGTGTCTCCCCTGGTCGCGGAAGCCCACGCGCGCGGCGACAGCGACGACGTTCGCAGCACCGTCCGCGCGGGCTTCGTCGTGGCGTTCGCGGCGTCCTTCGCAGGAGTCGTGATCGTCGCGATCATCGCGTCGCTCCTTCGTCCGTTGGGCCAACCGCCCACGACGCTCGCGCCCGCACGCGGATTCCTCGTCGCGATCGCCCCGACCTTGCCCGCGCTGCTCGCGTTCCACGTCCTTCGACACGCATTCGCCGCGATCTTGCGCCCGCGCGTGGTGCTCGTGGTGACGCTCCTCGGCGTCGGCCTCAACGCCCTCCTCGACTACGCGCTCGGCTTTGGTGCGCTCGGTGCTCCGCGTCTCGGGCTGGCGGGCCTCGGCCTTGCCACATCGCTGGCGAGTTGGACGATGCTCGGCGCCGCGCTGCTGCTCGCGCTGCGTGCCGGTCTACTCGGGAAAGGCTCCGTCGATGCTACGCGCGTCACACGCATCGCGCGTCTCGGTGCGCCGGTCGCGGTGATGTTCGGTCTCGAGGTCGCGCTCTTCGCGGTCGCGACGTTTGCGGTCGGTCGGTGCGGCGTCGAGTCGCTCGCGGCGCATCAGATCGTGCTGCAGACGACGTACGCCGCGTACATGGTGCCGCAGGGAGTATCGCAAGCGGCAGCCGTGCGCGTCGCACGCGCGGAGGCATCGCGCGATCGGATCGCTGTGCGTCGTGCGGCGTGGACGGCTGTGGCCCTCGGCGTCGCGTTCATGGGCATGGCCGCGATCGCTTACGTGATCGTCCCGCGATCGCTGGCGTCGATCTTCGTTCGGCTTCCGGCGTCAGACGATCATCTCGAGGCGCAGACCATCTCCCTCTTCACCGTGGCCGCTGTCTATCAGGTGTTCGACGGCGCGCAGGTCATCGCCGCAGGCGCGTTGCGCGGACTGCACGATACGGCCGCACCGATGCGCGTCACGATCGTGGCGTATGGCTGCGTTGGTGTCCCAAGCGCCATCGTGCTCGCGCGCTTCTTCGGCGCGATCGGCGCCTGGTGGGGGATCGCCGCCGGGATCGGCTTCGCGGGTACGGTGCTGCTGGTGCGCCTCTACCGACGCACGAGCCCGGTGTCGTGACGCTGCCGACCGCTGAGTGTTCGTCGTCGTTCCGTTCACCGACCCATCGCCCCACTTCGCGCGCACTTCGGGCATCCGGTCCCGCCCGTCGTGCGACTGAGCACCGTCGCGTGCCAGACGTGACGGGGGTTCGCGACGCAACACCACCAAACGCTCCGGCGGGACCCGCGGGTCACGTCCGAAGGCGAGAGCGGGCCATTCCGCGTCCGGTGCCATTCGGCGGCGAGCCCGGGCGCGTGTGCGGCGAGCGAGTTGCTCATCGATGCCTGCTTGCCCGCGCAGAGCGGGCAACCTTGCCCACGGCCCGTGCGTCGGCTCGGCGCCGCGCGCCATTCATGCGCGCGGACGAGGGCGCACCGCCACCACACCGGACGCGCCGATCCTGCAATGACGTCGTCAGGTCGAAGCGCGCCGTTCTTCGACGCGTGCCATTCGCGCGCGATCTCGGGTGCAACGCGAGCGAGCGAGTTCGTCGAGGACACGCGAACGTTCGCGCAGAACGGACAGCCCGTGCCGCCACCGGTCCGCGTGTTCACACGCGTGCTCCACTCGTGATCTGCGCCACGCGCGCACTTCCACCAGACGCGTCGCGCCGACCCCCAGCTCACGTCATGCGCCGTGCCTTCGTTGCGCGTCGGATGCCATTCGCGCGCGATGCGCGGAAAGCGCGCAGCGAGGCTGTCGTCGCGCTCGCTCACGGACTGTGGAAGAAGACTTCCCCCGCCATCACGCTCGCGACCTTTGCGTGCGCGAGCTCGATCACGCAATCTTGATCGCGGTCGGCGACCGGTCGATTCAAGTCGTCGCGTCCGAGCTCGCCAGTGAGCGCCTGCTCCGCCATCTGCAGTCGTCCCGCGAGACACTCCGCTGGCGTATCCAAGATTTGGTCGCCGTTGATGTCGTCCCACCCGTTCAAGAAAAGCTTGTTCGCCCGCGCGATACGATCCTCGAGCACGACGCGATCGATTGGCGCGTCTCCCGCCAGGTGCAGTGACTTGTACGTCTCGCGAAGCGCGCTTTGTAGCCACGCGAACCGATCGGCGTTCATGTGGACTTCGTCGGGACCGCCGTCCACGCCGCGGTACATCCGCGCGGCCACGCTGTAGAAGCGCGCTTCGAGACGTCGCGCGACGGCCCGCGCCCGATCGCGCAGCGTGACGTCGCCCGTGACAAGAAATCCTTCAGTGAGCGCTCGGATCGCAGCGGCCTGGTTTTCGAGGGTCGTCGCGCCCACGGACGGCGTCGCGACGCCGTTCACGATCGTCGCCGTGTTCGCGACTGTGCCATCCGGCTTTGTCAGCACGTCGCGCACGAACAGCGCATTGGTCGTGAAGACCTGCCTTACGCGCGCGCTGAAGGTCGGCGGCGCGCCCGCGTCCGCGCCCGGCGGGTGGATCGGCGAGGTGTTGAGGATTCCCTTCGCGTCAGCGGCGGGGTCCGGATCGGGTGCGCCATATTGCGTGATCGATCCATTTAGCGAGAGCAGCGTCTGCCTCAGCGCGATGATGGCGTGCGCAACCGCGGTCGTCGTCACCGTGCTCGATCGCGTAACCGTTCCGGCGGTGACCGTCGCAGTATCGACGAAGACGCCGAGCGCGGGATCCGCGTGCATCCGATCGAGATCCACGAACGCGACGCGCAGCACCGCGAGCGCGCGATCGTGCGGCGTCTCTTCGCCATTCGCGACACCGTCGTCTGCCGAGAACGGTGCGCCGTCGAAGGTCGCTCGGAGCCCGATGCGCTGACCGAGCCCCGCGTTGCGCGGATCGGTCATCCCGAAGAACATCGCGTTGCCGAGCAGGAGCGCAGAGAGATCGGCCGAGCGGCTCGTCGCGTCCGTGATCGAGAGCGACGTGACCGCAGGGAATGGGCCTATGCCCGTGTTCTCCGTCACGTGCACGGCAGCGGGGAACCACGCGAGCGGCGAAGTGTAGTCGTACGCCGTCGCCGCCGCCTTCGTCGCGAAGCCTCCGAGCGTCGTTCCGTTCGACGTCATGAGCGACGACACCAGCCACTCCGCCGCGTTCTCCATCGCCGAGATCATGACGAGGCCCCACATCCCTTCGAGAGGGCTCGAGCCGATGTACGTACCGACCAGCGCGCCCGCCGGATCGGTCGCGAGGACGCTATTGTTCCGCTCGCCGACGTGGACGAGGTCCGTCGGTGCGACCGTGTTGATTTGGTTGCTCCCGGAGTCGTGGAGCCGCCCCGCGAAATCGATCGCCCAGAGCGCCTCTTTCCACGTCGCCATGCCGAGCACGCTCGGCACGATCGTCTTGTCGACCTGCGCTTCGCGATCGGTAAGGTGGGTCGAGTTGTACGCGCACTCGTAGAGCGGTGACAGGTTGACGCCGCTGCCGATGCCACCATAGCCGCCGGAGAACGTGCACGACTGAACGACGTTGAGCGTCGGCACCATCGCGGGATCGAAGCTCTTGAACGGCGCGAAGCTCGGCCAGACGCCCGGGAATCCGAGGTAGTTCTGGTTGTTGTTCGCCGGCGCAGGGAGCGTCGCGTAGCCGCCCACGTCGGTACCTGCCGTGCTGAGCAGCTGAAACATATGGGAGCGCAGTCGATCGACCGATGTCGTTCCCGCGAGACTCGCGACGAGCGGCCCCTCCGCGAGCGACACACCCGCGGTCGACTCTTGGAAGACGATGTTCATGTAGTACTTCGAGTACTCGTACGACTCGACGGCGGTGCTGAAGCCGAAGAGATCGATGAGCGGTTTCGGATCGTCGCTCGTCGGGCTCAAGATGTACTGGTCGCTCGGGAGCTTGTTGCGGTCGTAGCCGCCGAGATTTCGCCCAGCGAACCCGGACGCGAACGGCTCACCGCTGATCTGCATCTCGCCGGCCGCGAAGAGGAGCGACTCGACGTCGACGCGCGTGGACGTCGTCTGCGACCCGACCGCCGTGCGCGGGACACCCGGCGGCATCGTTCCGTCGTACGGAGTGCGCTCGTGCGTCGCGTCGGTGATCGCGGTCGCGTCGCCGCCGCCGTCCATCCCCGCGTCGTCGCCAATCGACCCATTGTCCTTTGTGCTGCACGACGCGCCGAGCGCGCCTATCGCGCCGATTTCAATCAACACGATCAAGAAACGTGATTGCCGTCTTCGCATCGCGTCGCACGATGACGCTCGCGGTTGCCTTTGACAAGTGCCGATCGTAGCTTGCCGCCGCGTGCTGTTTGTCTGCGCGCCAATCGGAGCTTCGACGTGCGCATTCTTCCCGGACTCCTCATCGCATCTGTAACCGGCGCGGTTACTCTCGCGACCGCGTGCAGCCATTTGGACGTGCAAGACGCACCGTCGGCAGGTGACGGCGGAGCGTCGGAGGACGCGGCGCCGCCGCTCGAACCGGTTGCCCCTGCGCTCGTGCCGTCGCAGAATCGAAGGGACAACGCCTCGTCGCCGGTCGTGTTCGATCCGCTTCGCGGTGGCGTGTGGACAGCGAACGGCGATGTCGGGACCGTCAGCTACGTCGACGTCGACGCGCGAAACGTGGTTCAAGAAATCGCGATTGGCAAAGACGTGACATCGGTCGCGCTCAGCCCGGACGCGAAATGGATCGCCGCGGTCGATCGCGACGGCGCGTCGGTCACGCTCATCGACGCCGAGTCGCGCGCGCCTAAGCGAACGCTCGCGCTCGGATCGCATCCGCGCGCTGCGGTGTGGGACGCCGCGGATCCGCGGTGGCTCTATGTCTCGGTCGAAGACGATGACACCGTCGCGATCATCGACCGCACGCGCGGCGTCGTGGATCACGCGATCCCCGTGGGACGCCTCCCCGCGGGGCTCGGCGTCTCGCGGCTACGACGCGAGCTCGCCGTCTTGCATCGGATCGACGGGCGTCTGACGATCGCTTCGCTCGAAGGCGTGTACGCACCCGCGGACCGCAAGCAGACCAACGCCGAGGTACCGATCGCGGACCAACCTGCCCGCGCGGACGACACCGTGCCAAACGGGAAGCCGTTCGCGTTCGAGTCGCTCGCGTGGTCGCCGGACGGCAACGTGGCATGGCTTCCGCACGAGCTCCTCGCGAACAAGCATCCCATCCAGTTCCAGCGAACGCTATTTCCGTCGGTGAGCGTTATCGATCTATCGGCGCGGGCGGAAGTTGCGACAGACCCCGCCAGCGGCGTGATCGATGGCCGCAAGCTCCTCTTCGCCGCGATCAACATTCCCGATGCCGTCGGCAATACGTCGATCCTCTCCCAGCCCTGCGCCGCGGCGTTCCACCCGAACGGCAACGTCGCCTACGTGCTCGCGTGCGCAAGCGAGGATCTCCTCACGTTCGACGTCACGACGGGCATCGCGATTGACTTGCTCCGCGACTTGCCGGGCGATCATCCGACCGGGTTGACGCTCGACGACACCGGTGGCCGCGCGTTCATCGTGTCGGATCAATCGCACACGCTCCTTACCCTAGACCTCGCCGGAGGGAGCCCGATCGCCCATGCGACCATCCTCGGCACGCCGATCGCGCTTGCCGCGAAGGACCCCGTCGATTCCGAGCTCCGCGAAGGTAAGAAGCTCTTCTTCCGCGCGAGCTCGTCGAAGGGGCCGCTCGCGACGAGCGGAAACAACTGGATGTCGTGCGGCGGGTGCCACCTCGACGGTTTCGTGTCGTCGAATCAGTTCTTCTTCGAGGCGCTCAGCGCAATGGACCCGAAGCTCGACGCGCAGATTGGGCACGTCGGTCTCAAGGACCAATTCTCGACGGCGCCGACGCCGACGGACGCATCGTTCGATCCGCACGACATCCTCCTCGCGCTCCTCGAGCAGGGAGGGCTCGCGCCTGATCGAAGCGGAGCGAGGCGCGACGGGGCGATCAATCCGACGATGCCGACGGCGGACGCAAGGCAGATGGCGGCGCGTCTCGCGCGCATCGTCGCCCGCGACTTGCCTGTCGGGCCGAGCTGGCTGCTCTCGCCGGGTGACAAACCGAACGAGAAGTACGACGCGCAATGGTGCGCGCAGTGCCACGCGAAGGAATTCGACGCGTGGAGCAAGAGCGCGCACGCGCACTCGGCGATCGATCCGATGGTGAAGTTCGGCGCGGGCGTCGAGCAGAAGCTCCGCGGTGGGCAGTACTCGCGCCAGTGCGCGGGGTGCCACGATCCGGTGAGCGTGCGGCTCGGCGACAGCTCGTTCACGAGCGGCCGCGGGATCACGTGCATCGGATGCCACGACGTCTCGCGCTTGGTTCGCGCTGGAGGCAACGCTGACGTCGAGTACCGCTCGCAGGATTGGACGAAGGGTCACAAGGCGGCGGCGAGCGCGGAGCTACCGCGCCTTCGCAGCGCCGAGTTCTGCTCGTCGTGCCACCAGCAGTTCGTGCCCGGAAGCGGGATCGTGATGATCTCGACGTTCGACGAGTGGCAGAAGAGCCCATACGGACCGCACGTGCCGCAGGCAGGCGATGGCGGCGCCGACGCGACGGCGGGTACGACGACGACCCTCTGCGTCGATTGCCACGCGCCGCGCACCGACGGCGTCGCCGATCACACGATGCCCGGCGGCAACGTCTACCTCGCGAAGACGCTCGCGACGCCCGAGCTGGCGACGCAGCTCGCGGCGGCGCTGCACGCTGCGATCAAGATCGCCATCGTTCCGGCGACAGGCGGATACACCGTGACGGTGAAGAACGTCGGCGTCGGACATTCGTTCCCGACCGGGGTGACGGACGTGCGCGAGCCATGGGTCGAGATTCAGGCGTTCGATGGGCAGCACCGGCTGCTCACGCGCTTCGGCGGTCCGGATGCGAACGGTCTGATTCCGCCGGGAGCCGCGCGCCTCGGTCTCGACATCGCGCAGGCGGACGGCACTCTCCTGTATTTGCACGAGCTGACCGACACGACGCGCATTCCGTTCGATCGGCGCGTCCCCGCGGGCGGCTCGCTCGATCTCGTCGTTCCGACGCCGAACATCCCTCCGGAAGCCGTGACGCTCGAAGCCGTTCTCTTCTACCGCAACGTTCGAACGGCCTACTTCCGCGCTGCGACGGGCAACATGACGGCGACCGCGCCGGACGTCGAAGTCGCGCGAGTGTCGATGGTCCGATGATGCGCTCCTTGATCCTCTCGCTCGTCGTGTTGGCCGTCGCGTGCGACAGCAGTGGCACTCAACTACCCGTCCCGGATGCAGGCTCCGACGGAGCGTTCTTCGCGAGCCCAGCGATGCTCGGGCGCGGTGAATACCTCGTGAAGAGCGTCGCCGGATGCGGCGAGTGCCACACGCCGCGTGATGTTGATGGCAACCTCGACATGAGCAAGTGGATGTCCGGTGTCGTCGGTCGCTTCGATCTCGCGCCGTTCGACGATGCCGTCGGTCAGATTTCGTCGCCGAACCTCACGCCGCATGCGAGCGGCCTCGCGCGATGGTCCGACGATCAAATACGACACGCGATCCTCGACGGCGTCGCGGCCGACGGCACGCCGCTCGCGCCGGTCATGCCGTCGTACGTCTTTCACAACATGAGCGACGACGACGCGCGCGCGATCGTCGTGTACCTCCGATCCCTCGCGCCGATCGACAATGCCGTGCCGCCGCGCCAACCGCTTCCGATCCCAATCGCCGGACCCTTGACGCCGATCCCCGAGTCGGCGATCCCGCACACCACCTTGCCGAAGACCGATCCGAGCTTCGCGCGTGCGGAGCATGGCCGCTACCTGGCGGCGGAGATTGGCTTCTGCATGGACTGTCACACGCCTTGGCGCTTCGACACCAAGATGCCGCTCGACATCACGGCGCTCTTCGCCGGCAACCGCGCGTTCGCAGCATCGGAGTGGGTCGTGCCCGATCCCGCGCCCGCGGTCATCTACTCGTACAACATCACGCCGCACGCCAGCGGGATCGCCGGATGGAAGGCCGCGACGGTCGCGACCGCGGTCACCGCCGGCCTCGACGATCAAGGCGGGCGCCTCTGCCGCCCGATGCCGTCCGGACCGATGGGCGGCTTCGCGGGGATGACGGCCGACGACGCGCTCGACATTGGTCTCTACCTCACGACGCTGCCGCCAATCGACAGCGGACCGATCCCGACGTGCCCGCGCTGAGCGGTCCGTTCGTCGTGCTCGGTGGCGGGCCGTGCGGGCTCGCCGCGGCTGCGGAGTTGGCGGAGCGCGGTCATCGACCCTTTGTCCTCGAACGAGAAGCGATCGTCGGTGGCCTCTGCGCGACGCACGAGTACGAAGGATGGCGTTTCGATCTCGGCGGGCACCGATTCGTGTCGAGCGATGCGGCGCTTTCGCAAAAGCTCGAGCGACTCCTCGGCAGTGATCTGCTCGCGCCAGAGCGGCGCAGCGTGGTCCTGCACGACGGACGTCGTTTTCGCTATCCGCTCGAAGCGCGCGATCTCGTCGCGAACCTCGGTGTGCGCGAGAACGTGCGCGCGCTCGCGGGCTACGCGCGAGCGCGGATCGACGCGCGCTTTCACCCGTGCGAAGAACGCACCTTCGAGGACTGGGTCGTCGCGCGTTTTGGTCGGCCGCTCTACGAGACGTTCTTCGGGCCGTATACGCGGAAGCTTTGGGGCATCGATCCGCGACTCATCTCGGCGGACTGGGCGGCGGAAAGGATTTCGCTCCTTCATCTCGGCGACGCCGCGCTGCGCTTGGTCGGGCTGCGTCGCGACGTTCCTGCGCGCACGTACGCGCGCCGCTATCTCTACCCGCGTCTCGGGATGGGGCAGATCTACGATCGCATGGCGGCCGAGATCGCGTCACGCGGCGGCGAGGTCCGCACGCAGTCGCGCGTCGTCGGGTTCGAGACGGCACGCGATCGCGTGGTCGCCGTGCGAGTCGAGTCGCCGCGCGGCGCCGAGCGCATTCCGGTCGGCGAGCTCATTGCGACGGTCCCGCTCACCGATGTCGTGCGGTGGCTGCATCCCGGGCGAGCTCCGTTGGTAGAGAAGGCGACGCGAGCTCTTCGCTTTCGCGCGCTGGTGTTCGTGGTGTTGTGTCTGCGCCGGCGCGACTTCTCGGAGAACACGTGGATGTACGTCGCGTCGCGCGACCTCACGATGTCGCGGATCCAAGAGCCGAAGCGGCGGAGCGCATCGATGGCACCGGACGGACGCACGTCGCTGCTGCTCGAGATCCCGTGCGACGTTGGCGACGCGACGTGGCGCGCATCGACCGCGGACCTCGTCGAGCGCGGCCAACGCGAGCTCGCGTCGCTCGGATTCAGCGTCGATGACATCATCGGTGCGACGAGCGTGCGCGTCGAGCACGGCTACCCCGTCTACCACCTCGGCTACGACGATGATCGGCGCGCGCTCTTGCGTGAAGTCGCGCGCTTTCGAAACGTGCGCGTCGCCGGACGGCAGGGACTCTTCCGGTACGTTTTCATGGACGCTGCAATGCAGATGGGCGTCGAGGCGGCGCGTCAGATGATCGCCGGTGAGCCGGGCGGTCGAGGCATCGACGCGATCGGTCGCGCGTCGAGCCTCGTCGAAGCGAGCGCGCTGACGGCGTGACCGTTGCGGTCACTGATCAATTTACGAACACATCCGCAGCCAAATTCTCGGTGTTCCGTGGGCGCTTTGTCTTGCGACGAGCAGGCGCTCGGCTATGAACATTCGTCGCTCGCGAGGGGACGAAGATGAACGCAAGATGGCTCGTCGGGTTGTGTGCGGTCGTTGTGCTTGGATGCGCGAGCGCGAGCGACAAAGGGAACACGAGCGGCGACGCCGGCGAGCTCGTCGACGACGCGGGCGAAGGCGGGGTCGCGACGTTGCCGACGGACAAGCTGACGTGGTCCTACGTGTACCGCGCGTACTTCGCGACCGGAACGCCGGGCCATTGCGGACAAGGCGGTTGCCACGGCGCGTCGCGCGCCGGTTTCGCCTGCACGTCGCAATCGGGTTGCTACGACAGCATCACCGCGAGCAACGCGAAGGTCGGCGGCAAGATGGTCGATCCATCTGCGCCTGCGCAATCGGTGCTCCTCGATGCGAAGAGCTCGCCGGTCTATTGGTTCAATCAAACGGACGGGAACATGCCGAACGGCGCGCTCGTGCCGAACGCGACGGCGGTCGCCGACATCACCGCGTGGATCGAAGCGGGCGCGCCGAACAATTGAGCGGGCGCGCGAACGCGAGCCAGCGGACGCGGGGGGACGGACCGTCGCGCTGGCGACGACGCGTGGGGCACGGCGCCATCGCGTCGAGCAGCCAATCGCTGATCTTTCACGCGAATCAAGCGTGGCACGCGTCGTGTACTCGAGATCTCCAATAAGAAAAGGAGATCGCGATGCGAATCTTCACTGCGCTCGCCGCCGTCGCGTTGACGGCGTGCGGGTACTCGTACCATCCCGATTACCACCCGACGACGACGACGACGTACTCGCAGAGCATCGCATCGCCGGTGACAGTGCAAGGCACGTCGGGACAGCCCGTCTACGTGCCGGCGCCGTCGCCTCCACCGGCTCCGCCTGCGCAGCTCCCTGCGGCGCCGCCGCCACCGCATCCACCGGAAGGCTTTCCGTGGTGACCACGCTGCGCGCCCCGCTCGTCGTCGCGATCGCGGCGCTCGTCGGCTGCGCGAGCGAATACCACCCCGAGTATCACCCGGTCTCCGAGTACAAGTACTCGCAGAGCATCTCGCAGCCGGTCACGGTGTTCAATTCCGGAAGTCAGACGCCAACCCAGGCGCCGCCTCCGTCCGCGAACGGAGGCGGCGATCCCGCGCGCGTGCTCGTCCTCCAGTCGAAGCACCTCGATCGCCCCGCGCAGGTCGTCGGCGTCGTCGACGCGCACGCCGAAGTGGGAAAGCACGAAGCCGCGCTCTGGATCTTGAAGACCAAAGCCGCGCAGCTCGGCGCGGACGCGGTCGTCGGCGTCGAGTTCAACCACGGCGAAGGCGCAGGCGAGCCGACGCACCTCTCCGGGCTCGCCGTGAAGTTTCTGCCAGCGGTTCCGTACCCGGTCGATCGATGACGCAACGGCGGCGATTCGTGGCCTCTGATCGGTCGAAGGAAAAGCGTAGACTCACTGAGTGAATCGGGGCGCGATCGTAGTGCTACTCGTCACGACCGCTTGCGACCGTACATCTGGATCGTCCGTTGTCGACGCTTCAACGGAAGCGCCAGACGGCGACGCGCGCGTGGACTCGATGACCGACGCGGTCGACTCGTCGGACGCCGACGCCGGAGGCGTCCGCGATGCCGCACCTTGTCCGGGAACACAAGTCGTCACATTCGGAGGTCCACCTCCGAACGATTTGCACTGCTTCAATGATTTTGCCTGCAAGCCGCCGCTCGTCCACCTGAGCTGCGTGGATAGCTGCAACGGCGACGCGCTCTGCTCGGATGGCGGACGCACTTGGTACGCCACGGTGACGTGCGGCTGCCCCGACGAGTGAGCGCACCGGCTGCCCAGAAACTTCAGCGCGGCTCGACTGACCTCGCGAGCTCGTCGAGCACGTCCGCGAGATCGCCGGCCAGGCTGCGGGCCAGCCGCGCCGTGTAGTCGTCGGGCGCCGCGACTGCCTCGGCGAGCAGTTGCTCGACGTCGCGTACGAGACGGCGGGCGTGCGCGTACCGCGCCTCGGTGCTCGGAGACTGCTGCACCCCGGCCGCGACTTCCGCGGTCGTTTGCGAGCCGTGGATCGCGACCGCGCCGTGTCGTGTCGCTGCGTGGGATGTCATCGCATGTGCCTTTCGTGCCCGTTGGGCGGTGGCATTGGCATCGGCGGCGCAGACGGCTTGGGTCGAGGCATCGGCATCGTCGATCCAGACGGAGTCGGCATCGCAGAGCCGCGCGGCATCGACATGCTTGCATCTCCATGGGCCGCGGACGTGTCCACGCCCATGTCGGCCGCAGCGTCCATGGGACCCACGTCGTGGTCTCCGTGTCGCGTCATCCCGCCCGCGGCGGGCTCAACGCCCGCGTCCATCGGCGCGAGAGTGACGTGCAGCGCGGGATCGACCTCCGACGGCGGCCGGTCGTCCGTGCGCATTGGTTGCGTCTGGGGCATCGGCATGTCGCCTCCCCCGAGACGGCAAGCGACGGGCGCGAAAGCGACGAGCGCGAACGACAGCAGGAGCGCGAGGCGCTTCACGGCAGGTACCCGCTCTCTACGTTCAACAGCGAATTCCTTTCGGTGAAGATCGGCGTCGTCGTCCCGTCGAGCGCGACGATGAGGGCCACCTTCACCGAGTGTGCGAAGTCGTCGCCGAACGCCTCGGGGATGCCGACGCGCGATCGAAACTGGTATTGCACGCCGATCTCGGTCGTCGCTCCGAGAGAGTAAAATACGTTGCCCGCGATCGATAGCTGGTCGATGCCGTCCTTGATGTATCGCTTGTAGGCGCCTATGACGTTCGTGCGAATCGTCGGCAACATGTCGCGGCGGTACTCGTAGCCGAGCGAGGTCGTGATCATCCCCTGCTCGACACGAAAGGTATCGGGCAGGGTCACGATGCCGAGGCTCGGACTCCCGCGGTCGTAAATGGCCTGCACACGCCAGTCGACGGTGTGCACCGGATCAGGCACGAGATTGATCCACGCGCCGACGACTGCATCGACGAGCACCTCTTGCGCCGGAAGATCGACGCGGTATGCATTCATGCCGATCGCGACACGGCGTACGACCGACGTGCGCACGAGTGACGGGATCTCTCGATACCCGAGCGTCAAGCCGTACGAGTTCAGCGCGAACGACGACAACGCCTGCGGTTGAAGGACGAAGTTCGACAGATTCTCGAGATGGACCTGCGCAAAGACACGAGGGGTCGCCCACACCGCGGCCTCGGCCACGTTGCCGTATTGGTGGTCGGCCGTACTGCGTCCGTCGGTGAACGGGTTCTGCGCGCCGGAGAAGCGAATCATGTCGTCGTCGCGGAGTGTCGGCATGGGCACGACCGTGCTCGCGATCCGTCCGCGCCCGATGCGCACCGTTAGCCAACGCGTCTCGTAGAACGTGTTCGCCTCCGCGACGAGGAGCGTTCCTGGTTCGTAGAATTGGTCGGGGAACGTCACCGCGAACATCGCTCCGGCGCGATGCTCCGCCGCGAACATCGGCGTGCGCGCACGCACGTATGCGTACGTGTCCGAGATGTCGATCGTCCCGAGTGCGTTCGCGCCGCCGTATCCCTTTTGTGCATTGATGGACCCGACTCCGCGGAGTCCGTAGTCGAACTGCGCGGCGGGCTGCGGCGCAGCGGGATCGACCTCGGCCTCCTGCGCATTCGCGACCTGCGTGAAAAGGAGGGCGACGGCGACGACGGCGCTACTCGTCGAGTGATATCGACGGCGTGTACGTACCATTGAAGCCCTCGTATGCGATGTGCGTCATCACGCCGCCCGGATAGACGCCGTTGTTCACGGTGTGGCTCACGTCGTGGTCGTGCAGCGCCCAGAAGCCGGGGTTGTCGGCGAGGAACACGATGTCCTCGGTCTTGCCCGGTGCGAGCGTCAGGGTGTTCCCGCGTACCGGTGCGGGTAGCGGTGCGCCGTCGGAACAGACGTGGAAGAAGTCGTGACCGTGCATGTGCATGCTGTGCAGAACGGCCCCCGCGTTGATGAACCGTAGCCGCGTCCACTCGCCTTCGCGGACGCGGATGGATTCGGTCGCAGGATAGGCGCGTCCGTTGACGAGAAACATCGTCGGGTCGGGCGGGCGTGGGCTGGTGCGCGAGCGCATGTACGGCGCCACGTAACCACGCGCCACCGCGCTCACGAGATCCTTCAAAGACGCGAAGCGGTTCTGCGTTCGCCAGTCGAGCGCGCCGCGCGCAGCGAGCACGTCGCGTTGGCGCATGCGCGCGAACATCGCATTCATCTGGTCGCGCACGAAGAGGGCGTCGAGAGAAGAAACGACAAATGTGTAGTCCTGCGTGTACGGAAATCGGGCGCGGATTGGATCTTCGACGCGCTCGACGATGAAGGCGCCGTACATCCCCGCCTGCATGTGCATCGCGGTACCGAAATGGCAGTGATAGAAGTGCGTCCCGTACGGCTTTGCTTGGAAGATGTACGGATACTTCTCGCCGCGCATGACCGGGTCCTGCGTGACGTACGGAACGCCGTCGTAGCGGTAGTCGAGGATCATCCCGTGCCAATGGATCGTGTGCATCTCGTCGCTGGCATTCGTGAAGTCGATCCAAACCCAGTCGCCTTCGTTGACGCGAATCGTGGGTGCCGGAATCTGGCCGTTGTAGGCCATCATGTGAACGACGTAGCCGGGGGCGACCTCGTGCTGAACGACCTTCAGCTCGAGCGAGAACTTCTTGTAGAGAGGACTTCCCACGGGAGGCGCGCCACGCGGCAACGGCGGGGGAGCGGCCATGACCATTCCCGGCATCGCCGTCGGCGCGGTCTGGTTGCCAGAACCGATCGGCGGAGTCATCGAACCGATCGGCGCCGGCGCCGGAGGTGGAGCGACGACGTGTCCGCCGTGCTGCGCGGAAGCGCGACGCGCGACGGCGCTCGCCGTGCCCGCTGCGAGCGCGCCCGTCACGATCTGCAAAAACTTTCGCCGTCCGTTCATGGAGGGGATTCCCTGGGACGGGCTGCGAGCACGATCTGCACCGTCGCGAAAGAGGGCGCCACGCCGCCACCGCTCGCGTCGACGAAGCCGCGTCGGCGCAAATGGCGCGTTGGCGCGCAAGACATGCGTCGGCGGCGCAGAGAGAGTGTGACCGCACCCGTTACACTCCCGAGATTAGTAATGAGGCGCTCGGTTAGCCGACTACGCGGTCTTCATCTTGCTCTGGGCGAGCGGCAATGAACACCACCAAACGAAAAGAAAGTTCGGTAACAAGGATTTCTCGCTCAATCGTAGTTGCGGCAGCGATGCTCGTCAGCGTCGCCGGCTGCTCAAAGCCGGACCCCGTGGCGTCGACCGCGAGCTCGGCCTCGGCAACGAGCACGGTCGCCGCAACCGCACCGGGTCAGGCACCGACACCACCGGCGGCGACCAAGCAGGACGATGATCGGGGTGGGAACATGATGCCCGGAATGCCTGCCGGAATGTCGATGGACGGCGGCCACATGCACGACGGAGGAATGGGCCATCCGATGCCCAACCATCCAATGCCCGGACACATGTAAGGCACCGCGAGAAACGAGGCCGGAACGCCTCGGCGTGGCGTTCCGACCGTAGCGTTTCTCCACTCATCTCTAAGCGGACACTTCGATTGATTCTCACCTTTTGAGGAGACACCACGATGCAAACTGAGCATTTGAAGGTAGTCGGTATGACCTGCGGCGGTTGCGTCAGCAATGTCACGCATGCGCTGAAGGCCGTCACCGGAGTCGGCGACGTGAGCGTGTCCCTCTCGGCCGGCGAAGCCACCGTGCAATACGACGAACGCGTGACGTCCCCGACCCAACTGCAGTCAGCGGTAATGGGCGCGGGGTACAGCGTGGGTGCGACCGGCGAGGCTCGCGCCGATGAACCCAAACGCGGTTGCTGCAGCTAGAGCCGCTCACCCTACGAGTGCGAAAGCGAGATATCCGATGATGGGCTCATGGTGGTTCATGTGGATGCTGTTCCTGTTCCTATTTCTAGTGCCACCGATAGGCTACGGTTGGGGCTACCGAGGTTGGGGACCGCCATACCCCAGGTACATTCAGCGACGCCGCGGCGAACGGGCGATCGCCGCAGACGGCGCCGCACCGTTCAATCACCACTCATGGGGTTGGGGCGGGGACGTCGTTTGGGCGACAATCTTGATCGCTCTGCTCTGGGCCTGCTTCGCCTTTTGGTGGCGTTGAGCCGGCCATGGAACCAAACACCGCGACCACCGAGCGACCGAAGCTCCCGCAGGAGCCGCTGATCCAACCGGACGAGACCGGTGGCGCAGAGAAACGCGGCGTTGCGAGTGATGCGTCGCACGAAGTCCAAGGAGCGTCCGCCGACTACACCTGCCCGATGCACCCCGAGGTGCACGCCAGCAACCCAGGTCCGTGTCCGAAATGCGGTATGGCGCTCGAAGCCGCTTCAACCAATCCGCCACCGACGAAGACTGAATACGTCTGCCCCATGCACGCGCAGATCGTTCGCGACGCGCCGGGCGCATGCCCGATATGCGGTATGGCGCTCGAGCCCCGGACGGTCACTGCCGAGGAGGCGCCGAACACCGAGCTCATCGAGATGCGGCGCCGGTTTTTCCTGTCGGTCGGACCGGCGGCGATCGTGTTCTTGATGGGGATGTCCGAGCTGCTTCCGGGGATGCCATTGCATCATGCGATCGGCGCGAGCGCAGTCGCGTGGATCGAGTTTGGTTTGGCGACCCCCGTCGTCCTCTGGGGCGCGTGGCCGTTCTTCGTGCGCGCGTGGCAGTCCCTCGTGAACCGCAGCCTCAACATGTTCACGCTCTTTGGACTGGGGATTGGGGTCGCCTTCGGGTACAGCGTCGTCGCGCTCCTGTTGCCCAGTATCTTCCCGCCGTCCTTCCGGGGCGAGGGCGGCGTCGTTGCCGTCTACTTCGAAGCCGCTGCGGTCATCGTCGCGCTCGTGTTGCTGGGACAGGTCCTCGAGCTCGGAGCGCGAAGCGAGACGAACGCCGCGATCCGCGCGCTCCTTCATCTCGCGCCGAAGACGGCCAGGCGCATCCGAGACGACGGCAAAGAAGAAGACGTGGCGCTCGATGCGGTCGCCGTGGGCGAGCGACTCCGCGTGCGCCCGGGCGAGAAGGTCCCGATCGACGGCGTCGTGGTGGAGGGGACGAGCTCCGTCGACGAGTCGATGGTCACGGGCGAATCGATTCCGGTCGAGAAGAAGTCCGGAGATCGACTCATCGGCGCGACCGTCAACGGAACGGGCTCCATGGTGATGCGCACCGAGCGCATCGGCTCGGGGACGCTCCTCGCGCAGATCGTTCGAATGGTCGGAGAGGCGCAGCGCAGTCGCGCTCCCATTCAGAAGCTCGCGGACCTCGTCGCCTCCTACTTCGTTCCTGCCGTCGTCGTCGTGGCCGTGCTGACGTTCATCGTCTGGAGCGTCTTCGGGCCTCAACCGAGAATGGCGCACGGGATCGTCAACGCGGTCGCCGTCCTCATCATCGCGTGCCCATGCGCGCTCGGTCTCGCGACGCCGATGTCGATCATGGTCGCGACGGGCAAGGGAGCCGGGTTTGGCGTCCTGTTCAAGAACGCCGAGGCCATCGAAGTGATGCGAAAGGTCGACACGCTGGTCGTCGACAAGACGGGCACACTCACGGAGGGTAAGCCCAAAGTCGTCGCGGTCGTGGCTGCGAATGGCACCGAGGAATCGCTCGTCAAGCTCGCAGGCAGTCTCGAACAGGGGAGTGAGCATCCACTCGCAGCCGCGATTGTAGAAGGCGCAAAGACGCGCGCCGTTGCGCTCGTGAGCGTGTCCGACTTCGCGTCGACGACCGGTAAGGGCGTGACCGGGACGATCGAAGGTCGTCACGTGGCGCTCGGCAATGCGAAGCTCATGGACGATCTCCATGTAGACGCAGGAGCGTTGGGACCGAAGGCCGAATCCATGCGGACCGACGGGCAAACTGTCATGTTCGTGGCGGTCGATGGAAAGCTCGCCGGCATCATCGGCGTCGCCGATCCCGTAAAGGGCACGACGGCTGGGGCGATCCGCGAGCTGCACGACGAAGGCATTCGCGTCGTCATGTTGACGGGCGACAGCAAGACGACCGCGTCCGCAGTAGCCAAGACACTCGGCATCGACGAGGTCGTCGCGGAGGTGTTGCCCGATCAGAAGGCCGAGACGATCAAGCGCCTGCAAGCCGAAGGGCGCGTCGTCGCCATGGCAGGCGACGGCGTCAACGACGCTCCCGCGCTCGCGCAGGCGCAGGTGGGCATCGCCATGGGGACGGGAACGGACGTGGCGATGAAGAGCGCCGGCGTCACGCTCGTGAAGGGCGATCTCCAGGGGATCGCCCGCGCGCGAAAGCTCAGTCGCGCCACGATCCGGAACATCAAGCAGGGGCTCTTCTTCGCGTTCATCTACAACGTGCTCGGTGTGCCGATTGCGGCCGGGGTTCTCTATCCGACCTTCGGCCTTCTCCTCAGTCCCATGCTTGCCGCCGCGGCGATGAGCCTCAGCTCGGTATCCGTCATCGGGAATGCGCTGCGCTTGCGTCGCATGAAGCTCTGATCATGGACACCGTGAAGCTCATCTACGAGTCCCTGACCAAGAGGGCGGCTAGGCGCGCTCTCGTCGGTCGCGTGCGCACACGAGTGTCACCCGACAAGGGTCGCTTCGTTCGCGCCGACGTGACGCGACTGCTCGACGCGGCGTGGCAGCGCTACGACGACGCAGTCGGCAGTCTGCCCGCGCAACCGACGGCCGGCAGCACGATGAACGTGCGCTTGGCCTGCTTCACGTTCTCGTTCTTCGAAGAGCTCTTGGCCGCCGGCACCGAGCGACAATACGCGATCGAGCTCGTCGCGGATGCGACGTGGCAAGTCTACCAAGTCTGGATTCGTCTCACGTCGGCGGCGGGTCACCTCGCACACGGCAAATCGACGGCACTCGCCTTCGCCGCAAAAACAGATGGCGATGCCGAGGGCCGAGTGCACCTTCGCTTTCCTTTCAACGCGCCCGGCTACCGCATCGAGACCGTTGCCTCCGAGCGTGGGACCGCCTTCGACGTCGTGCATTGCCCGGTGGCGACTTACTTCCGAAAGCACGACGCCGCCGATCTGTGCGTCGCATCGTGGTGCAACCTCGACTTCGCGCTGTCGGAGGTGACGCACCAGAAGCTCGTTCGAACGAAGACGCTCGTCGAGGGAGCCGATCATTGCGACTTCCGAATTCTGCCGGCGGACTGAAGCATGGATTCCGTCATCGAAAATCCGTTGCGCGTGCGGCGTGTCGCAGACCGTGACGCCGGCGCACTCCACGTCGGCTGGTACGAGCTGCTTCCGGACGTGAGCCTCAATTTCCAGCTGAATCGCTGGGCGGCTTACGGCGGACCATGCTGGGTCGCCGATGTTCGGCCTGTGCTCTCTTCGCTCGTCGACTACGACGCGTGGCGAAGCGCGTTTTCGAAGCTCGGGGCGCGAGCGGCTAGCGAGGGGAGGACGCTCCACGCCGCGCTTCATTTTCGATCGGCGGAGTTCTTCATGTTGCCGTCGGACCCGCGCAAGGAGCCGCTCCGCCGCCGCTCGATCTCCATGCTTCGCGAAGCTGCGGGCGTCGATGCGAGCGCCCGCGTCGAGGTTCCCTTCGGACCGCTTCGCCTTCCGGTATGGCGACTCCCGGGCGGTACGCGAGAAACGGTCGTCCTCTTCGGTGGCTTCGACAGCTACATCGAGGAGCTCTTCCCCATCCTCATCCGCCTGCGCGACGAGGGATTCAACGTCGTCGCCTTCGAGGGGCCCGGGCAGGGATCCGTGCTCGCCGAGCAAGGCGCACCGATGATCGCGGATTGGCACCGCCCCGTCGCTGCGGTGCTCGACGCGCTCGGCCTCGACGACGTCACGCTCGTCGGGATCTCGCTCGGCGGTTGCCTCGCGATCCGCGCTGCAGCGTACGAGCCACGCGTGCGTCGCGTCGTCGCGCTCGACGTGCTCGCGGACTTCTTCGCTTGCGTGACAGCGCAGCAGCCGCGCGCGGCGCGAACGCTGGTGCGGAGCCTCGCTGCGATCGGCGCCGAGGGCGCGCTCGACCGCGCGTTGAGAGCGGCGGCGCACCGTCGTCCGGTGCTCGAGTGGGGGCTGGCGCAGGCCATGTCCGTCTTCGGCTGCGACCGGCCGGCGGATGCGTTGCGCGCGCTCCGCGGCTTGCATACGCGCGACGTTTCCCCGCACGTGCGACAGGACGTGCTCCTCCTCGCTGGCGCGAACGACCACTACGTCCCGCTGTCGCAGCTCTGGGATCAGGCGCGTCGGCTCTCCGGCGCACGGTCGATCACGGCGCGGGTGTTCACCGCGGCGGAACAAGCGCAGGCGCATTGTCAGGTAGGAAACCTTCCGCTCGCGCTCCGCGTGATGTCGGAGTGGTCGCGATCACTCGATGCGGGCTGCGCGCGTCAATAGCAGCTCACCCTGCCGGAAAGAGAAAAGCCCATGTCCATTCAAGTCACTCGAAGTCACCACCTCGGCCCGATGGTCCTTGTCGCCTCCGCCCTCGCGATGCTCGACGGCTGCTCGAAGGCAAGCGACGACTACGGCGCTCCGACGTCCAACCCGACCGCGCAAGCCCAGGCGGTCCAGTCCTCGATCGCTTCCGCTCAACCGCCTCCGCTGAGCGCGCGGCAGGATGACGGTGCCGCAGCGCCGAGCGCCGCGATGGCCACCGGCGCACCGAGCGCCGACAGCCCGCCTATGACCATGGGCGCCCCCGTCGGTGGCTCCCCGAGCGGAATGGCGCGGATGCTCGGTCAACCGCCGATGCCGAGCGGCTCGACCGCCGCCGGTGGTTTGCCACCTGCGGTCGGCGCTCCGCACATCTACCATCTCGGTGCGGACACGTTCTTCGTCGATCAAGCGACGGCCATCGGGCTCACGAGCGAGCAGCAGACAAGGCTCGTCGCGCTCAAGGCGAACGCCGCAACCGCCTTTACGGCCACGCAGCGCAAGATCGATCAAGGGGAGAAGGACCTTTGGGTTCTGTCGTCGTCGGAGACACCCGACATAACGAAGATCGAGACGAAGGTAGGAGAGATCGCGCGCCTCTCCGGGCAGCAGCGGATCGAGTTCATTCGCGCCGTCGGAGTCGCCGTCGGCGTCTTGTCGGACGCGCAGCGCAAAGCCGTCGCATCCCAAGGAATGCCCATGCAGCCTGGCGGCATGGCACCTCCTCCAGGCGCTTCGGGGATGAACATGGGCGCAGCGCCCTCGTCGAGCGGTATGCCACCGATGCCAATGGGGTCGCCCACCAAGATGCCAAAAGGCATGAAGATGGGCGGCATGGGCGGGATGAGTGATGCCGGATCGACCGGTGGCATGGGGCACATGTGAAGCCGTCGCTCATCGCACTAGCGGTCCTACTCGCATTGTCGTTTCCGCGCGCGAGCGCAGGCGACGAACACTCGGACCATCACCCGGGCGCGGCGGCGGCGCCCGGCGCGATGCCCGGTATGCCTGCACCCGCGTCGAGCGCGCCAGGCGACATGGCGGGGATGCCGGCACCGGCCCCCAGCGCGGCGGGCGGTATGGGTGCGAGCGGCGGCATGGCGGGAATGATGGACAAGATGATGCCACCCGCGCAGCCATCCGGATCCGCTGGCTGCGTCGGCGGCGATTGCGGAGGATCGGGCGCACCCAAGACTCCCATCTACCCGTCGCTGATGACGCTTCCTGCGCTGACGCCGGAGAAGCGCGCCGAGATCGATGCGCTGGCGACCCAACAGATCAACGAAGGCATGGCGCGCCTAGCGAAAGGCTCCGACTCACTCAATCGCGCGACACAGGCGGGTGACAACGCCGCCATGCAGAGCTCCGTTGGCTTGATGCGTGAGGGGCTCGCCGAGCTCGAAGCAGGAATCGCAGCTCGTCGCGTGCTCTCCGAGGGGAAGGCGCCACGCAACCTCGCGCTCGACTGGTTCAAGCGCGACATGAACCTCGCGTCTCCCGTCCCGCAGCAAGCGCCACGCACTCTCCTCGGTCTCACTCCCATGCACCTCTTCACGATGGTGCTGCTCATCGCGTTCGCGCTCGCGATGGTCGCCATGTATTTTTTCAAGATGCGTCGCGCAGCGGCGCTCTTTGGACGGCTCGAGGCAGACAAAGCAGCGCCGCCACCGGGAGGGGCTCCGCCGCTCGGCGGCGCACCGGCACCGTCCGCCCCCGGCGCTCCGCCTGCCGGAGGGGCACCGCCCGAAAAGCCACCGCCGGCTGGAGGCGCCCCGTCCGATAAGCCCCCGCCTGCCGGAGAGACGCCGCCCGAAAAGCCGCCCCCGGCGGGAGGGCCACCGCCGCCGGGGAACCCTCCGCCGTCGGGCAAGGCGTCGCCCGCTTCCCCTGTGCGAGCGGAGGCCACGCCGCCCGCCGCGCCGAGTGGAGATACCGCACAAATCGCGAATCGCGCCAGCGAGCTTTGGCAGGCGAGAGGGCGACCGATCGGTTCTCCCGAAGTCGACTGGTCACACGCCAAAGAGGAGCTCGCCAAAACGAACGGTAAGCCAGCAACCCCGATGATTGGCGAGGCTTCTCCGCCCTCGCCGCCCGCCCCGCCGGCACCCGCCACGGTGGGGCCTCAGCCTGTCAAAGCGAATTGGCGAGGACAGCTCCGCATCGGAAGCATCGTCACGGAAACGCCGAGCGTGAAGACGTTTCGTCTCGTGTCCCCGTCCAGCGACAGCGCGATGCCGTTCACGTTCGTCCCTGGTCAGTTTCTCAATGTCGCGTTCTCGATTGGCGGCGCGAGAATGAACCGCTCGTACTCCATCTCGTCCTCCCCTACGCACCGCGACTACGTCGATCTGACCGTGCGCCGCGAGCCACGAGGGGCGGTCTCGCGTCACATCGATGATCTGCTCGAGGTCGGTGACGAGATCGAATCGGGCGGTCCGGTCGGGCGCTTCACATTCGCCGGAAGCGAGGCGGACAGCATCGTTCTCATCGCGGGCGGTGTGGGCATCACGCCCATGATGAGCATCAGTCGCTATCTCACCGAGATCGCGTGGCCCGGAGACATCTTCCTCGTCTACACGTGCCGCGTTCCAACCGACTACATCTTTCAGAAAGAGATTCCCGACCTTCAGCGAAAAAATCCGAAGCTGCACGTCGCCGTCACGATGTCGCGCCCCGAAGGGACGGACTGGACCGGCCCGCGCGGACGCCTTACGAAGGAATGGCTCGCGCAGACAGTGCCCAACATCGCCTCGCGGCGAGTCCACCTGTGCGGGCCGCCCGCCATGATGGACTCGACCAAGGCGATGCTCGCCGAGCTCGGGCTTCCGCCGGAGCAGTTGAAGACCGAGGCGTTCGGCCTGGCGAAGCCACCGCCCGCGTCTGCAGCGACGGCGTCCTCGAAGCCGACCGCAGCGGCGACCGGCCCCTTGGTGACGTTCTCGAAGAACAACAAGTCGGCCAAAATCCGTCTCGATCTCGAGCGCGGCGATAGCCCGCCGAAGCAGAGCATTCTCGAGCTATCCGAGGAGCTGAGCATCGGAATCGAAAACTCGTGCCGCGTGGGCACGTGCGGCATCTGCAAAGTGAAGATGACGTCGGGTGAAGTCGAGATGGCAATCGAGGACGCTCTCGATCCGAGCGACAAGACCAACGGCATCATTCTGGCGTGCCAGGCAAAGCCCAAGGGCGATGTCGTGGTGGAAGCGTAGTCATGAAGGAGCGCGAGCGCATCGTCGTCACGGGCGTCGTCGGAGTCCTGCTCTTTGCTTGGCTCGGCTTCCTCGTTCACCGTTCGCCGCGCTTTCCCGGCAGCGGCGTCGGCGCCGTCTTTGGCATTTCGGGCGCCGTGCTCCTGCTCGTCCCGCTGGCCTACCCGATCGCAAAGCGGATTCCGTTTTTGGGCGATCGAATCAAGAAACACGTTTCGCTGCCATCGTTGCTCGCCATTCACGTCTACGCAGGCATCCTCGGCCCTCTGCTCGCGATCATCCACACCGGCCACAAGTTCGAGAGCTCGCTGGGAATCACACTGACAGCCGTGATGCTGCTCGTCGTCGTGAGCGGATTCACGGGTCGCTACCTGCTCACCTACGCAACCCTCGAGATCGGCGACAAGCTGATCATGCTTCAGACCGCGAGGGGCGACTTGGACAGCGCATGGGGACTGCTCGAGCGCTCGCCACCCGAAAAGCGCGCCCTTCCGAGGGCACCGGTGTTGGCGGCTGGTCTCGCGTCGCTCGGATTCGATCTCCAATCCGGAGGACCCGCCGCGGACGTCACTCGCACTGCCGAATCCGTTGCTGATCTCGAGTTTGCCGTCCGCACGCACGAGCTCTTCAAACGATGGTGCCGTCGCTGGCTGACGGTGCACATCGTTCTCTCGATCTTCCTGTATTCCCTTCTCGCGCTGCACGTCGCGTCTGGCATTTATTTCGGATTGCGGTGGCTGCGATGAAACAGCTCGCCCTCTGGGTCGTGCTCGTCGTCGCCGTCGTTACCACCGCGTCGCTCGTCGTCGCCCGCTCGGCGCCGATGATGACGGCGGTGGAGCAGTTCGTGAGCCCGGGGCCGCTCTCGTCCAAGCATGCCTACCTGAACAATTGCAGATGCACGTCATGCCACGAGCCCACCGTCGGCGTGACGGTCGCCAATTGCACAGCGTGCCACGCGAACGACGAGCGATTGCTCGGTCGTCAGCCGACGCAGTTTCACGCGAGCATCCAGGAGTGCGCGGCGTGCCACGTGGAGCACTTGCGCACCAACATGCGCCCTCTGGTCATGGACCACGTCGAGCTGGCCAAGGTCGGCGGCCGGACGCTCGCGCGCGCGTCTCGAAGGGATCCGGACAGCGCCGCGACTCTCCACTCGCTGGAGACGTGGTTTCGAATCCGCAATCCCGATCAGCTCGACGCCACGTCCGCGCGCGAAGCTCTCAACTGCGCCGGGTGCCACGATCGTCGCGACCCCCACCTCCAGCGGTTTGGCAGCGACTGCGCGCAATGCCACAAGCTCGATTCATGGACGGTCCCCGGTTACCAACATCCGTCGCCGCAGTCCAAGGAGTGCGTGGAGTGCCACAAGCCGCCTCCGAGCCACCTCATGGGGCACTTCTCCATGATCTCTCAGGGCTGGGCTCGCAAACCCAACGCGCGCGTCGACGAGTGCTTCGAGTGCCACAACACGACCGGTTGGAACGACATCGTCGATATAGGGTTCTACAAGCACCATTGACCATCAACAATGAATACACGTGTGCAGAAAGCCGACCACCACGACTCCCGCGTGCAGCCGCGAAACCGAGGCTAGAACATGCGGAAGACTCTGCTTATCGCTGGTGGCTGCCTTCCGCTTCCCGCCACCGCGTTCGCGTATGAGCGCGAAGAAGTTCGCGGAAGGACCGGTAGTACCAAAAGGAAACCATGACGAAGAACTCTCTCGCGCCCGGGGCGCCCGGAATCGAGCCGCGCTGGACGTCGAGCGCCAAAGACGGGATCGGGACTGCGTACAACAGCGCGTCCTGCGTCTGGTTCACGCTCAGCCACGGCATCATCAACGAGATCTATTTTCCGCACGTAGATTCGCCCAACACCCGCGATCTGCAGTTTCTGATCACGGATGGTGAATCGTTCTGCCACGAGGAAAAGCGCGATCTCCTCCACCGCATCGAATACCCGGAGCAAGATGCGCTGCTCTATCGGCTCACCAACTCCGATCGCGAGGGCCGGTACCGACTCGTCAAAGAAATCGTCGTTGACCCGCACTCGTCGGTCTTCTTGATGCACACGCGGCTTGAAGTCTCGGATCCGCGGCTCCAGGGCAAGCTGCATCTCTACGCTCTGCTTGCCCCCCACATGAAAGGAACGGGCAAGAACAACTCGGCCAAACTGTGCGGCGTGGGTGGGCGAAAGCTCATCGAGGCGCGACGCGAGGACATCGATATGTCGTTCGGTTGCACGCCTGATTTCATACGGCGCTCCGTCGGCTACGTCGGATTCAGTGACGGCTGGAAGGACTTGATGGACAACTTCCACATGGATTGGGAGTTTGACCACGTCGCGGACGGCAACATCGCGCTGATGGGGGAGATCGATCTCTCGGATCGAATGGAGTTCACGCTGGGGGTGGGATTCGGGCACTCTTCGCAGAGCGCTTGCGCCCACCTCCTGCAGGCGTTCGCCACCCCCTTCGTCGACCAGCGCACCAAGTACGTCAGCCAATGGCAGCGCGCTCGGGCCAAGGTTGAATTGAGCGCGCACACCAACGACGGCGGCCGGATACTCCGCTTGAGCCAATGCCTGTTGCTGGCGCATGAAGACAAGGTCTTTCAAGGCGCCTTCGTGGCCTCACTGAGTATTCCTTGGGGTGACACGAAGGACGACGGCGATCGCGGCGGGTATCATTTGGTTTGGACGCGTGACATGGTGCAAACCGCAACGGCCCTCTTGGCATGCGGGCACACGGAGTCGCCGCTTCGCGCGCTGATCTGGCTTGCGTGCGTCCAGGCGGCCGACGGCAGCATGCCGCAGAATAGCTCGATCACCGGCGAGGCTTTCTGGAAAGGAGTTCAGCTGGATGAGGTGGCGGCGCCGATTCTGCTCGCCTGGCGATTGCACCACGCGGACGCGCTCCGACGCTTCGATCCTTGGACGCTGGTCTCCCGCGCCGTTCGCTATTTGATCCTGCACGGACCGGTGACATCGCAGGAACGTTGGGAGGAGGCGTCCGGTTACTCGCCTTCGACGTTGGCGACAATCATCGCCGGCGTGGTGTGTGCCGCGGAGCTTGCTCGCGTCAGAAAGGACGAAACCGCGGCGGACTTTTTGCTCGTCTACGCGGACTGGCTTTCGGCGCATCTGGAGGAATGGACGGTCACCGCTCGCGGCGAGCTCGTGAAGGGCACGCCGCGACACTACGTTCGCATCGCGCCCGCCGATCCGAAGCAGACGGTGGCTTCGCCTGAACCGGATGAGGCTGAGTTTCTCGTAGCCAACGGCGGCGGCAGGCACTTGGCACGCAACGTCGTGGGCGGCGATTTTCTTCAGCTCGTTCGACTGGGCGTTCGCGCCGCGGAGGATCCGCTGATCGTCGATTCGGTTGCTGTGATCGATGACGTGCTCAAACGCGATCTTCCTCAGGGGCCGTGCTGGCGGCGTTACAATCACGATGGCTACGGCGAAAAGGCCGACGGCAGCGCGTACGACGGGACCGGTGAGGGTCGCTCGTGGCCGCTCCTGACGGGCGAACGCGGTCACTACGAGCTCGCAGCCGGACGCGATCCATTGCCGTTCATCCAGGCGATGGAAGGGTTCGCCAACGAGGGCGGGATGTTGCCCGAACAGGTCTGGGACGCGGAGGATTCGTCGGACGGGAAGATGAAGCGCGGTTCGCCGACCGGCTCCGCCATGCCGCTGTGTTGGACGCACGCCGAGTACGTGAGCCTGGTGCGCAGTCACAAGGATGGAGTGTGTTTCGACCGCATCGAGCCCGTGTATCAGCGGTACGCCAAGGCTCGGACAGGGAGCAAGGTCGACATATGGACTCTCGCTCATCAACCGCAGCTGATGCCTCGAGGGAGAACGCTACGCATCATTACGGGGAGGGCGGGGACCATTCACTTTAGTCTGGATGCATGGGCGACGGCGAATGACCTAGAGTTGCGCGATGCGGGATTCGGTTGCTGGTTCGGAGACTTGCCATCGGACAGGCTCGATGGCGGTGCCCACGTCGTCTTTACCTTTCGGTGGCAGGACGGATGGGAAGGACGAGACTTCCAGGTCGAGGTTGCTGCGTCGAAGCAAACCCCATAAGCCGAGCGCGGCGAACGGGGTGACGGTAGCCTGCGGAGGCCATCATGGGTGTGCGGTGTGGGCCGTTCCCCGGATTGCCGAAGCGTAGTCACCTATGGTTGGGGCCCATGTTTCCAGGTCCCATGGGATGATTGCCCATCATCCCGCCGTCCCCGTGACCGCCGTCCATCGGCATTCCCATCGGGCATCCGCGGCATCCGCCAGGGCCGTCGTTGCCCGCCGTTGCGGCTGGAGCCGTCGGAGCCTGCCCCGGCGCACCCGTGGATGCGACCGTCCCTGTCGGCGACGCTGAACCGGTAGCCGAGTTCGCGGTCGACGTGGCCGGCTCGGTTTTCGAGCACGCGCCGAGAAGAACGGCGGCTGCGACGAGTAGCATGCGAGACATCATGGCGACGTTCCTTTTCTGGGCGGCCGGTTTGGTCGCCGCCCGCCCGGCCCTTGCACGGACCGAACCGGTCGAAACCGATTGGGCACGGCCATGCTTGCGACTGCGCGGTTGCATTGCGCGTGCTGGCAATCGCGCCCAGGGACTGGACACGATTCGTCGCGCAACTCGACAAGCATCGCGTCGGTTCATCGAATTTCCAGAATCGTTCGGATGCCTGTTCGGTCTGCAAACAAAACGCAGTCTCTGCGTCGCCCCGCAGCGCTTGCGCCCGGCAGATCCCTCGTCGCTCACCGAGCGTGTCCGCCGCATTGCGAGTCGCAGTCGGCCGCGTCGCGCGGCTTCGGCGGCGGCTTCCACCACACGCAAGGAGCGCGGCGATCTCGTCGACGTCGATGGAATGCGCGCTGTGCTTTGGGCGCTCCGGAGCGTGCAGGGTCTGCGCCTGGTCAAGCGCTTGCAAACGACAACTGCACCATGAAGACCACTCTGACCATCATCGTCGCTGCGACGGTGCTCGCCGCCTGCGCTTCGACGCCCAACGCGAACCCGTCCGACATGAGCGCCGCGCAGCACCAGGCCTCAGCGAACGATCACGCCCGACTCGCCGATACCCACGCAGCGCAGTACAGCGCGGACGCGAGCGTCGGCGTCCAAAATTGCGACGATCGAGGAGGGTGCTGGACGTCGACAACGAACGCGACCGACGCTCACCAAGGCGAGGCGAGGAAGCACCGGAAGATGGCCGCGGACCACCGGGCCGCGTCGCAAGCGCTTCGCGATGCGGAAGCACGCGCATGCGTGGGTCTCGCCGACGACAACCGCGACATGAGCCCGTTTGGGCACCGCGAGGACATCGCGAGCGTCGAGCCGCTGGTCGAGAACGTCCCCTCCGGTAAGGCACAGTTCGCGAAGACCACTGGCGCGGTCATCACGTTCCGCGCGCGACCGGGAATGACTGCACAATGGCTTCAGCGCATCGTCGATTGCCATCTCGCGCGGAACGCCGCCCTGGGTCACGACGTGCCGGAAATGCCGTACTGCCCGCTCGTACCGAAGAACGTGACCGCGCGGGTGACATCGACGGACACAGGGTTCGCGGTGGCCGTTCGCTCCGACGACCCGGACGCGGCCACCGAGATCTTGAAGAGGGCGCGTGCTCTCCTCAATCCCAATGGCGCGAGCGCAGGTCCTGCGGAGGCGCGCACAACGTTCGCCTCGCTTTCGTCGGGGACGGTCTCCCGATGACCAACGTCGCGTATGCGGACTCGGATGACCGAACGTCGAGCTCGATGCCGCGCCGAACTTTGCTCAACGGCACGACATGAACGCACGAGCCCAGGCAGCGCCAATCGAGCCCGCTTCTTCGAGGCTTGGCAAGGGGCTGGCCCATCTCCCGAGATGGGCGAGCTTCGGCGCGCTCTTTGGTCTGGTCTGCGCCGCGGCCATCGCGCTCTACGGTCCGATTGGCGTCTCCGGCACGTATGCGAGGTTCGTGGGCGCAGTGCTGCGACGTCTCGATCCCGCGTACGCCGCCGTGAATCCCTATCTGGTGAAGATGGGGAGCTTGATCGCGCCCGAGACGATGCTCGTGATCGGCCTGCTGATCGGCGGCTACGCTTCGGCGCGCGTCGGACGATCGCGGACGCGAGCCCCAGCGATCGAGCTGGTTCACGCGCATGAGACGACCTCCGTGACGCGCTACGTGGACGCGTTCGTCGGCGGCTTTCTCATCCTCTTCGGAGCGCGTCTCGCCGGTGGTTGCACGAGCGGGCACATCATCTCTGGGATCATTCAGCTCTCTGTGAGCGGAGTGCTCTTCGCAGTTGCCGTGTTCGCGAGTGGAGTCCCGGTCGCTTTGGCGCTGAATGGCCGTCGCGGCACAAGGAGCAGGAAATGAGCCTCGTGTTTGCGTTGTTTGTCGGCATCGCAATGGGAGCGATCCTTCAGCGCGTCGGGGCCTCCAGCCCCACGATGATCGTCCGCAGCCTCCGCCTGGAGGACATCGCCGTCATCAAGTTCATGGCGACGACCATCGCGGTCGCGACCGTCGTCACGTACGCCATCAGCAACTGGGTGCCGATGCACTTCGACATCAAGCCCACGTACCTCCTCGGCGTCGGCGTCGGCGGCTTGATCTTCGGTGTCGGCTTCGCTCTCGCCGGCTACTGCCCTGGTTCGTGCGTCGTCGGGTGTGGCGAGGGCCGCAAGGACGCGCTCGTTACGGTTCTCGGGGGACTCACCGGCAGCCTCGCGTTCACGCTCGTCTACACCGTCCTCGAGCCAATGCTCATCCGTCCGCTCGACTTCGGCAAGATCAGGCTTTCGGACGTGCTCCATCTCCCAGCCTTCGCCGTCGCGGTCGCGCTCGCCGCCATCCTGCTCGCCGTTGTGACCATCGTTCCCACTACGAATGCAACCAACCATCCAACAAAGTAGGGAGACACCATGAACCGACGTGACGCTTTGCTGACGAGTGGTGCGATGGTCGTTTCGGCGTCGTTGGGCGCGATCGCTTGCGGCACGCGCAGCGCTGTCGCGCAAGCGCCGCTTGGGCATTCTCCGGGCGATCCCGGGCTCATCGACGCGTCCTTCGACTGCCTGAAGACGGGCGAAGCCTGCCTCGATCTCGTCATCGCGACCCTCTCGTCTGGTGACACCACGATGGCAGGGTGCATGAGCACCGTGAGGGACATGCTTGCGGTCGTGGGGGCGTTGTCCAAGCTCGCGACTGCGAACTCCAAGTCGCTTCCCAGCGCGGCCAAGCTCGCGATCGAAGCCTGCGGTGCCTGCGAGACTGAGTGCCGAAAGCACGCGGGAATGCACCCCGTCTGCCGCTCGTGCGCAGACGCGTGCGCGAGGACGGTGGCCGCGGCGAAGAAGGTAGTTGGGTGAGCTGGCCGGGGGGGGCGG
>JAYVXB010000453.1:0-5005 GCA_043785585.1 Deltaproteobacteria bacterium | reverse complement strand
CCCGGGGACGTATTGCCGTCTCGCCGAAGAGCTCGGCGCGGAGGTGCGCGTCGGGGTCGGCGTGAAGCGGATCGTCGTCGAGAACGGCGTCGCGCGCGGCGTCGAGCTCTCGGACGGAACGTTCCTACCCGCGACGATCGTCATCTCGACGTCGAGCGTTCGCACGACGGTTCTTCACCTGGTCGGCGAGTCGCATTTTCCCGCGGCGTACGTAGATCGCGCGCGCAACATCGAAGGCTCGTACATCGCGGTGCAAGCGAAGATCGGTCTGAACAAGAAGCTCGTCGACGCGGGATCGATCGTCGGCGGGGTCGGCGAGTCGGTCGATCTGTTCGACGTCTCGACATCGGACATCAAGGAGATGTTCAACGCCGTGACGCGCGGCGAGGTGCCGCCGATCGTGCCGTTCTATTGCCCGGTGCCGTCGAACTTCGACGAGGCGCTCGCGCCGCCAGGGCATCAGCTCCTCACGGTGTGCGCGGTCGCGCCGACGAGCGATGTCGCGCTCAAGGATCCGGGACACAAGTGGGAAGAGGCGATGATGCGGACGATGCGCCGCGTGGTGCCGGGGCTCGACGAGCACACGATCTTCGTCGACACGTTCTCCGTCGACTTCATCGAGAAGTGGATTGGAAAAGAGTTTGGACCCGCGGTGTCGACGGGGCAGACGCCGCACCAAGTCGGGTCGAAGCGTCCGCGTGTCTACACGCCGGTGCGCGGGCTCTACCTCGCGGGATGCAACGCAGGCGCGCGCGGCGTCGGGACCGAGCTCGCTGCGGCGAGCGCGATGGAGTGCGTCGATCGGATCTTGGTCGATCTGGGCCGCGACCTCGTCGCGCGCGAGCGTCCGGCGCTGCGGGAACGCGCGCGTGAGATCGCGTCGCGCGCGGTTGCGATGCCGCTCGCGTGGGCGACGCGTGCCTGATGGCCCAGACGAGAATCACAGGAAGGCGGGAAGACGGGAAGGCATGAGAGTGAGAGAGGCTTTCCCGTCTTGGTGTCTTCCTGTGAGTCTCTTCCTCTTCGCGTTGTCGGTTTCGAGCGGGGCGCTCGCGGACGACGCGCGCGTCGCGTGGATGCCCGGAAGCTCGCGCGAGATTTCTCGTTCGGTCTCGGCGTCGCGCGACACGCCCGTGTCCGGGCTCGTCTTCGGACCGCGCGTCCGCGCGACCGCCGCGGCCGATTTCGCGGTCATGAAGCTCCGCCTCGACGGCGTCGCGCTGCGTGCCGGTGTCGACGGCTTCTTCGATCTCGAGCACGCGGACACCGGCTACCGCGGCGCGCCTCTCCCAGGACGCGGCAACGGACCGATGCTCTGGCGCGGGATGTACCGCGTGTCGCTCGCGCTCTCCGCAGAGCGCGTCGCGCGCGCTTGGCTCGGAACGGGCGGCGCGATCGAGATCGCGATGAGCCTCGGGCACGAGAGCGATCACGTCACGGGTGGCAGCTTCGACGACGCGCCTCGGCGCGGCGACATCGTGGCGGGTGGCGGTGGCGAGTTCGCGATCTACGAGGCCGCGTTGCGAGCTCCGATCGCGACGCACGTCGACGTGTGGGGGCGCGCCCAGGACCGCGCGTACTTTCGCGGTGCGATCCTCCACGCGCCGGGCCTCGAGGGCGGGCTTCGCTGGCGCGCGTGGCCGCACCTATGGCCGACGTTCTCCGTCTTCGGCGAAGGGCTGCTCGTGAACCCGAACCGCAACGGCGCGAAGGACGGATGGTTCGTCGCATCGCTCGCCGGCGTCGCGCTCCACGGCGCGCTCGGCGAGATCATGCCGTTCGTGTCGGTCGACGCCGGCAACGACAAGGGCTTGCTGATCAACCGGCGCGAGCTGCGCGTGTCGATCGGGGTGCGCTATGCGCCGTTCTGATCCGCGCGTCGTCGTCGCTGCGATCGCCGTTGCGGTCCTCTTCGCGAGCGCGTGCGTCGTGAAGCTCGATCACGAATTCGATTCGTCCAACGCCATGGACGCCGGCGGCGCGAACGCCGATGCTCCCGTCGCGCCGGGTTGTCGCGCGCTCCCGGGTGTCGCTTCCCTCGCGGGCGACCTGCGCTCGATCGCGATCGGCGGCGAGGTGCTCTTCGTCGCGGAACATGCATCGTCGGTGGACGGCGCAGGCTTCCTCGTTCGCAGCCCAGGCTCCGATTGCGCGTGGAGTGCGACGGGGCTCGGCGGCGTCATCGATCCATCGCCCATCCGCAGCGATGCGATCGTGTCACCACTCGACCTCGTCACGACCGACGGTGCTGTCGCGCTCTACTACACGCTCTTCGTCCCCGACTCCTCCGCCGCGTTCGGCGTGCGATCGATTGGCATCGGCATCGCGCCGCGCGACGCGATGACGGGCCGCTTCGTCCCGACGAACGAGCTCCTCTGGTCCGCCGACCGCGCCCCGTACGGCGGCTCCGCGCTCCGCGTCGGCGACTTCGTCTACGCGTACGGATGCGTCACGGAAGGGTTTCTCGCGCAAGACTGCTACGTCGCGCGCGTCCCCCCGGCGAGCGTCGCGTCGATCTCGGCGTACGTCTACTTCGACGGCGCGAGCTGGACACCGAGCGCCGACGCCTCCGCCGCGATCGTGCACGGCGCGGGTTCCGCGAACGTCCGCTACGATGCCGCGAGCGCACGGTTCGTCATGACGTACGTGCCGCCCCTCGCGACGAAGATCGTCGCGCGCACGGCGCTCGCGCCGGAAGGACCGTGGTCCGGCCCGACGGCGCTCGCGTCGTGCGATCTCGCGGCGGCGGGGCGCGGCGCGTTCTGCGTCGGCGGTCACCAGCACGCGCTCCTCGGAGTTCCGGCGGGATCGATCGCGGTGAGCTACGCCGCTGCGACCTTCGAAGCCGGCGGCGCATCGGCGGACGCGTTCGCTCCGAGGCTCGTCGTGCTTCCGGTCCCGTGACGTGAGGCATTTGCTACGCTCCCACGCGATGAACGGCACTCCGCGCGCGACGCTCGCTCCCGTTTTTCTGATCGCGATCATCGGATGCAAGTCGCCGCCGAGCGCGTCGGCGGACGCGTCGACGACGGTCGTTCCATCGGCGTCGGCATCGGCATCCGCTCCTGCATCATCGAGCGCGCAGCCAGTCGCGAGCGCCACTCCGGACGCGTCGACGCTCGATGCGTCGCGCGTCGACGCCGCTGCGAGCGATGCTTCGACCAAAGCCGCGCTCCCTGGTGACGCGGGCGCGTCTTCGTGCCGCGTCGTCTACGGCCCGGTGCAGCAATCGTGGCGCGGTCCCACCGCGATGCACGCAGGCAAGGACAGCGTCGATCTCGTTTTCAACGAAGACGGTGCGCCGCGCACGCTGCACGTTCCGGGCGGGCCGATCGATCCGAACGCGAAGGCCGCCGAGGTGAAGGCGATGGGCGCCGTATCGATCGCGACGTCGCCGCCGTGCGCGTTCGGTGGAGACTTCGTCTTCTGTCCGAACAAGGCGGGCGACGTCGTGCGCACGCCGCGCGCGGGCGGCGCGACGAAGAACGTGGGCGCGCAGCGATCGGGTTACCGCATCGATGCGACGACGCTCGCAGGGACGCACGCGGTGATGGCGTACCTCGCGAGCCGGAAGACGACCGAAGGATGGACGAGCGAGGCGTGGGTGGTGGTCGACGATCTTCCGGCGGTGCGCATCAGCGAGGACGGTGCCGGCGCGACCGCGATCGATCTCGCGCCGCGCGGGACGTCCGTCGTCGCGATGATGATCGACGGACGCCGCGCGTCGACGCAGGTGCACGCGCGCGTTCTCACCTGGAGCGGAGCGAAGCTCGCGCTCGGCGCGGACGCCGTCGTCTTCATCGGCGGGCCTGGCGAACGCCAGACCGCTGCGGTCATCGCGACGCCGACCGACGGCGCGGGGTTCGCGCTCCTTCCAATCGCGCAAGACATCTCGACGTTCGGCATGGCGACGATCACGGTCGAAGAGCCGCCGAAGATCGACGCGCCGGTAACGTGGTCGATCTACCCGAACGGTCTCGATCCGGCGCCAATCGCTGCGACGCAAGGCCACTCGCCGATGCGCGTCGCGCGCGTGCGGCCGCTCACGGCGGACGCGACGTCGGCGCGCGGCCTCGAGCTCGGTCGGCTTGGCGCGGACGGCGCGTTCGTGTCGCAGGGGTACGTCGCGACGCACGGCACCGCGAGCGATCTCGCGGTCGACGTGGATGGTCTCGGCGCGCTGTGGCTCTTCTACACGGACAGCGCGGGGAGCTGGCTCGAGCGCCGCGTTTGTCCGTAGGCGCTCGCACCGAGCACCTATCGCGTCACGGAACGACGGCGCCGATCCCCGCGTGCTGCGTCTGCTGCGAGAAGCAAAACGGAAGGGTCGGCGTCTTCGACGCGCAGGTCGTCGAGAAGAAGACGGTCTTCGCCCAGTCCGCGACGAGCGGGGCACCGTCCGGGCCGACGCGCTGGAAGTGCGAGTCGCACGCGCCCTGACTGAGCTTGCCGCGATCGGCCGCCACGCGCGACCAGCCTTCCTGAGGATCGTTCGCGTCGAGCGCGAGGATGCGCTGTGGCGCGGCGGCCCACCGTATCGCGACGTTGCCTTGTCCGTCCGTAGCGGCCGCCGGGATCGAGAACGTGCAGTCGGCATCGATCGCGATCTCCGCCGACTGCGTGAGGCAGCGCTGCTCGTCGAAGCACGCGCCGCGGTCGCCGAAGACGATGCTCCGATCGTAGTCGACGAGCTTCGACGCGTCGACGGCGCTCGAGACGCACTGCCCGCCGGAGCACGTCGCGCTCGGACCGCAGTCTTTGAATTGGAAGCACGCCATTCGCAGCGGCATGGAGAGGAGGAGATTGCGATCTTTGAAGTACGAGATCACCGACTCGCGCCGCAAAAATACGGTCGTCCCCTTTCGACCTTCGAGCTCCACGCGGATGGGGCTCGCGAGGGAGTCTTGGTCGATCGGGATGACGGCGAGCGTCGTCGGGAACTCGCGTCCGCTCGTGGGGTAGTAGTCCTGCGAGAAGCGCAGCTCGCCCGTGCGGGTGGAGATCA
>JAYVXB010000452.1:0-5005 GCA_043785585.1 Deltaproteobacteria bacterium | reverse complement strand
CATTCGCGTCCTCCAAGACTTCGTCGTGAATCACGTGCACAAAGAGCACGAGTACTTCACCGCGCATCCGGATTGGTTTCGAACGGGGTGTGTGTGCGGGACCAACAACTGCGACTGGACGGCGCACCGCCTCGACTGCCTCTTCTCGGACTACCTGCCGGACGTGAACTGGACGGTGCCCGCGGCGAGCGAGCAGTTCGGCGACGACGCGGTCTGGTGGCTCGACACGTACGACATCGACGGGCTCCGCATCGATGCGGTGAAACACGTGGAAGACGCCGCCATCGTCAACCTGACCGCGCGCGTTCGCGACGAGTTCGAAACGGCGGGGACGCGCGTCTTCATGACCGGCGAGACCGCCATGGGATGGAACGGCGACACACTCGCCGCGAACCAAGATCAGTACGACACGATCAGCCGCTACATCGGACCGAGCGGTCTCGACGGGCAGTTCGACTTCGTCCTCTACCACGGCGTGTCGTACCGGACGTTCGCGTACGACCAGAAGGGGCTGCTCCACGCCGACTATTGGGCGCAGGCGAGCGGTTGGGAGTATCCGCAGGGCGCGATCATGACGCCGTACATCGGGAGCCAAGACACGCCGCGCTTCGTGACGCTCGGGAGCTACCGCGGTCAGGACGCGGCGCACGATCCGGGGATCCCGGAAAACAAGTGGAGCAACTACGCCGCCGCGCCTCCGGACGCCGAGCCTTACCAGCGGCATCGGCTCGCGCTGTCGTGGCTGCTCGCGTTGCCGGGCGCGCCGATGCTGTATTACGGCGACGAGTACGGCGAGTGGGGCGGCGCGGATCCGAACAACCGCGCGAAGTGGCGCGGCGACACGCAGCTCGCGGGCGAAGAAGCGGCGACGCTCGCGTTCGTGCGAAAGCTCGGCACCGCGCGCAAGGAGCTCGTGGCGATGCGGCGTGGCGCGTACCGGCCGGTGTACGGCACGGACGACGTGCTCGTGTTCGCGCGGCAGACGACGGCGGGCGAGGTCGCGCTCGTCGCGATGACACGGCTCGCGGGGGGCGCGACGTTCACGGCGGCGTTGCCCGTCACGCTGCCGCTCGCCGACGGCGCGACGCTCCGCGATCGTCTCGGCGGTCCCAACGTTCGCGTCACCGGTGGCACCGTCACGATTGCGCTCGGCGCGCGCGGCGCCGCCATTCTCGCCCTCTGATCTCGGAGACACGACTCCATGTTCCGCCCCCGAATGCGCGGCATCACGCTCCTCGTATCCGCGCTCGCGCTCGCGTCACCGACGATCGCACGCGCGCAGGATCCCGCGCCCGCGACGACGAACGCCGTCACGCCGACGGGACCGCTGAGCCCGCCCGCGCCCGCGCCCGCGCCCACGGACACGCGCACGCCCGCGCCCACGGACACGCGCTCGCCCACGCCCGACGCCCCCGCCCCCGCGCCCACCGGCAAATTCGAATTCGGCTCCTACGGTCGCGTCCGCTTCGCGAGCGACGGCCGCGGTGGCACCGGTCGCCAGGCGAACATCGTCTCGCACGGCGACCGCATCGACGAAGAGAGCTACGCCGAGCTCGAGCTACGCCGCGAGGACACGTACACGCCGCACATCAAGACGCGCATCGTCACGACGCTCGCGCTCTTCCCGCCGTTCTTTCATTTCTCCGGAAACGCCCAGCAACAAATCGCGATTCGCAATCTCTACGCGCAAGCGACCTACGACGATCTCACGCTCTGGGCCGGCTCGCGCATGTACCGCGGCGACGACATCTATCTCCTCGACTGGTGGCCGCTCGACAACCAGAACACGCTCGGTGGCGGCGCCGGAATCAAGCTCGGCGACACGAGCCTCGCGGCGCACGTCGGGATGCAGCGGCTCGACAACCCGTACCAGTTTCAGCAGATTCCGGTCGTGTCGCCGTTCGGCTTCGGCGCGACGAACGTCACGTACCTCGATCGCCCACGCACCGTCGAGACGCTGAAGGCGACGCATTTGATTCGCTCGCCCGGATCGAAGGCAGGCGTGAAGGTCGTCCTCTACGGCGAGGCGCACGAGATCGCCGCAGGTGTTTTCCGGGACACGACGACGAACCTCGACAAGCCGCTGCCGAGCGACACGGGATTTCTTCTTGGCTCCGAGCTCGCGTACTTCACCGGCGAGCGAGACACGTTCGTGCAGCTCTTCGCGCGTCACGCACGCGGAATCGCCGCGTACGATCCGCTCGCCGCTCCGCTCACGTTCGCGAACGATCGCTCGACCAGCGGCTCGACCGAGACGCTCGTCGCGCTCGGCGGCAACTACGAGAAGGACATGTTCGGCGTCCTCGTCGCAGGCTACGTGCGCTTCTTCCGCGACGGCTCGCCTTCACCGACGTCGACGCAAAAATACGACGAGGGGATCTTCGTCGTGCGCCCACAGGTGTACATCGGCGATCACTGGGGCGTGGCCGTCGAAGGGAGCTACCAGCAACGGCGACTCGGCGTGATCGATCCCACGACCGATCAGCCGTACATCGCGTCGGCGTGGCGCGGCGGAATCATCCCGTATTTCTCGCCGAGCGGACGCGGCTCGTACAAGCGCCCGCAGCTCCGGATCATCTACGCCGTCACCGCGCGCGATCGCAGCGCGCGTGGGCTCTATCCGCAAGAGGACGTCTTCGCGCAACGCAAGGTCGAGCACTTCATCGGCCTCGGCGCGGAGTGGTGGTTCAACTCGTCGTCGTACCCGTGATCGTGATGAGGAAACACATGCGCTCTGCAATCACTCGCTTCGCCCTCGCCGCGGTCGCGCTCTCGGCCGCCGCCGTGCCCGAGGCGGGCTGCGTCTCGGTCCCGGCGTCGTCGAAGCAACCGGTCATCGCGACGCACGTCCAAGACTGGCGCGACGAGGTCATCTACCAGCTCATGGTCGATCGCTTCGCCGACGGCGACATCAACAACGATCCGACGGTGCAGCCGGGCTCGCTCTCGCGGTACCAAGGCGGCGACTGGAAGGGCGTCGAGGATCACCTCGACTACTTGCAGGATCTCGGCGTCACCACGCTGTGGATCTCGCCGATCATCCGCAACGTGGAGACCGACGCCGACGTCGACGCGTACCACGGCTATTGGGCACAAGACCTCACCGACCTCAATCCGCACTTCGGCGATCTCGCCGCGCTGAGGTCGATGGTCGCGACTGCGCACGACCGCGGAATGAAGGTCGTGCTCGACATCGTGACCAATCACATGGGGCAGGTCTTCTTCTACGACATGAATCGCAACGGCCACGCCGACATCTACATTGGTGGCACGGGCTGCGATCCCAACTCGCCCGCGACGCCGTTCGGCAAAGGACCGAATGGCCAGTGCCTATCGCCGGTGACGCGTATTACCGAGTTCGATCCGGATTGGGATCCGAACGGCGTGCAGGCGTACACGTCGCTTGGGCCGGCCGGGCGCGCGCCGATCGTCTTCGTTCAGGATCCGAGCATCCATCGCATTCCGCCGCGCCCCGGGATTCTCGGGACAGCGGCTGCGTACCACGGCTTCGGGCGCATCGTGACGTACGACGATCCCGACGAAGTCTTGCGCGGAGACTTTCCCGGCGGCCTGAAGGACGTCGCGACGGAGAACTCGGAGGTGCGCGCGACGATGGTCGACGCGTACACGAAGTGGGTCGAGCTCGTCGACTTCGACGGATTCCGGATCGACACGATCAAGCACGTCGAGCACGAGTTCTGGCAAGTGTTCGCGAAGGCCGTGCGCGATCGCCTTGCGGCGCAGGGGAAGAAGAACTTCATCATGTTCGGTGAAGCGTTCAGCGGCGACGACAAGCTACTCAGCAGCTACACGGTGAAGGGGGAGCTCGACAGCGTCTTCTATTTCTCGCAGCACTATTCGGTATTCCGCGACGTGTTCCAGCTCGCGCACGATCCGAAGCAACAGAAGGGCACCGATCAAATTGCCAATCTGTGGACACAGCGCGCGACTTTGTACGGCGGCGAGGCGCAGGACAACGGGATTGGGATCGCGCCGCGGAAGGCGCTCGTCAATTTCATGGATAGCCATGATTTCGGGCGCTTCCTCTTCGACGGCGCGGGCGACGTGGCAGCGTTGCGAAACGCGCTCGTGCTCCTCTTCACGGAAGAGGGGATTCCGAATCTGTATTACGGGACCGAGCAGGATTTCTCTGGCGGAAACGATCCGTCGAATCGCGAAGTGCTCTGGGCGGTGCCGCGTCCGTTCGACACGACGGGCGACACGTTCCGTCACATCGCGAAGCTCACGCGCCTTCGCAAGCAGTACGCGGCGCTGCGTCGCGGCGACACCAAGGTCGTCTATTCGACGGCGCACGTCGGTGCCGAAGGCGACGCGGGAATCTTCGCCTTCGAGCGCGCGGGCGGCGACGCGGCGGATCGCTACGCGCTCGTCGTGATGAACACGAACGCGGCGAAGGCGAGCTCGCCCGTCGACGGGATGACGAAGCTCGTGTCGTCGCGTCCCGGGGCGCAGCTCGTCGACGTCCTCGATCCGGCGCGGACGCCGTACACGGCCGATGCGTCGGGTGTCGTGAGCGTCAGCGTGCCGGCGCAAAAATCGCTCGTCTTGGTGCCGAGCGATCAGGTCGCTCCGTAACGCGCTTTTTTCCTGCGGCGGTACTAAGAAGAAGCGTGCTCCGACTCGTCGCTCAGTTGTTCGTCGCGATCGTGTGGTCGCTGTTCCTGCCGTTCGCGCTCTTGCGCCGGTTCTGGCCGCTGAAAAAAGGGACGTACGTCCTCGTCGAGATCGACGGCGCCGTCGCTGATTTCACGCCGTCCCCGCGCCTCTTCGACTTCGGACGACCGCGGCCGCTTTCGCTCTACGCGCTCGGAAAGCTCGTCGACGCGATCGTGGAGGACGATCGCGTCGCGGGGCTCGTCGTCGTCGTGAAGTCGTTTCGCGGCGGGATGGCGACCGCGACGTCGCTGCGCGCGGTGCTCGGGCGCGCTCGCACCGCGCGGCGCGAGCTCGTCGTGCACCTGCCGAACGGCGGCGGCACGAAGGA
>JAYVXB010000451.1:0-5006 GCA_043785585.1 Deltaproteobacteria bacterium | reverse complement strand
TCCTCGCGGCGGCGTACGTCGGCTGCGGAGGCGCGCGCTCGGGTGACGTCGTGATGGGCGGCGTGTCGCTGGAGCTATTGCAGACGTACCTGCTCATTCACGACGACTGGATGGACGACGACGACGTTCGTCGCGGAGGACCGAGCGTGCACGCGATGCTTCGCGAGCGGTTCGGCTCGGCGAAAGCCGGCGACGCGGGCGGCGTTCTCGCGGGCGACTATGCGGCAGCTCTCGCGCACGAGGCGCTGCTCGAGGTGCCGGCGCCCGTGCGTCCGGAGCATCTGCTCGCAGCGGCGCGCGAGCTCGCGCGCGTCGAGGTCGACGTGACGCGCGGGCAGCTCCTCGATCTGCGCGCGACGGCCGATTCGCCTGCCGCGGTCGAAGCCGTGCACGCGCTGAAGACCGCGAGCTACACCGCGCGCGGTCCGCTCCTGATGGGCGCAGCGCTCGCGGGTGCACCGGCGCCGCGGCTCGAAGAGCTCGCGAGGTTCGCGACGCCGCTGGGCATCGCCTTCCAGCTGCGCGACGATCTCCTCGGCACCTTCGGGAACGCGACCGCGACGGGCAAATCGGTCGGCGGCGATCTCCGAAAGGGGAAACGCACCGCGCTCATCGCCGAAGTCGAAGCAGATCCCGACGCGCGGCGGCTTCTCGGGCGCGTGCTCGGCGTCGAAGACGCGAGCGACGACGAAGTGAACGCCCTCGTCGCGCGCATCGAAGCGTCGGGGGCGCGCGCGCGCGTCGAAGCGCGGCTCGCGACGCTTGCGCGACACGCGTCGGCGGCGCTCGTCGAGATGCAGGTGACGGAAGAAGCGCGGTCGCTGCTGCGCGGAGCCGTGACGGCGCTGACCGACAGGGAGCGATGAGATGAGCGCGCACCTATCCATCGGCCGCGCGTGCGGCAAAGTGATCCTGCTCGGCGAGCACGCGGTCGTCTACGGCGTGCCGGCCATTGCGGTCGGCGTGGATCGCGGCGCGCGCGCGACGGCGATGCCGCTCGATCACGGGCCGTGCACGCTCCTCGTTCGCGGCTGGGAAATTCGCGTGAGCGAGGACGACGAGGGCCATGATCTCGGTCGTGCTCTGCGCGCCGTGCTCGAGTCGGCGCGACGCGACGGTGGTTTGCGCAGCGCCGTCGCCGTCGAGGCGGAGGCGGATCTGCCTCCGGGCGGCGGGCTCGGCTGCTCGGCGGCGATCGGCGTCGCGGTCGCGCGCGCGATCGATCCGACCGCAGGCGAAGCGCGCATCCTCGAGCATGCGATGGCATGGGAGCGCGTCTTTCACGGCAACCCGTCCGGTGTCGACGCCGCCGTCTCGGCGAGCGGGGGGTGCGTCTTCTTCCGCAAAGGCGAGCCGCTCGAAGCCGTTCAGGTGCGCGGCGGTCTCACGCTCTGCATCGGCGGCACCGGCGCGGCGTCGAGCACGAAGTCGATGGTCGATGCGGTCGCGCGCCTTCGCGAGCGTCGCCCGGACATGGTCGCCAAGTCGTTCGATGGGATTCGGTCGCTCGTGCAAAATGCGCGGCTGGCGATCGAAGCGGGCGATCGATTTGCGCTCGGCCGTCTGATGGATCTCAACCAGATGATCCTCAGCGGGCTCTTCGTGTCGTCCGAGGAGATCGAGCGGATGTGCGATCTCGCACGAGGCGCGGGCGCGCTCGGCGCGAAGCTGACGGGCGCGGGCGGAGGCGGAAGCGTCGTCGCGCTCGTGTCGAGCCCCGTCGTCGCTGACAAAGTGCTCGACGCATGGCGGGGGGCTGGCTTCGACGGATTCGCTGCGCGCGTCGCGGCGGCCGAGCCTCCACGGATCGTCATCAGCGTGTCGTCGCCATGAGCCGGTCGACCGTCGTCGCGCATCCGAACATCGCGCTCTCCAAGTACTGGGGAAAGCGCGACGGCGGCGGAAACGTCCCGGCGGTGCCGAGCCTGTCGGTCACGCTCGAGGGCATGTCGACGCGGACGACGGTTCGCTTCGGCGAGGATCTCGCGGCCGATCGCTTCGTCCTCGACGGCGTCGAGGTTCGCGGCGAGGCACGCGACCGCGTGTCGCAGCTGCTCGATCGCGTGCGCGTTGCGGCCGGCGACGAGCGGCGCGCAGACGTCGTCTCGCGCAATGATTTTCCGACGGCGAGCGGTCTGGCCTCGAGCGCGTCGGGCTTCGCGGCGCTCGCGCTCGCTGCGGTCCGCGCTGCCGGTCTCGATTGGGACGCCGCGCGCGTCAGCGATCTCGCGCGTCGTAGCTCGGCGAGCGCCGCGCGCAGCCTCTTCGGGGGCTTCGTCGAGCTCGATCCGCGCAGGCTCACCAGCGATCTCGACGTGCTCGGCGCCGTCTGCGTCGCGCCCTCCTTGCATCTCGACCTCGCCGTCCTCGTCTGCGTGACGAGCGAGCATGCGAAGGCCCTCGGCTCGACGGGCGGCATGCGCGTGACCGCCGAGCGCAGTCCGTACTACCGCGCGTGGCTCGACGAAGCGCCGCAACTGCACGAGCGTCTCCGCTCCGCGCTCCTCGCGCGCGATTTCGAAGCGATGGGCTACTGCGCCGAAGCGAGCGCGCTCGCGATGCACGCGAGTGCCATCGCCGCGGGTGTCGTCTACTGGAACGCCGCCACGGTCGACGCGCTCGCCGCCGTACGCGGGCTCCGCGCGGGCGGTCTCGCCGCGTTCGCGACCGTCGACGCCGGGCCGCACGTCAAAGTGCTCACGCTCGCCAGCGACGCGGCCACCGTGGAGCGCACGATGCGCGCCGTACCGGGTGTCCTGCGGGTGCTTCGCACGCGGCCCGGCGACGGAGCGCGCGTCGTCGAGCGCGAGGATGCGGCGTCATGAGAGCGACGGCGCCCGGCAAGCTTCTTCTGACCGGCGCGTATGCCGTGCTCGAAGGAGCGCCGGCGATCGTCGTCGCGATCGATCGTCGCGCCGTCGCGGACGGGTCACTCGTCGAGCCGAGCCCGTCGGCCGAAGTACGCGCCGCGCTCGGTGACGCGCCGGCGCCAGAGGTCGACGTCGCGGCGCTCCATGATGCGGGAGCCAAGCTCGGGCTCGGCTCGAGCGCCGCGTCCCTCGTAGCAACGCTCGGGCTCCGCGCGGCCGAGCGCGGCGAAGACTTGAGCGACGCAGCCACCCGCGCGCGAATCTTCGCCGCTGCGCGCGACGCGCATGCCCGCGTTCAAGGCGGAGGCAGCGGCGTCGACGTAGCCGCGAGCGTGTACGGCGGCGTGCTCCGCTACCAGGTGCGAGCTGGCGTCGCCGATGCTCGCGCGATCGCTCTGCCCGAACGGCTCGTCGTGTCCTGCTTCTGGAGTGGCGTGAGCGCGCGGACGAGCGATCTGCGCGCTCGTGTCGACGCTCTTCGCGCGCGCGACGCCGCGTCCTACCGCGCTCGGTTCGAAGCGCTCGTCGCCGCGTCCGAAGATGCCGCGAACGCCTGCGACATGCGCGGCGCCCCCGCGTTCCTCTCCGCCGCACGCGCCTTTGCGTCCGCGCTCGCAGCGCTCGGCGCTGCGGCCGACGCGCCGATCGTCCCCCCCGCGTTCGCCGCCCTCGACGCGCACGCGATCGCCGACGGCGCGGTCTTCCTCCCGTCAGGCGCCGGCGGCGGTGACGTCGCCGTCCACCTCGCTCTCGCTCCGCCGAGCGACTCCTTCTTCGCGCACGCCCGCACCGCCGGAATGAAACATCTGCCGTTCGCCGTCGATCGCGAAGGCGTTCGCATCCTCTGATACGAGTCTCACCCAAGGATCACCCATGGCCAAAACATCTCGATTCCCAGGCTTCTACAAGGTGACCGTCGCCGAGCGGCGTGCGCTCGTCAGCGAGGCCACCGGCGCCGAGGTGAGCGAGATCGAACGCGCGCTCGACGGCGGCGGCCTCGACGCCGACACCGCCGACAAGTTCGTCGAGAACGTCCTCGGCACGTACGCGCTCCCGTACGGGGTCGCGCTCAACGTGCGCGTCAACGGTCACGACCGCGTCGTCCCGATGGTCGTCGAAGAGCCGAGCGTCGTCGCCGCGGCTTCGAACGCCGCGAAGATGGTGCGCGCCGGCGGCGGCTTCCACGTCGAGGTCGATCCGCCGCTCATGATCAGCCAAATCCAGCTGACCGACGTCGCGGACACCGCGGGTGCGGCCGAGCGGATCGTCGCGGCCCGCGCCGAGATCCTCGAGCGGGCGGACGCCGCCGTTCCGGGGCTCGTCGCGCGCGGCGGCGGGGCTCGCGACGTCGAGGTGCGTGTCCTCGGCGCAGCCGTCGATCGCATGATGGTGGTGCACGTCATCGTCGATTGCCGGGACGCGATGGGCGCGAACCTCGTCAACACCGTTGCCGAAGCGGTCGCCGATCGACTTGCGGAGATCGCGCGCGCGAAGGTGGGGCTCCGTATTTTGTCGAACCTCTGCGACAAGCGCCGCGTGCGCGTGCGCTGCGTCGTGCCCGCCGAAGCACTCGCGACGGACGACATGGACGGCGAGGCGGTCATCGACGGGATCGTCAACGCATCCCGCTTCGCCGAGCTCGATCCGTACCGCGCGGCGACGCACAACAAAGGGATCATGAACGGCGTCGACGCGGTCGTGATCGCGTCCGGCAACGATTGGCGCGCCGTCGAGGCGGGGGCGCACGCCTTCGCCGCGAGGAGCGGACAGTACTCGCCGCTCGCGACGTGGCGGCGTGAAGAAGGGTGCGTCGTCGGCAGCCTCGAGCTTCCGCTCGCGCTCGGCACCGTCGGTGGAACGCTGCGCGTGCACCCGGCCGCGCGCCTCTCGCTCTTGATGCTCGGCGTCACCGACGCGGCCGATCTCGCCGCGGCCGCCGCGTCCGTAGGGCTGGCGTCGAACCTCGCCGCCTTGCGCGCGCTCGCGACCGACGGCATCCAACGCGGACACATGGGTCTCCACGCCCGCTCGGTCGCCGTCGCTGCCGGCGCGAGCGGAAAGCTCGTTCAACGCGTCGCCGCGATGATCGTCGAGGCGCGCGACATCACCGTCGAGGGCGCGAAAAAAGCGCTGCAG